>NZ_JAJNJA010000002.1:0-461291 GCF_022386995.1 Mammaliicoccus sp. N-M50 | reverse complement strand
TCAGTGTTAGAACCTGAGTCATTGTTAGAGTCAGAACTACTATCAGTAGCTGAGTTACTGTCAGTATCAGAGTTAGAATCTTTATCGGATTGACTATCAGAACCGCTGTTAGTGTTACTATCTGAGTTGCTATCTGTAGCAGAACTAGAACCATTATTTAAATCAGGATTTGCATCAGATCCAGTGTTGTCATTAGAGTCCGAACTGCTGTCATTAGCAGAGTTAGAATTTTTGTTAGAATGGTTTTCAGAACTGCTATCAGTGTTAGAATTTGAATTATTGTTAGCGTCAGAGCTTGTGTCAGAACCACTGTTTGAATTAGAGTCTGAATCAGAATTACTGTTAGCATCTGAAGTTGAGCTAGAATCAGAACCGCCATTAGCTTCAGAATCAGAAGAACTATCATTAGCTGAATTACTGTCTGCAGCAGAGTCAGAACCATTGTTCGAATCAGGATTTGCATCAGAACCTGAGTTGTTGTTAGAATCAGAGTTCATGTCAGAACCACTGTTAGAGTTAGAGTCTGAGTTGCTGTCATTAGCTGAGTTAGAATCTTTATCAGATTGACTGTCAGAACTGCTGTCTGTGTTAGAACCTGAATTATTAGCGTCTGAATCAGAAGAACTATCAATGTTAGAACCAGAGTCATTGTTAGCATCTGAATCAGAAGAGCTATCAGTAGCTGAGTTACTGTCTGTAGCAGAGTCAGAACCGCTGTTAGAGTTAGAATCAGAGTTGCTGTCATTAGCAGAGTTAGAATCTTTATCAGATTGACTATCAGAGCTGCTGTCTGTATTAGAACCAGAGTTCATATCAGAGCCACTATTAGAGTTAGAATCAGAACTGCTGTTAGTGTTTGAACCAGAATCGTTATTAGAATCAGAGTTCATGTCAGATCCACTATTAGATTTAGAGTCCGAGCTGCTATCAGTGTTAGAACCTGAGTTGTTGTTAGGATCTGAATCGGAAGAGCTATCAGTAGCAGAATCAGAACCACTGTTTGAGTTAGAGTCCGAGTTGCTGTCATTAGCAGAGTTAGAATCTTTATCAGAGCTGCTATCTGTATTAGAACCTGAATTATTAGCGTCTAAATCAGAAGAACTATCAGTAGCAGAATCAGAACCGCTATTTGAATAAGAGTCTGAGCCGCTGTCTGTATTAGAACCTGAATTATTTGAGTCTGAATCAGAACTACTGTTAGTGTTAGAACCAGAATCGTTGTTAGAATCAGAGTTCATATCAGAGCCACTGTTTGAGTTAGAATCTGAGTTGCTGTCTGCAGCAGAGTCAGAACCATTGTTCGAATCAGGGTTCGCATCAGAACCTCCGTTATCATCAGAGCTGCTATTGCTGTCGTCTACTATCACCTTCACAGGTATTAATTCAGAAGTACTATCTGGATACTTAACTAAAACTCCAAAATCTTGTACGGTTCCACCTGGTATATTTGTTGGAGATGTAACAGTTATAGCACCTGTTTCAGGATTAATTGTAGCAGTCCAACCATTAGTTACACTCTTTTCATCTATTTCAAATACACTACCTTTTGGCGCATCATTATCTTTTAGAGAAACCTCAGTAGCTGTACCGCGTTTGACTGGAATTGGTTCTTTTCCATAAGTTGGCTGGTAAGCTGTACTGTTAGGTATTGATAATTCAACTATAAATTCAGTTTCTTCAGAAGTACCATCTGGATATTTAACTAAAACAGTAATTCTTTCTGATTCATCTCCATTAGAATTAGCAGGAGGGGTAACAGTCGCTACACCAGTAATAGGATCAACTGTAGCAATCCAACCATCAGGAACACTATCTTCAGGAATTTCAAACTTAGTACCAGATGGTAACTTTTTATCTCCAGATTGTGATACCTCAAGAGTTTTACCAGGAATAGTAGTTTGATCTTCGTATCCTGGAGTATGATCTTCAGCTTGATTTGTAACTACTTTAATTGGAACAGTTGTATCGTCAGAAGAACCATCTGGATACTTAACTTTTACAGGAATATTAGCTGAATCTCCATTACTTGAGTTATCAGGAGGTGTAACAGTCACAACACCAGTATTAGGATCAACTGTAGCAGTCCAACCGTCAGGAATTTTAGCACCTTCAGGAATTTCATAAGTTGTACCAGGAGGCAAAGTATTATCACCAGTTTGAGGCACATTTTTAGCTACACCAGGTTTTGTAGGAACCGGCTCATTACCGTAGTTTGGATTATTACCCTGAGCTTCGTTCGGAACTACTGTAACTTTAGCAGTAGCAGTATCTTTAGTACCATCAGGATAAGTCACTTCAACTGGAATATCAGCAGTAGTACCTGATGCTGCATCAGCTGGAGGTGTTGCTGTTACATTACCATTATCTGGGTTAATAGTAGCCGTCCAACCAGCTGGTACGCGGTCACTAGGAATACTGAATTTAGTACCAGCAGGTAACTCTGTATCATCATTTTGTGGTACATCAACAGCCTTACCAGGTTTAGTTTCTCTTGGTGTGTCACTGTATCCAGGAGTATTTAGGTCAGCATTTGTTCCAATACCACGCTTAACAATTTTTCTAGTTGGCTCTTTTGATATTTCTTCGTTAGTACTTGCTACTGTAGTTCTATTACCTGTTTCAGGATCAATATTATAAATAGTCGTAACAGTTTTCTTACCAGGAATACCTTCATCAGCGACTTCTTCAATGCCACTAGGTAAATTTGGATCATCTTCATATTCAACTGTAGGCTGAATATCTTCTGTTGTTACCTCTTTAGCCCCTACTTTAATAATTTTATCTTGCTTTTCTAAAAGAGTTTCTTCAGTTACAACAGGATTTGTTTGAGTACCATCTTCAGCTGTTTCAACAGTTTCAATTAACTCACCAGTTTCCTCATTCAATTTATATACAGTAGAAACTTTCTTTTTACCATTTATGCCTTCTTGGATTGTTTCATTTGGCTCTGTAGTCAATTTTATAGTATCAGCTTCATAAATTGTCTTGAATTCTATATCTTCTTCTGTTACTTCAAGTGTATTTACTTCTACATGTTTTTCAATAGGTGTAATAGGATTTCCATTTTTATCTCTGATATATGAAGAAGTAACATAACCATTACCCTCGTTGTTTTTTAATCTTGTAGTATATTTTGTACGAAGTCCGTCACGTCCTTCTTGAGTAGTATTATGTTCGCCTTTTTGCTTAGATTCATCTTGTATTGCTGTAAATACTGTGTTTCTCTCTTCAATTGAAGTTAATTCTACATCATGCCCAATTAAAACAAATCTAGTAATATCACCAGCATTCATGCTTGAAATATTTTTATGATTTGAAGTATTACGATCGATATTACTTAAAGGTGTATTTCTACTACTTGCATCTGGGTTTTTAGGATCACTTAGTGATTCTACAGTAAGTTCATGATTATATAATCTTGCTGTAAAATTATTAATATTGTTCCATACATGATCAGGGTTTGAAGTATCGCCATTAACTAAGTTTTCATAAGTTTTGTTTTTATCACTTAAGTGGTTAGTATTCCACGTCATTACACGGTGGTCACCTTTCCATGTAATAATAGCCTTACCATCACCATAAATCATTGCAGTATTTTTATTTGGATGACGTGTTGTAGCAGTACGTTGAATATTCACGTATTTTGCAGTACCTTCGATTTTTAAACTTGTATCATTAGAAGATAAATTTGGTAAAACTAATACTTCAGAGTGGTCAAAATCAGTATTATCAGTACGTAAATCAAAAGTAGCGTTATTTTTAAGTATAATTTCAGATGCTGCGCCTCTCCATCCTTCCATTACGAAAAGCGCATTATGACTATGAACCTTACCAGTATTTGCATTTCTTAAATGGTTAATTGCATCTAATTTAAAAGTAGCATCTTCTTTAATTATTAGGCGGCTAATTGCTTTGAATCTAACTAAAGTATTGTCACGAGGACTTGGACGTCCTTGATTAATCTTACCGTTTGAAGTAGCTAAAAATTGAGTTCCTCTTCCTAATTCAAAATCCGAATTATCATGCATATTTATAATTTGACCATTACCTCTTTGATCAACATTTACAGTGTTATTTTCTCCAAAGGAAACCATAGCGTATTCGGAATCAAAATTAAAAATATCTTGTCCTTTTAAAGTGATTTTATTATTATCACCAAAAGTTATACGTGAACCTTTGCCTTCAACATAAAAGATATCTTGTGAATTATTACCGTAGTCATAGAACTTAGGATCGTAAGCTTCTATATTAACTTTAGTATTATCTCCAAAAGCAAGTATACCTTTCAGCTTATCTCTTTCGTTGCCTTCACGAGTTGTATAAAGTTTGAAGACTTTACCTTCACCTGTCATAGTCATGTTAATAGTACTACCGTTACTAATTCTTATTTCATTGGCTGCAATAGTTAAATTTTCATTAGCACCTAATTTCCCTGTCTGATGACTTGTAAATTCACCGGAAATATTAACTTTTAGATTTTCATCGTTTACTAATGTGACGCCAGTATGACTTATATCTCTAAAATTAATAATTTGGTTATGACTATTTGAACCGTATTGAATAAGTCCTCTTGGTCTTCTACCACTACCTGGTCGATTATCTTGTGTATTAATATGGCCATTACTAAATGTGATATTCCAACCTGGTTGGTTTTTACCATTCGTATCCATTTCAAAATAATTCTTGGCAGTATCAAATAAATGCTTATTTAAATCGATAGTAACTGCTCTAGCAGCATTTAGATTAAGTTTTTGAGAATCATTTTTTACGCCGAAAATATTTTTAGTTGGGTTAGGCATAGTAATATCATTATTAAATACAATTTTCCCTACATTTCTATCGTTGAGTGCAGCTAATAATTGGTTATAATTACTAACATTTCGCGTTTGTAACACTGCTGCTCTAAATACGCTGCTGTAATTTTCACCTGTTCTAGGTGCTTGTCTTGAAGGTTGTTCTAATGTTGTTGCTTCAACTTTGTCTTTGTTTTGGTTGTTAACGATATCTTCAAGTGATTTGGATGATACGCTGTTTGCATCTACATCAGAAATTGTATTTGTAACTGTTGCTTCAACTGTTGGTGTATCTACTGCAGGTGTTTCTTCAACACTTGATGGTTGTACTACATCTTCGGTATTACTTGTTGGAGCTGTAGTTTCTGCTGTTTCTTCAATACTTGTTTCTTCTTTAGCTACTTCGATTGATTCAGCTTTTGGTTGTTCTGCTTTTTCTACAGTTTCAACTTTAGCAGCTTCTGGTGCTACTGTATCAACTTGAGTTGCTTCTTCTGTTGATGCTGTTTCTGTAGTTGATTTATCTTCTGTTGTTGTTTCTTCGTTAGTTGTTGTATCTTGTGTTGTTTCATCAACTGTAGGTGCTTCGGTAATTGCTTCTTCTTTTGGTTGTTCTGCTGGTGTTTCAGCTGTACCGATTTCTTTAGTTCCTTCTACATTTGATGATTCTTCTATTGCAGATGCTTCATCAACTGGATCTGTTGAATTGTCTTCTGCTTTTTCTTCTTGTGCATGTTTTTGAATTACATTTTCCGATGCAAATGCATCATGAGTTGGTAAGCCTAAGAATATAAGCGTACCGATTAGTATCGAACACGTTCCTACTGTGTACTTACGGATACTAAATTTCTGTAATTTCCGTTGCTTATCCATTAGCAAGCCCCTTTACTATAAAATTTCATAAAAGGCAACTTTACTCATGGCTGAGTTCCCCCGTTACTATTTTGTCTCTATCTCATTAGTAATGTGTTCAGTATATATTCTATTAATGAATCTCAGATATATGAGTGAAGTGCACACTATTAATATGTGAATGGTCGTGCGTAATTAACTCTCCTTTCGTTATAATTATTCACACATAAGATATGAACAAAATTAAATTTCGTTCTGAAATAGTATATCACTTTTAATATCAGTTTCAAATACTATTTATAATAAACTCTATAATTTTTATATACAATTTTTACAACTTACAATATTATGTACAATTTTGATGGAGAATTATTAAGTCGGAATGAAAAGTATTATAACCATTTATTGAAGTCTGTTTATCGTTCGTGTAAATTAGATGAGAAGGTAAATAATTTGAAAGAGTTGATTGAAATGCCGCAAATATATTTTGACGCCGCTTCTAAAGGCAATCCTGGAGAAAGTTGTTGTGCATGCGTCATTATTACGGATGATGCGAGACATCATTTCACATCTTATCTAGGTGAAATGGATAATCATCGTGCTGAATGGGAAGCATTAATCTTCTCTATTCAACATGCAATTGAATTAGAAGTTGGTAATGCATTGATTTATACAGATTCGAAATTAATAGCTGATAGTATTGATAAAGATTATGTCAAAAATCCTACGTTCAAACCCTACTTCGAGCTATTTAAAGAATTAGAACGTCAATTTGATTTAATATTTGTAAAGTGGATTCCACGAGCTCAAAATAAAGAAGCGAATCAATTGGCACAAACTGCCTTAAGAAAACAATTAAAACATAAATAAAAAGCATATCACGACGGGGCGTGATATGCTTTTTGCGTTTAATTATAAGAAGTTTGTTGTTAAATATTTACTTGATACGAATAATTCGTGTTCATTACAGATTTCGATTGATTGTTCGATTTCATGATGATATGTCATTTGATTCAGTAAATCTTCAGTTGCTAATGGTACATCTGTATGAATTTGTGCAAGTTGTTTCGACATAGCTAAGTCATCTCGATATGTGATGATTTTCTTTTGTTGACTTGCTGTTAATTCATTAATGTTTTCAAGAACATTTTCAACAGATTGATATTGTTGTATCAATTTAATCGCCGTTTTCTCACCGATACCTTTAACACCTGGATAACCATCAGCTGTGTCACCCATAAATGCTTTAACATCAACTAATTGATGAGGCTCTAAACCATATTCTTCTCTAAATTTATGAATATCATATTTATTGTAAATATTGAATCCTTTTTTCGTCAGCCATATATTCACATCTGTATTAATACATTGTAATAAGTCACGATCACCACTCACAACATATGTTTCGTGTCCTTTTTCTTGAGCGCGTTTACTAATTGTCCCGATAACATCATCCGCTTCATAATTCGTAATACCTAAATTGAGTAGTCCTAATTTCTCAGCGATTTCTTTCGCTCTATCAAATTGTGGAATCATTTCTTCAGGTGGTGCAACTCTATTTGATTTATATGCTTCAAACATATCATTTCTGAAAGTCTTAGATCCCATATCCCAACATACGGCAACGTGTGTTGGTTTAATGTCATTGATCACTGTATAAGAATGTCTAATAAATCCTTGTACAGCATTCGTAGGAATCCCTTTAGAATCTCTCATAAATTGTTTATGAATGCTCGTTGCATAAAAATGTCTAAATAATAAAGCCATACCATCTATTAATAATATTTTGTTACTCATATTGTGCTCCTTTATATCTCTTTTAAGACGTTTTCGATTTTTTCTATAACATCATTATCGATATTTACAGATAAGTAATCTTCGATGAGTTGAATCGTCTCTTGATTATATTGATCGATGTACGACTCACCTATTGTATCATAATGTGCCAAATTTTTAGTTAACGCTTCATTAAACGTCACGATTGGATGGTCGATAAGCTTCATTGTATCATTTAAAATTGCATTTTGCGTTTCTTTTACTTTAGATGTCTTAATTAAATCTTTCTTACTCACTGAACTAATCGTTTGTTTCGCAATATCTTGAACTTGAATGCTAATCGGTTCTGGATTGATTTCATTTTCAAAGTCATGTTTAAACTTAGAGATTAAAATAGAAGCATCATTTAATTCAACAATTGTTGGTGTTAATAAATCATCAAATGTTCTCGCATAAAAATTCTTCAATCTTTCTACGATAAGCGAGCTTTCTAGACTTAATTTCTGATTTAAATCATCTACATAATATTTCGTACTCATTTGAAGAGATTGTTTAAATTGATCCGTTACAGTTGATGTATTGAAATGTTTTTTGACGATATCATTAAGTTGAATATTCAATCTGTCTTTCAAGTAATACAGTTGATCGTGAATTTCTTTTTCAAGTTGATGATGTGATTTAATCACAATTTGATTAGTGAAGTTCTGTTTATCTTTATAACTGAGTAAAGTTGATTTTCTCTTTTCAAGTTGTGCTTTATCTTGTCTATACGTATGCACCATTTGTTCTAATTCATTCGTCAGTTGTTTAATTCTAGATTCTACTTGCGACTTTAGAACTTGCTTACTTTCAACTTTAACAAAGTGGTCTAACGCGTCCATAAGTCGTTTGAACTCGTCATCATGTGATTTTAGTGCTTGTTTACTTGAAACTGGATAACACTCTGGCTTAATGTTCAATGCATCTAATGATGATTCTACATAAGATATAACAGCTTGTTTATCTTCTTCAGATTCTGCTAAATCAATGGCGTTAATAACAAATTTCAAACCTTGTGATTGTTGTAAATTATTCATATCACGCATGTAAGTTAAGAACTCACCGTCTTTATCAGTAAAGGCGTGATTATAATAACTTACATAAATAATTAAGTCACTTGATGCAATAATTTGTTCAGTCTCTCTCGTATGTCTTTGGTTATTTGAATTAAGTCCTGGTGAATCGATTATAATCTTGTCTTTTAACCATGCTTCTTCAAGTCTTAAATTAATTTTGTGTACAAATGCAGCATGTGTATCATCTGCTGTTAACTTTTCTAATTCTTCTATATCGAAGGTGACAGATTTGCCTTCTTTTAAGATATCTTTGTAATGATTAAAGTTCGTCTCAATTGCTTCAAAGAATGCTAAATGATTACTAGATAATGAAGGATGTTGTTTAATATCTTTATCTTCAATAAACGATTCAATTGTTGAGTACTGTTTATTGGCGAACTCTGTTATATGATTAATTTCTTCTAATAATTGCTCATAAGTCTTAAACGTCACTTCTTGTTCAGTACCGTAACTAATTTCAGTAATACTTGCTGTCGTTGGATTCGGTGAACTTAGTAGCACGGGCTTTTGCAAGATAGCATTAATTAAACTACTCTTACCTGCACTAAATGTTCCGAATACAGCAATCTTTGTGATGTTATGCTCTATTCTTTCGACTTGGCTTTCAATATTATGAACTTCACCTTCAAATAAAGGTAGTTTCTTTAAATGATTGATTTGTTCTTTAAGTTGTTGCAGATTATTTTCTTGATGTTCCGTTTGAACTTCTTTGAATTGTTGTTTCGTTTCTTTCTTATCTTCTAGGTCAAGGTCATTTATATGAATAAAATGTCTATCTATTAGTTTATCGATAGATTCATCAAGATGAATATAATAATGTTGATAATTGTTTGTGATAAGTGATGTTTTTAAATTCTTAAATTCAACATATGTTTCATATTCATTTAATTGATTTGTTTCTTCATTAGACTCGTTATGCACTTCACTCGAATTAACGATTTCCTCTATTAATTGATTTGTTTCATTGCGTATTTTTCGATTAATCATTTCTGTAATGCCTTTAGAATAAATTAACACGTAATCATTTGTAATCGATGTTTGCTCTTGTACATGACCACTTAATTCTTCTTTACTAATCGTATACTGCTGGTTGATGATTTTCTCGAATAAGTCCGCATCTTGAATGTATTTGTTTAAGTTCTCTAATGATTTAATCCAAACTTTCGTAATTTCATCATGAATTTTGATGTCTAAAGCTTCTTTCACTTGTTCAAGCGTTTCATCTTGAATCATCGCTTTCTTCTTATCTTTATTAAATAGCCCTTTCACTTTATAGTCTTTAGCAGTTGTTTCTAAATAATGTCGAATCGTTTCTCGCATTTCATAAGGCATCAAATAAGCGTTATCTAAAATCTCTTTGCGCTTTTCCTTTAAATTTGAAGTGAATTGATCTTTATCTTGAATTAATGATTGTTCACTTTGGACGTTGAATTTTTCTTTATAAGCTTGATAATCATCATCGAATGTTTCTTCAGTAGAATCAATATCAGAAAGAATCGTTTCCATATGTTGATTAATATATTTCAGCTGTTCTTGTTTAATGTAATTCGTTACACGGTCTATAAATACTTGGTGTTCCGTACGTTGTTGATCAAGCTGATGGATATATTGATTAAATGACTGCTTCTCATTGTTCGGCGTATCATATTTAGAAACATAAAATATCTTCTCTAAATTCAGTTTCCAATCTGTAACGGCTTTGTTGACACGATTTTTATAAGTATCAAACGAGATTTCATCTTCGTCATGTTTGTCGACTTGGTTGACTACCAATATCACCGGAATATCTAATTTGTTTAAGGATTTAATAAAATTAAAATTCATATCCGACTGCACATGGTTATAGTCGACTGTATAAAATACATAATTAGATGTCAGCAAATATTGAAAAGCACTTTCTCTATGGTTGTCACTCATTGAATCGACACCAGGTGTATCTTGGAAAGTAAAGCCTTTATTGAATTTATCTGATGTAAATTCAATTTCAATAGATTCCACTTCTCTATCTTCAGTATTAAGCCTTTTAACATCTTCTTGATTATCTACGACTGTATATTGATTGTTGTTTAAATTAACGGAAATGCTGTTTTTGTCTGAAGAAATCAGTTGCGCTGTGTTACTGGTTGTAGGAACAGGAGAACTTGGTAATATATTTTGTCCGATAACATTGTTAATTAATGTAGATTTCCCTGCTGAAAAATGTCCGACAAAACTCACTGTATATTGTTCGTTATATATTTTTTTAATCATTTCATTGATTTGTTTAATTAATGGTTGGTTAGATGACTTTTCGATTTCTTTTTTTAATTTATAAAGTAAATCTAATGATGCTTGATTACGATCCATTTTAATTCCCCTTTATTTTTACACAAATAATTTAAATAGTGTGATTTACATCACATTAATTTTTTAATCTCTATTCTATTATAAATAATGAAGAGAATATAAGAAAGGATGAATAAAATGACAGTCCAAAATAATGACCTAAACAAGAAGACTGATGACCACTCTCATGATGATCTGGATTTAAGAGGCACACTGTATTCAGTCTTCACATTGGGAGGCATCTTTGCAGTATTATGGGTAATTTGTTTTATTTTATTTTTAGTAAGAATTTAAGGGGTGAAATCTGTGCATAAATACGAAAAGTTATGGCTAAAAGTCGGCATTAGCTCATTAGTCATTTTCTTAACAATTTTGATGATTACAGGTTTGCATAATGGACATACGCCAGCCGCTTCTGGTAGAGACTATGTTAATCCTGATAAAGTCGATCAAATCGAACCTTTCAACAAACCAGGTTTACACAAAGTTAGCGGCAAAGATTATGACTATGAATTAGTTATTCTTGCTTCAGCTTTCAATTATCAGCCGGGTAAAGTCGAAATTCCTAAAGGTTCAAAAGTAAAAATCATTGCGACAAGTAAAGATACTTTGCATGGATTTAGTTTACCAGGCACAAACGTCAACATGATGTTAGAACCTGGACATATTAGTGAATATTACAAGACATTCAATGAGAAACGCGAATATTTAATCATCTGTAATGAATATTGTGGTATCGGACATGCAGATATGAAGTCGATGATAAAGGTTGTGGATAAAAAATGATAACACGATTAAATAAGAATGATAGCAGACTTGTAATGGCGCATATGTATGTAGCTATTGGTTGTTTAGTCCTTGGGGGATTAGCAGGTTTGTTACAAACATTAGTAAGATCAGGATATTTACAATTACCTAAACAAATTTCTTATTATCAAATCTTAACAGTGCACGGTATCGTATTAGCATTGGTACTGACAACTTTCTTTATCTTAGGCTTTCAATTTTCTGCAGTAGCTAAGACATCTGGACATTTAACGTCTGTACAAAGAAAGTTCGGTTGGGTTGGATTTTGGGTAATGATTATTGGTACGCTCATGGCAGCAACAATGGTTCTATTAAACAAAGCCACTGTTTTATATACTTTTTATGCACCATTAAAAGCACATGCTATTTTCTATATTGGTATGGCGCTTGTTGTTGTAGGTAGCTGGATTTCTACAGTTGGACAAATTTTAAAATATGTAGAGTTTAAGAAGAAGAATCCAGGTAAGAAATCTCCCCTACTGAGCTACATGGTAGCAATTAACGGGGTAATGTGGATTGTATGTTCATTAGGTGTTGCTGCAACAGTACTTCTTCAATTAATTCCTTGGTCATTAGGTTTAGTTGAAAGAGTAGACGTAACATTAAGTAGAACATTATTTTGGTATTTTGGTCATGCACTTGTTTATTTTTGGTTATTACCAGCTTATATGTGTTGGTATGCAATTATCCCGAAAATTATTGGTGCAAAAGCATTCTCAGACAATTTAGCAAGAATGTCATTTATGCTATTCTTATTCTTCAGTATTCCTGTTGGGATACATCACCAATTAGTTGAACCAGGTATTGATGATACATGGAAATACTTACAAGTTGTATTAACGTTTATGGTTGTCATTCCTTCATTGATGACAGCATTTAGTTTGTTTGCAACATTTGAAAATTACGGTCGTTCTAAAGGCTATAAAGGATTGTTTACATGGTTTAAATCTTTACCATGGAATGACGCAAGATTCGTATTACCATTCTTAGGTATGTTAGCCTTTATCCCAGGTGGCGCAGGTGGATTAGTAAACGCATCTGCACAAATGAACGGATTAATTCACAATACAATTTGGGTAACTGGACACTTCCATTTAACAATCGCTTCAGCGGTCATCATGACATTCTTTGGAATTATGTACTGGTTAATACCTCATTGTACAGGTAGAAAACTAACTAAATTCACAAATAAATTAGCACTTATGCAAGGTTATACTTGGGCGATCGGTATGACAATTATGAGTGGCGCAATGCACTATGTTGGATTAGTAAAAGGTGCACCAAGAAGATCAACATATTCAGAATATGGCGGTGCTAAACAAGCTGCTGAATGGATACCATATCAAGTACTACAAGCAGTTGGGGGAACAATTTTATTTATTTCTATAATATTAGTCGTAATGGTGTTTATACACTTAGCCTTCTTATCACCTAAAGGCGAAGAAGAATATCCAGTATCAGAAGCATTGGACGAAGAACAACCAGTCATTAAATTTGTTGAGAACTGGAGATTCTTAATCATCGTGACAGTATTGCTTATCTTAATCGCATATACAGTCCCTATCGGACAAATGTTCACAGATCCAGCACCAGGAGCCAAAGGATTAGGAGAAGGCAAACTTTGGTAATACTAAATTAATATATTTAACTAAGAACCTTCATACAATGATGAATAATAAGAAGACTGGCAACAAATCTTTAGAAGATGCGTTGCCAGTTTTTTTGTGGGGGTTGGGTGGTGCTTGTAATGAATATCTCTAGTCTAATATGTTGGATAACTATGGTGAATAGTCGAGAAATAGTACAAGTCATGGCTTAACGACCTACTTAAGCCAAGAGATCAGCAAAGTCATGGCTTAACGTCCTACTTAAGCCAAGAGATAGCTCAAGTCATGGCTTAACGCTCTAATTAAGCCAAGAGATCAGCAAAGTCATGGCTTAACGCTCTAATTAAGCCAAGAGATCAGCAAAGTCATGGCTTAACGATCTACTTAAGCCAAGAGATAGCCGATGTCATGGCTTAACGTCCTACTTAAGCCAAGAGATAGCCGATGTCATGGCTTAATGTCCAAATTAAGCCAAGAGATCACTCAAGTCATGGCTTAACGCCCAACTTAAGCCAAGAGATCACTCAAGTCATGGCTTAACGCCCAACTTAAGCCAAGAGATATTAAATCTAGTCCAAACCATACATCACCACTATTCTCCAAACCAAAAAACCACCTGCTCTGCAGGTGGTTTCCACTTTCCTACTATTTATTTCGTTTGCCCCAATATTGATAGTACGTACATTCAATATAGCCATTAAAGAGTTTTCTTCTTTTTGTGGCTTTTTTACCTACTAATGGTTCAAATTCTTTATAGCTTGTAAGCATATATAATGATGCTTGGTCATTTTGTTTCATGATTTCGCCTAAGTGTTTGTACATTGCTTCTACTTCACTTCGTTCACCGATACGTTCGCCATATGGTGGGTTCCCGATTATTGAAACGGGTCCATCTGGTACTTCTAGGTTATGAACATCTTGGACTTTAAATTGAATGATGTCCCCTAACCCAACTTCTGTTGCGTTGTCTTTCGCAATTTCAACCATTTTAGGATCGATATCACTTGCTATGATATTAATTTCTTTATCATATAATGCCGCTTCATCTGCTTCTTGTCTTAATTGATCATACAACCCTTCTGGTATGATATCCCAATCTTCACTCGCAAACTCACGGTTAAATCCTGGTGCAATATTTTGAGCGATGAGTGCTGCTTCTATTGCAAGTGTACCTGAACCACAGAATGGATCGATAAATGGTGTTTCACCGCTCCAGTTTGTTAATCTAACAAGTGCTGCAGCTAATGTTTCTTTCATTGGTGCGTCACCTTGTGCTAAACGGTAACCTCTTTTATGAAGTCCTGAACCTGAAGTGTCGATTGTTAATAAAGCTTCGTCTTTCAGCAATGATACTTCAACTTGGTATTTACTACCTGTTTCGTCAATCCAACCTTTAATTTGATACGCATGTTTCAATCTCTCAACTATCGCTTTTTTAACGATTGCTTGACAGTCGGATACGCTGAATAATTTAGATTTAACACTTTTACCTTGAACTGGGAACATACCTTGAGCGCCAATTACATCTTCCCATGGTAATGATTTCGTCTTTTCGAATAATTCATCAAAAGTTGTTGCATGGAATCGTCCTACTACGATTTTGACTCTGTCAGCAGTTCTTAACCATAAATTTGATTTAACGATTGCTGTTTCATCACCTTCGAAAAGTACACGACCGTTTTCTACTTTTGTTTCATATCCTAATTCTTGAACTTCTTTAGCAACAATTGATTCTAATCCCATTGGACTAGTAGCGAGTAATTGATACATGCATATACTCCTTTATATTTAAATTATCATTATTTACAAATAAAAAGCTCTCCTACTTGGGAGAGCGACACTAGTAAGTGATAAATCTGTAAGCCATGTTTTGTCCTTTAGTACTGCTAACGTGTACTAGTTACACTCGTACGCCAGTGATAATCATCTGTCTGTATGATTACATACCTTCTTATTCCGTTCATTTCCGTCAAAGAAGTGCTCCTACCAATTTTGGATTGCTCACTCGAGGGGTTTACCGCGTTCCACCTTTTACATTTCTGTAAAAGCTACGTCACTGTGGCACTTTCAAACTACTTTAACCATATTATTACTAACTTAGGTTATTTCATTGCCGTCAATTAATTGCCCTGGCTTATTGTTTCGCCAAGCACGAACACTACATTCATCTCAGAATGTGTGAGCATGGACTTTCCTCTACTTAACGTAGCGATTATCCGAAATACCACTCAACAAAGAATTATAGCATAAACAGCGTTAAATAACTATCATTTATTCGCCAAATACTGCTTTTTCAAGATTAGAAATTCGTTTCAAGATATCTACATTATTAGAATTGTATTGTTGAGAGCCTTGTGGTCTGCCTGACGCGACACGGATTCTTAACTGTTCGATTTCTTTTTTAAGTTTAGAATTTTCTTCTGTCAATTTGATGACTTCATTATTTAAATCAGCCATTTTTTGATAGTCTGAAATAATGTCATCTAAAAAAGCATCTACTTCTTCAGTTTTGAAACCTCTTAAACCTCTTTCGAATTCTTTTTCATAAATATCTTTTGCAGATAGCTTTAATGCTACATCAGCCATTTTTACACCTCATTTAATATGATTCGTTGTCATTATTATAATTAAATTCCATAAAGTCTTGTAAATCCATGAATGTAATAACATTATAAGTATAGTTTGTCTTTTCAGCAAAATCAACTAACTTACTTTTGAAGTATTTAGGTGATGCTTCTTGTTCATCATCATAAAATAATATTGTCTTATCGGTATTATCGAGTATAAATTCATTGGCTTGTTGAAATTGGAACCCACCTTGATACTCACTTTGATGAATCGCATTAACATAGTCTGCTTGTGCAACAATATTTTGATAAGCTTGCTGGTTTGTTTCGTTCCATTTATTATAGTGATTTAAAAATGGTGTCAATATCGCAAGTTTCAATTGAGGGAATTTATTTTTCATTTCAATTGTTACTTCTGCTACCCAAAGTTCAAATCCTAATTGTCCTGAAATAATGACCCACTCCATACCTTCTTCTATTTCTTGCTCAATGATTTCTTTAAGATATGCTTTGATGACTTTCACTTCTGGTTGATCATTTTTAAAAATATTCAGTTCAAACGGTTTGTATCCCGTAAAATATACAGACGTCATGATAAATCACCTATATGGGTATAAATATAATTTAAATCATGTTGTACGGCTTTATGCTTTTCAAAGAAGAGTTTCTTACTTGTACGTTTATAATGGCATTCTACAGACAACTCTTTATAGTTACTAATTAAGAGTTGGAATTTCTGTTCATTCATATATTGTAATTTCAATACGGCATCTTGATGAACAGCAAGTTTGTCTAGCAGAACATCGACTTGTTCTACAAATGGTACGACATCTTTATAAAAGTCGTATTCATGATTGTCTTTCGCGTATTGAAATATATCTAACATGTTATTTAATTTATTTAAAAGTTCTTGTATCATCGCTACACCTACTATTAATGAAGTTTGTATTTTAAATGTGCTCACGATAAAATGATAACATAACTAGAAAAGTTCTAGAATATTTATGTATCATAAAAAACTTTTGTAACTTATAATGAAATAAGGTATAATATTTAGAGTTTTATGATATGAAGCTAGGTGATGAATTTGAATTATCCAAACGGAAAAAAAGTTACAAAAAATACTTCTAAAGTCTCAATCCAAGATGATCCTAAATATAGTAGAATACAATATGGTAAACGGGGTATGAGATTAGAGGAGGAAATTGATAAATCCAATGAATACTTCAGATTAGAAAATATAGCAGTTATTCATAAGAAACCGACACCTATTCAAATCGTTGATGTTGACTACCCTAAAAGACAAAAAGCTGTCATTAAAGAAGCGTATTTTAGAAAGCCTTCAACAACAGATTATAACGGTGTTTATAATGGATACTATATTGATTTTGAAGCTAAGGAAACGAAAAATAAAACAAGTTTCCCTTTAAATAATATCCACGATCACCAAGTATCACATATGGAACAAGTATTAAACCAAAAAGGTATATGTTTTTTGTTGATAAAATTTAGCTATCATGATAGCGTATTTTTATTGCCTTTTAGGAAGTTTATGGTATATTGGGACAGATATAAATCTGGAGGCAAGAAGTCCATCACGCTTAAAGAGATTGAAACTGATGGTTACTTATTACCAATCCAATTTAAACCAAGAATTAACTACATAACAATAGTTGATCAATTGATAAAAACAGAAAGTGAGGCGCTCAAATGAGTCAATCAAAAGCTTCTAATAGTAAAAATGGTAAAGAACAACCTAAGAAGAAGAGGAATATCAAAAGGACGATAATTAAGGTGTTCGGTATTCTCGTGCTAGCATTCTTAGCAATGGTAATCATAGGTGTTCTCGTATTTGCATATTATGCTTGGAAAGCTCCTGCTTTCAATGAAAGTGCGCTTAAAGACCAATTACCAACTAAAATTTATGACAAAAATAATAAACTTGTCACGACCCTCTATATGGGACAAAAGAGAGAACATGTTAAATTTGACGATGTTCCAGATCAGATGAAAGATGCTGTACTCGCAACTGAAGATAATCGCTTCTACGATCATGGTGCATTAGACTACAAACGTTTATCTGGAGCAGTTATGAAGAACTTTACAGGTGGCTTTGGTTCACAAGGTGCATCTACATTAACACAACAAGTTGTAAAACGTTCATTCTTAACAGATAAGAAATCCATCGAAAGAAAAGCTCAAGAAGCTTACCTTTCATATAGATTAGAACAAGAATATTCTAAAGATGAAATCTTTGAAATGTACTTAAACAAAATCTATTACTCAGATGGTATTTACGGTTCTCAAACAGCAGCTAAATATTACTTCAATAAGAAATTAAAAGATTTAAACTTAGCTGAAACAGCTTACTTAGCAGGTTTACCACAAGTGCCAAACCAATATAACATTTATGATAATCCTGAAGCGGCTGAAAAACGTAAAGACACAGTTCTTTATTTAATGGAAAGACACGGTAGAATCACTAAGAAAGAAATGAAAGAAGCACAAGATACACCTATCGATAAGAACTTAGTTAAACGTACAGTTGAAGAAAGAAATGACGCAATGACTGATACACCAGACAATGAGTACGCTTCTTATATTAACTACGTTAAACAAGAAATTACTCAGAACAAAGCGTTCAAAGGTCAATCATTAAATGATATTATGACAAGCGGTCTTAAAATCTACACAAACATGGATAAAGATGTTCAAAAAACATTACAAGAGTCAGTTGATAACGGTACATTCTACAAGAATAAAGACCAAATTACTGGTTCATCTATAGTAGATACGAAGACTGGTAAATTAGTCGGTATCAGTGGTGGTAAAGATTACAAAGATGTAGTTGATAGAAACCAAGCAACAGACGTTCATCCTACAGGTTCATCACTTAAACCGATATTAGCTTATGGACCAGCAATTGAGAATATGCAATATGCGACAAACCATAAGTTCCAGGATGAAAGTCAATATAATATCAATGGTAGTATTTTCAAGAACTATGATGGTCAAGGTCACGGTTCAGTTACAATGGCTGATGCATTAGCGAGATCATATAACATTCCAGCATTGAAATCTTGGCAAGAAACAAACCAAAACGCTGGCGAAAAAGCAGTTAAAGACTTTGCTTCTAAAGTGAATTTAAATTATAAAGATGAAATTGGACCTTCAGAAGTACTTGGTGGTTCACAATCAGAATTCTCCCCTACTCAATTAGCATCAGCATTTGCGACTATGGGTAATGGCGGAACATATAACGAAGCAAAATCAATTAGAAAAGTTGTCACTCAAGATGATGAAACAATCAAATTCTCAAGCGAAAGCCATAAAGCAATGGAAGACTACACAGCATACATGTTAACTGAAATGCTGAAAGGAACATTCCAAGCATACGGTTCAGCTTATGGATATGGCATTAACGGTGTGAACGTAGCAGCTAAAACGGGTACTGGTACTTATGGTGATGAAGTATATAGTGAATATCAATTACCTGAAAATGCAGCGAAAGACGTTTGGATTACAGGTTATACACCACAATACACTATGTCAGTATGGATGGGCTTCAACAAAGTTAAAGAATACGGTGAGAACTCATTCTTAGGACATGATGAACAAATTAAACCACAAATATTATTCAATGAAGTTATGTCAGAAATCTCTAATTATGACGGTGCAGACTTCGAAAGACCTGATTCAGTAACAGGAAGCGGTAAAAGCTTAAGTGTTGCAGGTAACGAAGACAATAATACAACATCAAGCTCAGCACCTAGCTCTGGTAATAGTCGTAATCAGCAAAATAATTATAACTTCTCAAACAATAATAATAATGTAACAACAAACGAACCACAGACAAATTCAAATACATCTAGAACGCAACAAAACAATACACAACAACAGTCATCTACAAATCAAAACGTAACAACTGAAGAACAAACGACAGAAACACCAACAACAGAAGAATCAGATTCAGACTCTGACAATAGTAGTTCAACCTCAGATGCAGCAAAACAAGCTGCCAAAGAAGAGAAAGATGACTAAGATATAGAAAAAGCATCACATCCCGCAAAGGATGTGATGCTTTTTTGATTTATATAATAGTGTTAAGTATAGCGCACTAAGACTCGAAGATATCGTGCGCAAAGGTATAAAAACAGGGTGTATCGCACGAAGACTCAAAGATATCGTGCGCAAAGGTACAAAAACAGGCCGTATCGCACGAAGACTTAAAGATATCGTGCGATACGGCCAATATTTCTATTCTCCGCTTTCACATTGTGCGGCTCTTTTAAGTTGAATCTGATATCTCGCATTCATTCTAATTAATTCTTCTTTCAGTGTTACCATTTGTCTATATCCCATAAAATGATATATTCTCTCGTTTATATAGTGGTAGCGTTCTTCGAAATTCATTGGTATAACTGGATATTCTTCGATATGCGATATATCAAACGTTTCTATTTGATTGATTTGTTCTATATAAGCAATGATCAAACTATAATATTGATCTAATAATTGGCGCGCTTCACTTGATTTAAGTTTTTTATTTTTAACAAGTGGCTCTATTTGTAGTTCAAGTTCTATGAAATCATTTTTTTGTATCATGCGCCCTCAACCTTTACTAACCCAGCTTTTAATCGTTTTTGCCCTTCTCTACAATCTGCAAATAATGGACATACTTCGCATTTCGGTTTACGTGCTACACAGTGATAGCGCCCAAAGAATATAAGCTGATGGTGACTTTTTGTCCATCTTTCTCTTGGAATGATGCTACATAAACGATCTTCAACTTGGCGCACATTGTCTTTAATTCTACATATTGCAAGACGTTTAGATACGCGCTCTACATGTGTGTCTACTGCTAAAGATGGTTCCCCAAATGCTACACTCATTACAACATTCGCTGTTTTACGCCCTACACCAGCTAGTGATTCTAATTCTTGATGTGTACTTGGTACGACACCGTTAAAATTATCTAACAGCGATTGACAAAGTTTTTGAATATTTTTAGCTTTATTACGGTATAAACCGATTGAGCGAATGTCATTTTGAAGTTCTTCTAAACTTACATTTAAATAATCTTCAGGAGTTTTATACTTTTCAAAAAGCGATTTCGTCACTTTGTTGACAAGTACGTCTGTACACTGTGCAGAAAGTAATACTGCGATTGTTAGTTCAAATGGATTATCATGAACGAGTTCACATTCAGCATCTGGAAACATTTCGTCAATAACATCCATCATTTCTAATGCTTTCTTTTTACTTATCATAAGGATTCTCCCCATTTACCCAATCAAAAGTCGGGATTAAATTAACATTTTGTTTTACTTTTTTAGTTTGATTAAACTTTTCACTTTCTTCTTTGGAAGATTTCACAGTCGTGATGTTCTTCTTCTTCCAGTTTAATAAAATGCGGTCGATATATTTGATGCTGAGTTTGTCTAAACTGTGTGCTTCGTTAAGCGCGCTCATAATGAGTTCGTTTGAATGTTTATCAGTATCAATCCAATGGTTTAATGTTTGTACTTCTAATGGTGTTAATGGTCGACCGAAAGTGGATTCGAATTCTTGGAATAATTTCTTGAATTGTAAGTTTTGATCTTCTACTGTACCTTGTTGCATTGCTTCATTTTTAATTAATGCGAGTTGTTCATACATAGGATCAAATGATATGAATTCATTATATTTATGTTGATCATCTTTTTCAATTTTAATGTCTATAATTTTTAATTGAGAAAGTTGATTGATGATATGACTTACTTCTTGTATAGATAATGTCGTGCCACGTTGGATATCTTCTAATGGAGGCTGTAAGTTTCGATCATTCTCTTGATCCAGCAATTTAATAAGGATAACGAATTGTTTTTCATTTAATCCTAAATTGGCATAATGATCAAACAAAGCTCTTTGAACAACGACTGGCTTTTCTTTTAACATATCACTTGTATACATTTTTTCACCTACTTCTTTATAAAAATATAGAGTCTGGGATCACTATTCAGCTCCCAGACTCGCATATTATTATGGATATAATCGATTTAATAAACGTGGGAATGGTGCAGTTTCTCTAACGTGTTCTACGCCACTTAACCATGCTACTGTTCTTTCAAGTCCTAAGCCAAATCCACTATGTGGTACACTTCCATATTTTCTTAAGTCAGTGTAGTAACTATATGCTTCAGGATCTAAACCATGTTCATTAATTCTTTGATTAATTAAATCTAAATCACTAATTCTTTCAGAACCACCAATGATTTCTCCGTAACCTTCTGGTGCGATTAAATCTGCACATAATACAGTGTCTGGATTTTCAGGGTTTGGTTCCATATAGAATGGTTTAATTTTTGTTGGATAATTAATGATAAATACTGGTTTATCATAATGGTTTGCAATTGCAGTTTCATGAGGAGAACCGAAATCGTCGCCCCATTCAATATCATCGAATCCTTCTTGATGTAAGAATTTAATGGCATCATCGTAAGTGATTCTTGGGAATGGTGTTGATACTTGTTCTAACTTAGAAGTATCTCTTTCAAGAAGTTCTAATTCTAATTGACAATTTGCCAACACAGCTTTAACGATGTGATGTACGTAATTTTCTTGAACTTCTAAGCTTTGGTCATGTTTCATAAATGCCATTTCGCCTTCGATCATCCAGAATTCAATTAAGTGTCTTCTTGTTTTTGATTTTTCAGCTCTAAACGTTGGACCGAAACTAAATACTCTATTATGCGCCATAGCTGCAGCTTCTAAGTATAATTGACCACTTTGAGATA
The DNA here is from genome assembly GCF_022386995.1 of Mammaliicoccus sp. N-M50. Lineage (NCBI taxonomy): Bacteria > Bacillati > Bacillota > Bacilli > Caryophanales > Staphylococcaceae > Mammaliicoccus > Mammaliicoccus sp. N-M50. Next base: position 438,673 of record NZ_JAJNJA010000002.1, on the reverse strand, counting down.
AGAATGCATCTTCATCGAAATATTTCGTATGGAACAATTCACTTGTACCTTCAGGTGCACTACCTGTTAAAATTGGTGGATCAATTTTAGTGAATCCACTTTCGTTAAAGAATTCATATGTTGCACGAATAATTTCGTTTCTAATTTTCATAACGGCATGTTGACGTTTAGAACGTAACCATAAATGTCTGTGATCCATTAAGAATTCTGTACCATGATTTTTTGGTGTGATTGGATAATCATGTGATTCTGAAATGACTTCTACACCACTTACTTGCATTTCATAGCCAAATTTAGAACGGTCATCTTCTGTAATTGTACCCGTAACATAAACAGATGTTTCTTGTGTTAATGATTTAGCTAATTGGAAGATGTCTTCTGATACTTCAGCTTTCACAACGACACCTTGCATAAATCCTGTTCCATCTCTTAATTGTAAAAATGCTATTTTTCCACTTGATCGCTTGTTTGCAATCCAAGCACCGATTGTCACTTCTTGATTGACATAATCTTTAGCTTGTTTAATCGTAATATTCATTATTATTTCTCCTATTCAAATAAATTACCTATAGTTATTTTATCAAATTATGCATACAACTGCTATCTGTTTGGATATTTTCTTAGTTTATCTTGGAATTTATTTAAATCGCCTTCGATAACAGGTATTTCACCTAATGCATTAATAAAGTATTTACTGTAATTACTGTCTAATATTCTTCTATCAAAACAAATTAATAAACCTTGGTCATGTTTGTTTCGAATTAATCGACCAATGCCTTGTCTGAATTTAGTTACAGCGTCTGGTAAGACAAAGTCTTTAAATGGATTGTCAAATTCATCTTTCATTAAATGGTATCGTGGATCATCTTGATGTATAAACGGTAACTTCGTCATCATGACACATTTAATACCTGAAGATTGATAATCAAATCCTTCAAAGAATGATAAAGTACCAAGTAAAATCGTTTTATCAAATTGGTTAAACTGTTGTACGAGTTTGTATACGTGTGAATGTTGTTGCTGCATTAATACGACATAATCATCAAAGATTTCAAGTTCTTCCATGTATCGGTATGCTTGATATAACATCGCATAATTCGTAAACAGTACTAAACATTTTTGATTTGTTTCACTCACAAATGTTGATAAATAACTAACAATCGTTTCTATATAGTCATCTTGTTGATGATATTGATAAGTCGGCATATTTTGCGGTACAAAACATGTTGCTTGATTTTTCAAGTCGTAAATATCATTTAAATAATAAGTGTTAAATTGAATGTCTTCAGGAAACATAGATTTAAATGATGTAAATGAATGATTAACGGTTAATGTCCCTGAAATGAAAATATTGCTATTGAATTGCTCTATAAACACTTCATTCAGTAAATCTTTTACTTCTGCTTTTTTAACAAAAAGTGAAAGTGTAGATTTCTGAGAAATTTTCTTAATGGAAACGAATGGCACTTGACCAGACTTAATCATGTTATAAATTTTAGTATATTGATGATAAATATAAATTAACTCTTTCTTGAACGCTTTAACATGTGCGTGTGAGTATGATTTAAATCTAGATAATATTTGATTGATTGTACTAATTTGTCGTTTAAATATTTCAGATATATTCGCGACATCAATATCATAGAAGTAATGAATTTGTTTGTCATCTTCATGAGATTCTTGATGCTTATCTGAAATTTGAGCCATTAAATCATCAAATAATTGTTCGTTTTGTTCGTGAAGTAAATCAATATCACGTTTCAGTTGATATATATCAATTGGTTCGATTGGATATTGCTCAATGACTCTTCTGTTTTCTAATTTATCTAATCGCTTAAATAATTTTTCTTGCTCATTTTTACCTAATAAACCGAGATGATATTTAATATGTTGGTAACTTAAATCATCTGTCACTTGATTAAGTGCGTAATCTTGAATACGATGTGCTTCATCAACAATGATATGTTTGAACAATTGATATACCGTGTCTTCTGTACTATGTTGTAACAAGTGAGCGTGATTTGTTATACCAATCTCTACATGTTGCGCACTCTCTTTAATAAATTGATAGTAATGTATATCATTTTTAAACGGTACATAAGTCGTGCGTTTTTGTTCAAAGAAGACTTTTTGACCACCTTTAAGATGGAGTTCTTCAATGTCACCTGTTTCCGTTTCAAGAATCCATACAAGCAACTGCATTTTTAAAATAGTCGCTTCATAGTTGTCTGTATCATCTTGTAATATATTTAAGATTAAACCAAGCGAAATATAATGATCTTTACTTTTAATAATCATCGCTTTTAAATCTAAATCTAATGCATTTAAGACTTTATTAAATTCTTGTTCCAGCAGTTGATTTTGAAGTAACTTCGTATGTGTTGAAACGAGAATATGTTCACCAGTTTCTAAATAATACAATAATGCAGCGAGCACAAAGCTCATCGATTTCCCACTACCAAGCGGAGCTTCAATTAAAGCATTCTCGTTATGCATTAAAGAATCAAATAATTGTTGAACGAGTTGATATTGTTCTTTACGATAATCGAAGTTAAAGGTTTTAAGTATTCTATCATAAGCTTCATCTAGTGTAATTGATGTACGGTCACTTGAATGACGTATAGGCATTTGTTTTAAATAATGGATGTTCTGGTACTTTTTAATATTGCGATTATGCGTTTCGGCACCTTGATGTGTTCTTACAATTTCAAATAGAACGTCTTTTAAATCATGTTTTAAAGATTTAGATAAATAATAAAGTTGTTTAATGGTATCAATCGGAAGACCATTTATTTTCTGAATGGCTTTGATAAATAATAGTGCAGTTGCTTTAGCATCTTCATAAGCACTATGCGCTTGGTTTAAATCAACTTGTAACGATTGACTCAATTCACTTAACTGATAACTTTCTTCGTTTGGAAATGCGATTTTAAACAATTCCATCGTATCAATTGTTAATTTAGGTTCAAATTGTATTTGATGCTTTTCGAAATGGGATTTGAGAAAGTTTAAATCAAATAGAACATTATGCGCGACAAATACACAATCTTTCAACAAGTTAAACAATGATTGACTGATCTCTTCGAAGTATGGAGCTTCTTCTAAGTCTAATTCATTAATATTGGTTAATGCTTGAATGAAAGATGGAATTTCCAAATCCGTTTTGACATATGAATGATATGTATCGGTAATTTGGTTATTTTCTATAAATGTTATCCCAATTTGAATGATTTCATCATATTGAATTTGGTTTCCGGTTGTTTCTAAATCTACAACAGCGTATCTTTGCGCCATATTATCTCTCCTATATTTCGATATCTGCACTCATAAATTGGTGTAATTGACCATCATCAGATATCACGGTTAAGAACCCATTATCTTGTATATCAATTGCTCGACCAAATACTTGCTTTTTACCTTCTGTATAAGTTAATTTTTTGTCCCAAATCATACTTTTACTTTTATATAAATCTTTAATGTCACTGAATGGTAATTCTAAAAATTGATCATATCTCAGTTCAATAGCTTCTATTAATAATTTCAAAAATCGATAAGGTTCTATAGATTGTTCATTTTCTATTTTTAAACTTGTCGCACGATATTGACCAGCTTGATCGAAATCTTCTTGTGTTTGGTTTAAATTTATACCAATACCACAAATAATCGCATTAACGCCATCAGTATCTGCAATCATTTCTGTTAAAAAGCCACAAACTTTTTTATCGCCTATATAAATATCATTTGGCCATTTAATTTTACTTTGAATGCCATAATGCTGTTCAATCACTTCTTGAATGGCAAGGCTTATAAATAGATTAAATGTCGACATTCTTTGAATTGGAATATCTGGACGTAATACAACTGACATCCAAAGCCCTTTACTTTTTAGAGATGACCATTCTCTTTGGAAACGCCCTCTCCCATTTGTTTGTTCATCACTCAAAACAATAAAGTCATGTTCAATGTCATTAACACGAGATTTAGCTAACAATTGTGTTGAATCTACTTGTGTTTGAACAATTGCGTGATTCAATATTCTTTGATCTTGAAGTGTAATATTCACAATGTCTTCTTGCCAAGTTGTAGGGATTTCTAAGATTTTATATCCCTTATTAGAAATAGACTCAATTTCAAAGCCTTCTTTTCTCAATTGATCGATGACTTTTTTAACTGTTACACGTGAACAATTTAACGTTTCAGCAATATGTTGTCCTGACAAATATTCATTATTTTGATATAAATATTTAATAATTTCACGTTTATATTTTGACATTCTCTCGCACCCATTCTATTAAATCATTTTCTGTATTATCCACTTTATGGTTAATGACAGCTTGTTCAACTTTATTTAAAATATCTTTGATCCATGGTCCACCTTTTTTATTAAATGTAGACATCAATATTTGACCGTTAATTTGTAATTCTGATTTATCATATATAGGTAGTTTATCATATATTTCATCAATTACACGGTCATTCATAATTGTAGGATGGATAGAGATATTCAGTTGTGCATTATGCTCAGAAATAAAGTGAATGATTTCTTTCATTTTATCACGATGATACGTATATACGAGATGAATCATATCTTGCTTTGAAATTTTATTATCAGAAAGTGATATCAATAATTGAACGTATGATGAGATATCACGCTTTTCTTGATTACTGATTTTCAAACTGTTCAAGCTTGTTAAATCTAATTCGTTTAAATAACATAATGCAGCCACCCATAAATTGAAATGGGCATGTTCTGGCATGAAGATACTTCCTTGGTTGATTTCTTTGAAAAATGGAATATATTTAAATATTTCTAGTTCATGAGCGGTCGTTTTTGTATCATGAATATATTTACCTTGAATCATTTTTTTTAGTTCAACAACAATTCTTTCAATTGCGATGGCATTTAAAGAATGTGCTGTTTGATACATGGCGTCTTTAGTATCATGATCAAGTGCAAAGCCTGTTTGTGATTGGAATCTTACACCTCTCATAATACGTAATGCGTCTTCTTCCATTCGATCAATTGGTGTTCCAACAGCTTTGATAATTTTGGATTGTATATCGTTTAACCCATTGAAATAATCATGGAGTTGATACGACTTATCCATAGCGATAGCATTCATTGTGAAATCTCTTCTTGCTACATCTTCATATAAATCCGTTACAAACTGAACAGATGTAGGTCTTCTATGATCAACATAATCCCCATCTTTTCTAAATGTAGTGACTTCAAATTGTTGATTTTCACCCATTACAATCATCGTGCCGTGCTCTTTGCCTATTGGTAAAGTCTTATCAAATAATTGTTCAACTTCATCAGGTAAAGCACTTGTTGTGATATCAACGTCTGAAATTTCTTTACCCATTAAATAGTCTCTTACTGAACCACCTACAAAATATGCTTGATGCCCATTACGTTCAAGTGTTTCAATTATCCATTTCGCATCTTCAAATACTTGATATTCACGCATATTATTCTCCTAACATATCGTTGTAGCAAGATTCGTACTGATCAGCAATCACTTTAGATGAGAATCTTTCATGTACATCTTGAATCATAGCGTTTTGCATTTTGCGATAAAGTTCTGAATCTGTTAGTAATTTAACCGCATATTCACTCGCTTTAACTGTATCACCGACATCAACCGTATAACCCGTTTCACCGTTTTTGATGACTTCTTTTATGCCACCTGCATTTGTACCAATCGGCACGACACCTGTAAGCATAGCTTCAAGTAATACAAGTCCAAAGCTTTCTTTTTCACTTAGTAACAACGTTAAATCAGACATTTGATAGAAGATATTCACTTCATCTTGTTTACCTAAAAATAGAACTTGGTCTTCTATATTAAGTTGTTTAATTTGTTCTCTGGCCACTTGTAATTCTGGACCATCACCAATGAGTAATAATTTAGATTTAATTTGTTTATTAATTTTGTAGAATGTATCGACGACATCAGGCACGCGCTTGACTTTTCTAAAATTTGATACAAACGTGATGACTTTTTCATCTTCTTCTATGCCATAACGGCTTCTTAAATCTGTATTATAAATTTGTGGGAAACTTTCTTCTTGTACAAAATTGTATATTGTTTTGATTTCTTTATCAGGTTCTATAATGTCATATGTTTCTTGTTTAAGACTATCACTGACACTAGTTACAACGTCACTCTTTTCAATTCCAAACCGAATGGCACTTTGTAATGACGTATCATAACCTAATACTGTAATATCTGTTCCATGCAAAGTCGTCATAATTTTGACATCTTTTCCGGATATTTGACGCGCTAAAATACCACAAATTGCATGTGGTACTGCATAGTGCATATGTAATATATCCAAGTCGTAATCGTTAATGACATCTGCAATTTTAGCACTTAATGTAATATCATATGGTGGATATTGGAATACAGAATATTGATTTACGTCAACTTGATGAAAAGTTACGTTTGGAACAGGCTCTCTCATTCTAAAAGGCATATTAGAAGTAATAAAGTGAATTTCATGACCTCTTTTCGCCATTTCCAAACCAAGCTCAGTTGCAACAATACCTGAGCCCCCCATTGATGGATAACAAGTTATACCGATTTTCATATTAATCCTCCATTATGACTTATTTACGTTCGAATCTATCTTTATCTCTTACATTGAATTTATTCATTGTATCTTGGAAACTTTTATTTAAATCTATGTCTAAAGAATTTGCTAAACAAATTAAGACGAATAAATTATCGCCCAATTCAGCTTCAATAGTATTGTCTTCTTCAGTTGGTTTCTTTTTCTTTTCACCATGACTATGATTAATTTCTCTAGCTAGTTCTCCAACTTCTTCTGTTAATCTCGCTAAATTTGCTAAAGGCGAAAAATAACCTGCTTTAAACTGAGAAATATATTGATCAACTTCATGTTGCATCTCTTTCATGTCCATAAAATTTCCTCCCTACATATCTTTTATATCTCTATATAAAAGAACTCACATAATAAAATTATATATGATAATCATGCATAATGACAACGTAATAAGCTTATATCTACAAACCTCATAAATATTTATAAAATAAAAAATACCAACAAAGTCAAAAGACTTTATTGGTATTAAAATGATTTCATTAATTATTACGTGCCATTAGAATAAATCTTGCTAATTCAGCTACGGCTACAGCTGTTGCTGCAACGTATGTCATAGCAGCTGCAGATAATACTTTTTTAGCATGTCTATATTCTTGTTGGTTAACGATATTTAATTTTTCAATTTGTCGCATTGCCCGTTTACTTGCATCGAATTCAACTGGTAATGTAATGATTGAGAATAATACAGCGAATGACATAAATACGATACCAACCCATAATAATGTTGTACCGAATGTACTACTCATTGCTGTTAATACGATACCAGCTAAAATGATAATGTATGATAACGAACTTCCTAAATTAGCAAGCGGTAAAAGCGCTGATCTAAATTTAAGGAATCCATATCCTTGAGCATGTTGAATAGCATGTCCTACTTCATGTGCTGCAATTGCTGTACCCGCAACACTTGGTTGTTGATAGTTTGCCGGTGATAATACAACACGTTTCTTAGTTGGATCAAAATGATCTGATAAGAATCCTTCACCTTGTAACACTTCTACATCATGAATTCCATTTGCAGCTAAAATTTCTTCTGCAACTTGTTTACCCGTCTTCCCACTTGTTGAACGTACTCTTGAGTATTTATTGTATGTTGATTTTACTCTAAATTGGAAGTACATAGGGACAATCATAATGATAATAAAATATATGATATATGAAAACAAATAACTTCCTCCTTTTTATCCCTGTTATTTATTATATTACGGAGTGACGACTCTTACGTCAAATATTTTGAACGTAATTTGATGTTTTTTTGGAAATATAGTAATAACAGAAAAGCGATAACACTTAGCCAAAAAGCAAAGTATCCTATATGTGACTCATACTGACTTAACATACTATATACGGGATATTGATGATACACATAATCAATAACATCATTGTGAAATACCCAAATCATTGTTACAACAATATGCCACTTTTTAATATTGAATAAAGGATAGAACATCAATGCTTGAATAGCCATAATGCCATGTGAAGTCATCAGCATAATTGCCATTGGAACAAGTTGATCGTAATGAATCATTACAAATATATTCATAACAACCGCCCATACACCATATTTAATTAATGTAATAAATGCTAAACATTCAAACAATCCTAAATGTTTATTGAAATAGATTGCTGCTATGGCAATCACTAAGAATAATGTTGCTGTTGGACTGTCAGGTATAAATGGCCAAAAATACCATTTGCTATCAAGTAATTGACTGCCATACCATATGTATCCATAAATGGTGCCGAGAAGATTTGCGATAAATAGCGTAATGAGAATAGATTTCTGCCCCATTACATATCTCCAAAATTCCATTTTATTACTCCTTTGAAAAGAGCCCAGGGCACGCATATGCCCCAGGCTCAAATTTAATTATTTTTTCAATTCTTTACCGTTTGCATCTGTTTCATGTAAATCTGCAACGTATTTAGCAACTTTGTCAATTTCATCTTTAGAAAGTGTGTCTTTGAAGCTAGGCATTTTACCTGCACCATTTTCTACGAATCCTTTAACGCCCTCTTTAGGTAATTTAGATTCAACTAAGTTTGGACCTTGTCCACCCGTTAACTCACCACCGTGACAACTTGTACAGTTTGACTTGATGATGTCAGTATAAACTGGGTCTGACTTGTCTAAGTTAGAGAAGACGATTTCACCTTGTTTAGCTTGTTGCTTCCAATCATGGTAATAACTTGATTCCCATGTTGTATAGAATAAGATTGCAATTGCGATTAGCATAAATCCAGAAGCAAATGGTCTCTTTGTCCATTTACGTTCAGGGCCTCTATCTAACCAAGGTGCTAATAATAAAGCACCGAATGCGATACCTGGTAAGATAATTGCTCCGAATGTGTTATAAGGACCAGATGCGAATGAATATTTAAGTATTTGATATAAGAATAAGAAATACCAGTCTGGTAATGGTGTATAACCAGTATCAGATGGATCTGCCACACGTTCAAGTGGCGATGGATGAGCGACTGTTAAACATAAGTACGCGATTAAGAATACCGCACCAGTCATCCATTCTTTTAGTAGAAAGTCAGGCCAGAAACTTTCTGTACGACCTGGAAATTCTGAATAATCTCGATTTAATTTCGGTTTGTCGTATGACTTTATTCTTGAATCACCAACAAACTTCATCCCTTTACCGCGATGCATGTCGCATGACCTCCTTTTTCATTTATTCACGTTAATTTTATAGTGGACCTGAAATACCTTGTTTTCTGATCATTATAAAGTGTGCTGCTAATAACGCGAATAGTGCAGCTGGTAGGAAGAATACATGTATCGCAAAGAAACGAGTTAGAGTTTGTGCACCAACTATCTCTGCATCCCCTGCTAGTAATGTCTTAACCCACGGCCCAATGATAGGAACAGATTCTGCAATTTGTAAACCTACTTTTGTTGCGAATAGTGCTTTCATATCCCATGGTAATAAATAACCAGTAAAACTTAATCCAAGCATTACGAAGAATATTAATACACCGACAACCCAGTTTAATTCTCTAGGTTGTTTATAAGATCCTGTAAAGAATACACGAAGTGTATGTAAAAACATCATTACTACTACTAAACTTGCTCCCCAATGGTGCATACCACGTACGATAACACCAGCAGCTACATCGTGTTGTAGATAGTAAACTGATTTCCATGCATTAACGATATCTGGAACATAGTACATCGTTAAAAACATACCTGATAAAACTTGTATTACTGTAATGAAAAACGTTAGACCACCAAAACAATAAACGAAAGCTGAAAAGTGATAAGCAGGGTTAACATGCTCTGGCACCTCATGATCAGCAATATCTCGCCAAATTGGTGTAATATCAAGTCTGTCATCGACCCAATCATAGATTTTATCTATCATTGTTAATCCCTCCTTATTTAGCTAATTCGTTCTCGTGCTTTTTACCGATTTGAATAATGCCACCTTTAACTTTTACTTCGTATTGATCAAGTGGTGCTAATGGCGGCGTACCTGGAATATTCTTACCGTTCTTTTCATAACGACCGTTATGACATGGACAATAGAATTGATTAGGATTTGATTTATCGCCATTCCACTGTACTGTACATCCTAAATGTTTACAGACCGGTGATAATGCTACGATTTCATTTCCATCTTTGTACACCCAAGCAAATTCTGTAACTTCACTTGTGTACCAAGCATCTTCTTGCTCGAATTTAAAGTCCACTTTAATAGGCTCTTTACCAAGTTCTGACTCCTTTACGCCTGTAGCAATCATATCGCCTTGTGCATCAGCTTTGAATACAGGATCAAGCGCAAATCTACCCATAGGTAAAATCATACCAGCAGCCATAAATGACCCAACACCCATCAATGAATAGTTTAAAAATTGGCGTCGTGTGACACGTTGGCTCATTTAGATTCCCCCCTCTATTAATCGTTCTTTTATAACTAGGACAACTTAATTTTAGCCTATTATTTCAAGACGGTCAACGCTTTGTCACAATTTAAATGTTTATTTATTAACCTTTTATCTAGGAATTTTAAAAAAAATGAAAAGGCTTTATTATAAAGGCGAAAATATTGATAAAAAACTGTGAAAATAACCCTATTTTCCACATAGAAAGGACAATTGTATTTTGGAAATAAAAAAACCGCAACAAATCTTAACCCAATAAGATTGGCTGCGGTTGTTATGATGTGAAGTTATCTAGAAGTTGGTTATTATCGCACGAAGACTTTGAGATATCGTGCGCTAAGGTATAAAATCAGGGTGTAACGCACGAAGACTTTGAGATATCGTGCGCTAAGGTACAAAATCAGGGCGTATCGCACGAAGACTCCGAGATATCGTGCGCTAAGGTACAAAATCAAGGTGTATCGCACGAAGACTCCGAGATATCGTGCGCTAAGGTACAAAATCAGGGCGTATCGCACGAAGACTCTGAGATAATATTCATCTACCTACTATTTATTCCATGTTCTAATGATAAACTTCATAAATTGTTTGAGGCAATTAATCCATATTTTTTCATTATTCTATAGACACGTTTATGATTAACCTGGAATTTAGTATGTTCCCTCAAATACTTATGCATTCTTCTAGATCCATATTTCCCATCGTGTTCATGATAAATTTTGAATATCAAATCTTTTAATTCATTATTGAATCTCTCGGATTCTGATTCTTCTCTGTTTTTCCATTTATAATAACTTGCCCTTGATATTTCAAGAATGGTACACATTTGATTCGTCGGATATTTATCTATTAATGATTCAATTGTCTGATATGCTACTATTTGTCGGACTTTCGATTCATCAACTGCCTCTCTATTTCTTCCTGCTTTTTTAATACCTCATTCTCCATTTGAAGAATTTTATTTTTTTGTTCAAGTGCTTTTATTTTTAATTTGAGTTCTTCTTCAATAGTTAATGCTTCAACTGGTTTTCCTTTACCTCTACCATCTACTAAACCAATATCACCATGTTCTTCATACTTTTTCACCCAATTATAGACTTGTGAATAGCTAACTTGGTACTTTTCAGCTGTCTTATTAAAGGCTCTATTATTTTCAATACAATATTTAGCTATTTCTACTCTTTTTTCAAAAGATGTTTTTCTAGTATTCATAGTGTCTACCTCCAGATATGGAAAACAAGATTTATTTTCCTTTCTTACAGTATACTTTATCACTCAATTTTTTAAAGTATCGTGATGTGAAATGATTTATTAAGCCCCTACTTCTGAATAAATTTATTTAAAGTTATTGTAGATACCTTGATTAAGTTCGACAGGTAGTCTAGCTTTATACATAAAAATATCCCTATAGAGTTTTAGTTTTTAAATACTTACTCTATAGGGATAATACACTATAAGATAAAGTGCATCTACCTACTATTTATTCCATGTTCTAATGATAAACTTCATAAATTGTTTGACTTCGTCTTCGATGAGTGTGCGTTTCATATCATCGTCTAAGTCGCCCATTGGAATCGTGTTTACTTTATACAATTCGTGATCGACACTAAGTTCTACTTGATCACTGCTTAAAATAATTATATTGTTCAAGCCATACTCTTTTAAACTTTGTATAAAAGATATGACGTGATCGTATTGATTACCACTTGTAAAAAATGTTGGTGTAAGTAGTAATCTACCTTTAAATTGTTTTTCTGCTAACATGCCAACAAGTTGAACTGTTTCATTTTGGTCGCATGATGTTAATAATTGATGATTCATATCAATATTTGATACAGGAATGATGGCTGTATCGATATATTCTAAGTTGTTTTTTAATTCTTTTAAGTCAACATGATTAAATAACATTATCGATGTTCCTCCAACTCATTAATGAATTGTAATATTTTAGACATTTCTATAAACATGTCTTGATCATTATTATCTAAAGATTTATCTATTTCATTAGTGATGAGTTTACGCCAATGTCCTAGACCGTGTGTATTGTTATTATTTAAAGCACGAATATCTTTGTCATCTCCATAATAATCAACAAGCATTTGTAACAACAGCAACTTATTCAGTCGATCATCATTTTTGTTCAAATATAAAAGTACATTTAAATGTGTATTATCTAGACGTATATCGTGGAAGATTTGTCGACCATCTTCTATACAGAATCGATCTTTACAATAAAGTAAAGGCAGTTGTTTAGATTGCTCGGTACTAATGGACAGTATGCGTTCATCTGAAAATTCATTGACGAATGAAATGTTAGATAAATATTTAGGGCTACTTTTTAATAAATTTAATATCCATACACTTTCAGCAATTTTAAAATCGTATTGATATAGAATATATTCAATAAATCGCTGTTTTTCATAGTTTAACCATGTATGATTCATAATTAACCCTACTTATAATAATCTTTCGTATTCTTGGTCCCAATATGGATTTTCAGGATCAAGTTTGCGAACAGATTCTAATATATTTTTAGCGTTATCGACATGACCGATTTCAATTAAGTAATGGTAATAGTCATTTAAGAAATCAATATTTTGTGTTAAATCTGGATATGCTAATTCATAGAAGTGTTGAGCTTCTTTATCTCTTTCTTCTTCACCGAATGCATATGCAACGTGCCAAGCTACTACAGGGTCTATATCTTCATGATCAACATACGTTAATAAATTAATAAGACCTGTTATATTATCTTTTTCGCGATAATAATCAGCAAGTATAATGGCAGCTTCTGTATATGAAGGGTCAACTGTTAAAGCATCTTGTAACAGAATTGCACCATGCTCATCATTTGTTGTTAACATCAGTCTAGCAGTATCTGTCATAAGTTCTTTATAATATGCGTTTAAGCGAAGCCCTTCTTTACCAATTTCAATTGCTTTTTCATAATCTTTTTCTGATTCATAAATTTGCAATAAGTAATGGTAAGCTTGCATAAAGTCTGGGTCTTTTTGTAATAACTTTTCAAGTTGCTTAATTGCTTCTCTTGTTAAGTCATTTTTTTGGTAACTAATTGCTTGTTTGAAATAATCTTCAGCTGTCATATCCATTTCAGATACATTTTCATAATATTTGATTGCTTCTTCGTATGCACCACTTTGTAAACTTGCGTCTGCCATTCGTGCATAAATCGAAATACCATTAATAATATCTTCACCAGTTTGCGTGATTGTTTCATAGTTAGAAATCGCTTTTAAATATTGACCATCGTAATAGTACATTTCAGCTAAAGCGAATGTAATCACAATATCATCTGGTTCCATTTCTTTTGCTTCAAGTAATTTCTCTATACCTACTTCAAATAAGCCTTGTTGTTGGTATAAATCAGCCTCAAGCATCAATTTCTCTGTAGAATGTGGGCTGTTATACAATACTTCATGCGCTTTATCTAAGTCGTTTTGGTCAATTAGCCCTTCTATATAATAAACAAGCAATTCATTTTCATCAGGATAAAGTAAATAAAGTTCTTCGAATATTTTAACGCCTTGATCGACAATACCGTATTTATACAATGTTTCACCTAACATAAATAATGCGTCGTGGTCGTCAGATTGTAGAACTCTGTTTACTTTCTCATCTAAATGTTCGATATTCTTCATGTGAATATCGTCAATTACTTTATATACATCTTCCATGTTAAAGGACTCCTTCTATTCATTTATTAGAGATTTAAGTTCTTTAAATGCATCTAATACTTCTTCTTTAGAAACGGATTCAATTGTAAATGAAGCTTCACCATTTTGTAAAACCATTTGAATCGTTTGTCCAATATTCTTTTTGTCTTTTTTCATATATTCAAAAATTTGTTCAATATCAGCATGATTTAAGACGTTTAATGGGTAGCCTAATTCTTTTAAATAATTAATGAACAGATGCACACTTGATGTGTTATCGTACATATTTCTATTTTTATTTATCACTTTCTGGAAAAGAATACCGACCATCACAGCTTCACCATGAGCAATTTTTGTTAAGTATTCTAGACCGTGTCCAAAAGTGTGTCCTAAATTTAAATGTTTACGTACGCCACCTTCAAATTCATCTTCAATCACAATTTTTAATTTAGTTTCAATGCCCATTTTTAAATAATCTTCTATATTTTTCAATTGCGCTAATTCTTTTATAGAAGGATAAACATCCATTAAATGAAGCGTATCAGCTTCACTATTTAATATGGCATGTTTAAATATTTCGCCATAACCACTACGTATTTCAATATGTGGCAATGTTTCTAGGAAATTTATATCATATATAACAGCGCGTGGTCTATGAAATGCACCGATTAAATTTTTACCGACCGATGCATTAATGCCCACTTTTCCACCGATTGCTGAATCGTGTGCCAAAAGTGTTGTAGGAACTTGTATAAAATCAATACCACGTAACAAAGTTGCAGCTAGAAAACCAACAAAGTCTCCAGTTGCGCCGCCACCGATAGCGATGAGTTGAGATTGTCTTGTGATATTCATTGATAATAGCTTTTCGCTGAGCGATTCAAAATATGACATTTGCTTACAAGCTTCACCACTCATAACTGTTAAAAATTTAATATCTTGGTCTTTAAGATGCGACTTAATATAGTCTTTATGAAATCTATAAACATCTTGGTCAATTAATACAATATTTTGTTCATCTGCTTTAAGATATTGATTAAGTTCAGCTAGTGCGTTCTGCTTTAATATTATCGGATAGTTGTTGTTAGTATATGTTGTTTCAAAAATCATTTCATCACCTAGAAGTTTAAGTTCCAATTACGATGATTCTTAATAGCTTCTTGTAATTGGTCAATATGATTAGATTGGTATTCTTCAGTTAAAGCTTTTGCAACTTCAAATGCGATAACATTTTCACAAACAACACTTGCAGCAGGAACAGCACAACTATCTGATCTTTCAATTGTCGCCTTAAAGCTATCTTTAGAATCGATATCTACAGAGTTTAATGGTTTATATAATGTTGGTATTGGTTTCATAACACCATTGATGACGATTGGCATGCCATTTGACATACCGCCTTCAAGTCCACCTAAGTGATTTGATAAACGATGGTAGCCGATTTCGCTATCGTAAGCAATCTCGTCTTGTATTTCACTACCTGGCTTTTCAGCAGCTTTAAAGCCTTCACCGAAACTAACACCTTTAAATGCGTTAATACTTACGACTGCTTGTGCTAAACGACCATCAAGTTTACGGTCATAATGAACATAACTTCCAATTCCAGCAGGCATATTTTCAACGACTACTTCTACGATACCACCGATTGAATCACCATCTTTTTTAGCTTCATCAATACGATTTCTCATTTTTTCAGCTACGTCATCATTAATACAACGTACATCATTATGGTCAATATTTTGTTTGACTTCTTCAAGTGTGTATTCATAATCGTCTTTAACGCCACCGATTTCAATAACTCTTGAATAAATTTCAATATCTAAAGATTTTAATAAAATTTTAGAAACTGCACCAACAGCAACTCTTGCAGCTGTTTCACGTGCAGAAGAACGTTCAAGTACATTTCTTAAATCTCTATGATTATATTTCATACCACCAACAAGATCGGCATGGCCAGGTCTCGGTTTAGTGATAACTCTTTTCATATTTTCTAATTCTTCTTCAGTTAATGGGTCAGCGCCCATAATTTTTCTCCAATGTTTAAAATCATCATTCTTAACGATGAGTGTAATAGGGCTACCTAATGTATAACCATGTCTCACACCTGAAACGATTTCTACAGAATCTTTTTCAATTTGCATACGACGACCGCGTCCATATCCACCTTGACGTTTAAACATTTCTTCATTAATCTCGTTTACGTCAATTTTCAAGTTTGCTGGTACACCTTCTATAATGACAGTTAGTTGTGGTCCATGTGATTCACCAGATGTTAAGTAACGCATATTATCTCTCCCTACTGTTAATTAAATATAAAATTAATCATATCATATTTAGCGCGTTAAATTAACAAAAACAGACGAATAGTTTAACAAAGTTTTAGATTTTTTTGATTTTAAATAAGTGTGAATTATATGTTGTTCAGAGCATGTCGGTTGTGAGGTGGAAATACTGGTGTTGTTATAAGTTTGTTGGTAATACTGGGTTCGTTATTAGCAAGTTTGGTGAGAAGTGCAAATACTGGGTGCGTTATTAGCAAGTTTGGTGAGAAGTGCAAATACTGGTGTCGTTATTAGCAAGTTTGGTGAGAAGTGCAAATACTGGGTGCGTTATTAGCAAGTTTGGTGAGAAGTGCAAATACTGATGCCGTTATTAGCAGATTTGGTGAGAAGTGCAAATAAGGAGACCAGTAATTACAATTCTCAGTAGTTTTGTAATTAAGGTGGTCCATAGTAACACTTCGGCCGAGTTTTGTAACTAAGGATATCCATAGTAACACTTCGGCTGAGTTTTGTAATTAAGGAGGTCTATAGTAACACTTCGGCCAAGTTTTGTAACTAACGCCCTCGTTATGAACAAGTTTAGCCAGAAGTGTTCACAACGCCCGCGAATTTCACTCAATGTCCCGAGAATACCCGTAAACACTCACGGCGTCACCCCACTTCCGCCTCTTAACAAAAAAAGTAGTTCAACAATTTCTTGTTGAACTACTCCACTATTGTATTTATTTTTCGTAAACCCAATTTTCATTGTTTAATTTATAATCATTTAGTTCTGATTGATTAAACCAGAGACCAATTTCACGTTCTGCTGATTCGTTTGAATCTGATCCATGAATAATGTTTCTGCCTAAGTCGATACCATAATCCCCTCTTATCGTACCTGGCGCTGCTTTAGTAGGGTTTGTTTCACCAACAAGTGTTCTTGTTACTTCTACTACATTCTTACCTTCTACTACCATTGCAAATACTGGTCCTGATGTAATAAAGCTTACTAAATCGTTGAAGAAAGGTTTCTCAACGTGTTCAGCATAATGTTCTTTAGCTAATTCTTCACTAGCTTGGAATAATTTAGCTGCAACTAATTTTAAGCCTTTTCTTTCTAATCGTGAAACGACTTCACCGATTAAGTTTCTTTGTACTGCATCAGGTTTAATCATTAAAAAAGTTCTTTCCATTGCGTAATCCCTACCTTTGTTTTATGTAAATCCAAGATAAGTTTATCATTGACTACGCATACTTGCAAGCGCTTTCTAATGGTTTCTATCTCTTATTTTCACAATTATTTCCAATAGCATTTTTTTCCCTGATTCATTATTTAATGTATCAATTAAATTTTCTGCTTTTTGTAAATAATGGTTACTCACTTCTTTAGATTTTTGTAATTCTGGTGATTTGATAATTTCTTGAACTAATCCGTCAAAGACCTCTGAAGGACTATCTGGTTGTAGTTCATTAATGCTTGCTTTAAAATCTTTAGAATTTTTCATTCTTAATAAGACTGGTAAAGTTAAATGTCCATTTCTTAAATCAGATCCAACTGGTTTACCGAGTTTCTTTTCAGTACTTGTAAAATCTAAGATGTCATCTACTATTTGATAACTCATACCAATGTAATATCCAATTTTAGTTAACTTCTTCACAGTTTCATCATCTGCACGTGAAGCGTACGCACCTAATTCTGTAGATAATGAAATAAGCAATGCGGTCTTACGTTTAATTCTGCGTAGATAATTTGTTATCGATTGATTTGAAACGAATTGATCTTCAAATTGGAATAGTTCACCACGACATACTTCGATTATTCCATTTGCTAATTGTTCATGAAGCTTAGGATGTTCTATTTGGCTTACTGCATTTAAAGATTGTGATAATAAATAGTTACCCGTAATAACTGCAGTTTGCACATCCCACTTCTTTGCTATAGTTGGCTTACCTCTTCTTTTGTCACTTTTATCAATGACATCATCATGAACTAAACTGGCCATATGTATAAGTTCTAATGTAGTTGCTACAGTGATTACATCTCTTGAATAATGCTCGCCAAATTGACTTGCAATTAAAGTGAATAATGGTCGTATACGTTTACCACCAGAAGTTAATAAATATTGGCAAGCTTCGTTGATAGTGTTTTGATCACTATTTATATAACTATTCAATTGTTTTTCTATTTCTTTTACTTCTTTATTTATATGAATTTTAGTTTTGTCATACATGTAATCACCTTGTTATTTAGGTTTGTAAGCTAAATGCATTGCTGAAACGCCGCCAGTGAAGCTTTTCACTTTAATTCTTTCGTAACCAACATCAGCAAACATTTCTGCTAATTCTTTTTTGCCAGGGAAGTTTCCGGCAGATTCTTGTAACCAGTTGTATTCTTTTAAAGATTTCGCAAAAATTTTACCGAATAGTGGCATGATATTTTTGAAATAGAATCTATATAATTGTTTGAATACTGGCATTGTCGGTTGACTTGTTTCTAAACATACAACCATACCGCCTGGTTTAACGACTCTTTTAAGTTCGCTTAAGACATGTTTATAATCGGGTACGTTTCGTAAGCCGAATCCGATTGTTACATAATCAAATTCATTATCTTCGAATGGTAAGTTCATAGCATCCCCATGAATTAAATGAATATTGGCCATGTTATCTGTCTTTTTCTTACCGACTTCTAGCATATTCTCACTAAAGTCGATACCAACTACTTCACCATATGGTCCCACAGCGTGACTTAATTGAATTGTCCAATCTGCAGTTCCACAGCAAACATCTAAAGCTTTAGAACCTGGTTTAACATTCATTTGTTTCATTGTATATTTACGCCATCTTTTATGTTGCTCGAAGCTAATGATATTATTTAATGTATCATATTTACCTGATATATTTTGGAAAACTTCATGTACGTGTTCTGATTTCGATTTATTATCCACTAGTTATTCATTCCTTTAAGTTTAAAAATGTAGTTATTCATTAATAATAATATGCATAAATTTGATCTTTCAAAGTTTCTTTATCCATATTAATTTTGTAGTAATCAATCACTGTTGTAATAAAGATTGATTCTATTTCTTTTATAATAGCTGTATCTTGATTTATTTTATCATGAGCCAACGTTTGTTTTAATTCATTTTGTTTACTAATTGCTTGAGTCATAATATCTAAAAATACGAGGTCTTTATTTAATGTAGCACATTTATAAAAATATGCACTAACAAGATCTCCTATTAAGATATCTTGATTAGAAACATTTGGCTCACCTATTCTATTTAAAAAGCGCATTGAGGCATCAATAGATAATGTAGCTAACTTAGCATTAGTATCGATGTTCATTTCATCTAATACGTCAGCTATGATTGGATTAACTACAGGTACATTACTATTCTCTACACCTTTTAACAAATTAGAAATATCTTTTTTATAAATTTTTTCAATTTTATCCATCTTATCACCTCAACAATATCACCTATATATCTTAACACTAAGTTAAATGAATTGAAAATGCATATATTCATTTCATATAAAGAAATAAGACAAATAAAAAAAGCCCTTAAAAAGGGCTTTGATACAATCAATTATTTAACTGCATCTTTTAATGCTTTACCTGCTTTAAAAGCTGGAACTTTGCTTGCAGGGATATCAATTTCTTTACCAGTTTGTGGGTTACGTCCTTTACGAGCAGCTCTTTCGCGTACTTCAAAGTTACCGAAACCAATTAATTGTACTTTTTCACCGTCAGATAAAGATTTTTGAATTGATTCGAACACTGCATCTACAGCAAGACCAGCTTCTTTTTTAGTTAAATTAGCTTTTTCACTTACTGAGTTGATTAATTCTGTTTTGTTCATTTCAATTTCACCTCCCAAAAGGTTATCTAATGATATGTATAAATACCATTATGATAAGACTTTAACACAACAACCAGTGCCACTGCAACGATTTACAAGCTATAAATGCATAATTTCTATATTTTTATTAATATTTTTTCACTTTTGATTTAAAAACAGGCTCATTTTTACTATTTATTGTAAATTCAGGCGAATATGCCGGTAATATCGGTGAATCTTTGTATAATAAATATCGAATATCTTCACCTGGTTTAGGAAGTGATTTTTCTTTTTTAATTGCTTTTGCTAAATCTAATCTATAATCAATAACAAAATCATTTCCGCCATTCATATAGACAGGTAATCTTTCATTACTATATGGACTTGGAACAGTCGGCTGTTTCTTGAAACCATACTTTTTGTATTCAAGTTCATATACATTAGGTGCAACTTTTTTACCTAATTGCAATGGTTTACCTGATGCATCTATTCGAATTCGTATATCTTTTAAAACTTCTGATGTCCTTAAATCGATTAAATGCACTTTAGGGTCTTTGTCGACATCCATGATTACATATTGATAAATACCGCCGTTCTCAAATGAATTACCTGGTAATTGTGATAAGAACTTCGGCTTTAATTTATTAAAGTCAACTGGGTGTTTTAAGTATAATGAATAACTATCATCTCTATCTTTGATAGGTAATAATCCACCACTTGCCTTTTTATATTCATCTACTGCTGTTTGAACCATACTTAATTGGTCTTTCGCTGGCACTTGGTTTTCTGCTTTCTCTTTATTAGGAAAAGCGCATGCTGACAAAATTAAAGTACTCAATATTAATAAGATCGATATTTTTTTGTAATTATGCATGGCTCGATCCACCTAATACAACAATCATAAATATACCAGCAATAATAAGAGAAATGACTGCTAAAAACATTGTTATACTACTGATGATTTTATTTTTTAATTTAAATCTTGATAAATATACGAGTATAATTGCCAAAATCATAAAACCAATAGAATAAAATGACACCCACATTAAATCCATTCTTGATATATCAAACATTTAAATACCCCTCTTGCTTAAATATTCTCTGACTTTTTGTCACGTTCCATAAGATCTTTAACACCTTCAGAAACTGGATAATCTTCGAATAACACTTTATACAAACCTGATGTTATTGGCATTTCAACATCATATTCTTTTGCTAAGTTGTAAGCAGCTTCTGTTGTTCTTACACCTTCGACGACCATATTCATTTCTTCTAATGCTTCGTCTAATGTAGCCCCTTTACCAAGCATATTTCCGCATTTCCAGTTTCGTGAATGTACAGATGTACAAGTAACGATTAAATCACCGATACCACCAAGTCCTAAGAATGTCATAGGGTCAGCGCCCATTTTAACACCTAAACGTGTAATTTCAGCTAAACCTCTCGTCATAAGTGCTGCTTTAGCGTTGTCACCATATCCAATTCCGTCAGTAATGCCTGCAGCAAGTGCAATGATATTTTTTAACGCGCCACCTATTTCAATACCGACAAGATCATTGTTCGTATATACACGGAAGTAATCCGTCATAAATAAATCTTGAGCTAAACGAGCAACTTCTTCGTTTTCTGATGATACTGAAACTGTAGTTGGATGTTTTATCGCAACTTCTTCTGCATGACTTGGTCCTGATAATACAGCAATACCGCCATTTATTTTGCTGTCGATTGATTCATCAATCATTTCAGAAATACGTTTAAAAGTGCCAGGTTCGATACCTTTAGACACATGGATGAATACTTTTTTACCATAAGCGATTTCATTAATATTTTCACATACTTCGCGAATGGCTTTTGTAGGAACAGCAATAATAAAGATAGATGCATGATGGACAGCATCCTTTAAATCAGTTGTTGCTTTAATATTTTTATTTAAAATATTTTCATTTAAATACTTTGTATTCTTATGTTCTTTGTTGATTTCGTTAATTGTTGTTTCAGTCTTACCCCACATTAATACATTATGTTGGTTGTCTGCTAATACATTTGCTAAAGCAGTTCCCCAACTACCTGTACCAAACACAGTTATATTTGTCATAGTTATCAATCCTTTAATATTAGTTTCTTTTTCTTGAGATTAAATGAACTGGTGTACCTTCATACCCGAATGCATCTCTTATACGATTTTCTAAGAAACGTTTGTATGAGAAATGCATTAATTCAACATCGTTAACAAATATTACAAATGTTGGTGGTTGAATCGCTACTTGTGTTGCATAGAAAATATTTAACCTTCTACCATTATCAGTAGGCGTTGGATTCATCGCTACTGCATCTGTAATAACTTCATTAAGTGTAGAACTTTTTACACGTTTACGGTGGTTTTCATCTGCCATTGTAATTAATGGGAATAATGTTTTTAAGCGTGATTTTTCTAGAGCTGATACGAACGCAATTGGTGCATAGTCTAAGAATTGGAAGTTATCTCTAACTTTTTCTTCAAACTTTTTCATTGTTTTCGAATCTTTTTCAACTGTATCCCATTTATTAACAACAATAACAATTGCTTTACCAGCTTCATGCGCATATCCAGCAACTTTTTTGTCTTGTTCAATAATGCCTTCTTCAGCATCAATCACAACAAGTACGACATTAGAACGTTCGATAGCTTTTAAAGCACGTAATACTGAATATTTTTCAGTACTTTCGTATACTTTACCTTTCTTTCTCATACCTGCAGTATCAATTAATACATATTCTTGATCATCATATGTGTATATTGTATCAATCGCATCTCTTGTTGTACCAGCAATTGGTGAAACAATAACACGTTCTTCTCCAAGAATAGCGTTGATTAAACTTGATTTTCCTACGTTTGGTCGACCGATAAGTGAAAGTCTAATTGTTTCATCATCATAATCTGGTTCGTCATCTTCAGGAAAATGTTTAGCCGCTTCATCTAATAAGTCACCTAAACCTAGACCGTGTGAACCTGAAATTGGGAATGGTTCACCAAATCCTAATGAATAAAAGTCATAAATTTCACTACGCATTTCTGGATTATCAATTTTATTGACTGCTAATACGACAGGTTTATTTGATTTGTATAATATTTTAGCGACCATTTCATCAGCTTGTGTTACACCTTCACGGCCATTAACCATAAAGATGATAACATCCGCTTCATCGATTGCAACTTCTGCTTGTGCTCTAATTTGTTGTTGGAAAGGTTCATCACCTAAATCTATTCCGCCTGTATCTATTAAGTTGAAGTCATGTGTTAACCATTCTCCACTTGAATATATTCTATCTCTTGTTATACCAGGTGTATCTTCAACGATAGATACCCTCTCGCCTATAATTCTATTAAAAATTGTAGATTTCCCTACATTTGGTTTACCTACAATTGCTATAATGGGTTTCGTCATAAACCTACTTCCTCTCTTTCATAATCCTTTCTATTTTAACATATGATGACTATTTAGCCTATCGAATTAAAAAACTAAAAAAGACTGAAACATTTCATTATGTTCCAGTCTCTTATATACACACATATTATAATTTAAAATCTTTTAATTTATCTCCGAAGACATCTCCTAAAGTAGGATTATCATCATCTGTATCTTGTTGGTTTAAATATGATTCATCAAAATCAGTTTCTTGTTCGATTGTATCTTTAATAGATAAAGAAATTCTTTCTTCGTCTTTATCGACAGCAAGAATTTTCACTTGTACATCTTGTCCTTTTTCTAATACTTCGTCAGGATTACCGATGTGCTCGTGGCTAATTTGAGAAATATGAACTAAACCTTGTAAGCCAGGTGCGATTTCTACAAATGCTCCGAATTGAGCTAAACGCACGACTTTACCTGGTACGATATCACCAACAGTGAATTGTGAATCGATTTGTTCAAATGGGCTTGGTAACGTGTCTTTAATAGATAAAGAAATTCTTTCTGCTTCTCTATCAACAGCACGCACTTTAACTTTAACCGTATCGCCAACTTTTACAACTTCGTCAGGTGATTTAACATGATCATGAGATAACTCAGATACATGTACAAGTCCATCTACGCCACCTAAGTCAATGAATGCACCAAAGTTCGCAATTCTAGCGACAGTACCTTCTAATACATCACCTTGTGAAATATTATTGAGTAAGTCTTCTTTTTTAGAACTTAATGCTTCTTGTTCAACTTTCTTGTGACTTAAAATGACTCTGTTATTTGTTTGATCTAATTCTTCAACTTTAAGTGTTAATACTTTACCTAAATAGTCAGAGAAATCATCAATATAGTTTACAGAGATTAATGAAGCTGGAATAAAGCCTCTAATACCAGCATCAACAACTAATCCGCCTTTCACAACTTCAGTTACTTCAGCTTCGATTGTTGCGTCATCTTCTAAAATCTTTTGTAACTTTTCGTATGAAAGATTTTCATCTAATTTTCGTTTCGATAATATATAATGTCCACTTTCATCATTTTGTTCGATTTTAGTTACGAATGCTTCGATTTCATCACCAATATTGACGACTTCGTTAGCTGTTTCGATGTGTTGAGTTGACAGTTGGCTAATTGGAATGATGCCATCAAATTTACCACCCACTATATGCACAACTACGTGTTTATCTTCTACTTGTTGTACAGTACCCTTAACTTTGTCACCTTCTTGCACTTCATTTATCATGGATTCGTTGAATTCTTCCGTCATCAAAATTGCCTCCTTTAAATAAATATCATAATAATAACTTCTTATAAAGCGGCTAAATTGTCAAGAAATTCGAACTATTTAGACCATTTTACTTTTTGCAAGTTCGACTATCTTATTTGTCACTTCTTCAATTGACAATCCAGTCGTATCGATACTAATAGCATCTTCTGCTTTCACTAAAGGTGAGATTTCACGATTCATATCATATTGGTCACGACGTTCAATATCAATCTTTAATGATTCGATATCAGATTCGATGCCACGTAATTCATTATCTTTAAATCTTCTAATAGCACGTTCTTCAACTGATGCTATCATGTAAACTTTTAATTCTGCATCAGGCAATACTGTTGTACCAACATCTCTACCATCCATTACGACATTTTTCTCATCTGCTAATCTTTGTTGTTCTTCTACTAAAAATGTTCTTACAGGTTCTTTAGAGGCCACATATGAAACTTTTTCGGTTACATCATTTTCTCTGATTCTTTCTGAAACATCTTTACCGTTTAAAATAACACGTTGCCCGTTATCTAATACGATTTTCAAATCAATTTCTTTAACAAGATGGTCAAAGTCTTCTGATTCTTGCTCAATATAATAAAGTGTAATCGCTCTATACATAGCGCCTGTATCCACATATATCATATTAAAATGTTGTGCTACGAGTTTAGCGATTGTACTTTTACCAGCTGCTGCTGGACCATCTATTGCTATATTTATTTTTTTCATTTGTATAACCTCTCTTGTTCTTTAATCTTATATATTTTATCATAAATTATAATCATATGAATAGGAGGAAAGAAATGAAGAGAATATTAGTTATACATACTGGTGGAACAATTAGTATGTCTGAAGAT
This sequence comes from Mammaliicoccus sp. N-M50, assembly GCF_022386995.1. NCBI lineage: Bacteria > Bacillati > Bacillota > Bacilli > Caryophanales > Staphylococcaceae > Mammaliicoccus > Mammaliicoccus sp. N-M50. The sequence goes on along the minus strand of NZ_JAJNJA010000002.1, from coordinate 412,802 downwards.
AAAGATACAGGTAAAGTAGAAACAAATACTGAACATCCGATGCATAGACATCAAGCATTTATACAATCTCTAGGTGATATTACAGAAATAAATCCATTCCAAGTACCTTCCCCACATATGAATAATCAATATATTAATCAATTGAAAGATATTATTACAGAATCAATTGATAAAGATGAATATGATGCGTTTGTGATTACTCATGGAACAGATACTTTAGAAGAAACGGCGTATTTATTAGATTTAACAATAGATACGAAGTTACCTATTATTTTAACAGGTGCCATGAGATCTTCAAATGAAATAGGTTCGGATGGTCTATACAATTATGTTTCAGCTTTAAAAGTAGCATCAACAGATGATGCGCAAAATAAAGGGGTTATGGTTGTATTTAATGATGAAATTCATACAGCTAAAAATGTAACAAAAACACATACGTCAAACACAAGTACTTTCCAAAGTCCAAACTACGGACCAATTGGCAGTGTTACAAAGACGCATGTCATATTCCATCATCAACCTTTTCCATATAAAAAATATCCAAACATCAATCCAAATATCAAAATAGGTATTGTAAAAGCTCATATGGATCTATCAAGCGATTTATTAGATTTCTTTGTAGAAAAACAATATGATGGTCTAATTATAGAAGCCCTTGGTCAAGGCAACATGCCACCAACTGCATTACAAGGAATTCAGAACTTGCTCGATGCTGATATTCCAGTTGTAATGGTTTCACGTTCATTCAATGGAATTGTAGGCGGTATTTACGCATATGAAGGTGGCGGATACCAACTTCAACAAATGGGCATTATTTTATCAAACGGATTAAATGGACAAAAAGCACGTCTTAAACTACTTGTTGGTTTAAGTAATCATTTATCTAAAGAAGATTTAGTTGAATATTTCGCATAAAAAAATAACCATGTTACTGGCTAATTGTCCAATAACATGGTTGTTTTTATGATTCTAAAGGTGTTTGCTTTTTTCTTTCAATATCTTGTGCAATTGTGCCACCGTGGAATTTACCATTTTCGATAAATATCGTGTTAGCATCGTTACCAGCAGCTATAACACCAGCGATATATAAATTCTCAACATTTGATTCCATTGTATCTCTGTTATATGAAGGTGCAGTTCCAAATTCATTTGTAATTGTTTCTACACCACAAGATTCTAGGAATTTGTAATCAGGGTGATAACCGATCATTGCAAAGACGAAGTCATTTTTAATTGTATATGACTTACCTTCTTTATTAAATGTAAGTGTGTCTTCATCGATACGTTCTACTTCACTGTTAAAATGCATCGTGATTTTTTCGTGTTTTGCTAATGATTCAAAGTTAGGTAATATCCATGGTTTAATACTTTTAGAGTATTCTGATCCACGGTATAATACTGTTACATTTGCACCAGCTTTTTCTAATTCAATTGCTGCATCGACAGCTGAATTTTTCCCGCCAATAATCACAACGTCTTGATTAAAGTATGGATGTGCTTCTTTGAAATAATGCATTACTTTACTTAACTCTTGACCTTGCACTTCTAATTCGTTTGGCTGACCATAGTAACCAGTAGCAATTGTTAAGAATCTCACTTTATACGTTTGTTTAGTTGTTGATACTAAAAATCTATTATCAACCTTTTTAACAGCTAATACTTCTTCAAAAGTTCTTACATCAAGTTGGTGATGTTTCACGACTTCTCTATAATAAACGAGTGCTTGATTTCTTTTAGGCTTTAAGTCTTCAACGATAAATGGTACATCACCAATACCAAGTTTATCACTAGAAGAAAAGAATGTTTGATGAGTAGGATAATGATAAATAGCATCTACGACATTACCTTTTTCAATCACGACAGCATTAATACCTTTTCTCTTCTGTTCGATTGCTGCACTCAATCCACAAGGGCCACCACCGATTATTAAGCTTTCATATTCTTGCATGTACTTTCACTCCTTATAATATCCTCAATCATTATATCAATAATGCGAGATTAGTAAAATAAAATGAAACTGAATATATGAAAAGATTGGGATTGTAGCGTGGCTAGGCGTTATTAGCAAGTTTGGTTAGAAGTGCAAATAAGGAGGTCGTTATTAGCAGTTTTGGTGAGAAGTGTTCATAACAGCTGCCACTTCACCATATTCAACACCATTAAAATGAAAAGAACCTGAACACATCACATGTTCAGGTTCTTGCTTTATTTATTCTTCTGATACATCAAGTACTTTGAATCCATTTTTGCCTAAATACTTAATGAATTTTTCTAAGTTGTTTGTTTTCTCAACTTTGATGATCATTCTGCGATACATTTTATCTGTTTCATCAAATGTTACAAATGATATTGTGTTGAGTTTGAATTTAGCAATGATACTTGATAATCGTTTAATTCGGCCTTCAGCTTCTACAGAAGTAATCGCAATACGAATTCCTTTTTGTTTCATGCCGAATGCTGATTTAAATTGTTCCATTACATCATATCTTGTTACGATACCAAGAAAATCTTTTTCGTTATTTACAACTGCTAATATTGGAAAGTCTTGCAAGTTAAGTAGTGATTCTTCTACTACTTGGTTTGCATTTAATGAGTGTAAATCTAACGTTAAGATTTCTTCAATTTTAGTACTTTCAATAAATTCATCCCTTGAGACATTTTCTTTTTTGAAGAAGTAATGTCTGAAAATACTATATCTCGTAATCATGCCAATATACTTTCCATCAGCAACTACTGGTAACCCATCAATACCATGATGTTCTAATTTATCAAGTGCTGAGTGAATTGTATCTTTCGGATTCGCGATATAACATTTTTCCTTTGGTATCATAATATTCGTTAAATACATAAAGCCATCCCCTTTTGTTTATGTCTATGGTATTACTAAATTCTGACCTTGAGATATTTCATTGCCAGAAATACCATTTGCTTGTCTAATTTTTTCTACATTTTCTGGTGATCCACTACCATAATATTGAATCGCAATACGGTATAAGTTTTCTTTACCAGTTACAGTATGTGATTCTTGAGACTGATTTTGGTTTTGATTACTTTGTGTATTTTGATTTGTTTGGTTGTTAGCTGCATCATCAGCTGCATTTTGTACATCTTCATTACTTGCGCTATCACTATATTGATTTACGCTATCGTCACTGTTTTGATCTTGGTTGCTTTGGCTATCTTCATTGCTATTTGCATTTGAGTCTGAATCTGAATTACTTTCGTCTGAGCTATTTTCAGAAGCGTTATTTGAGTCGCTGTTTTTGTCAGAGTCTTCATTTGATTCTTTAGCTTTGTCATTTGCTTTATCTTCGTCTTCTTTTTTAGCTCTATCTTTTTCAGCTTGTTCATCAGCTTTTTTCTTAGCGTCACTATTTGTTTGCTCTGTTTTTTCAGCAATTTCTTTACCATTATCTTTATTTGCGCCATTTAAGTACATACCTAAGAATAAGGCAAGTGCACCAAGTATAAGAATTGCAGCTATTATAGGAACAAGTGCTTTCTTGAATTTATTTGAGTTGCCATCATCGCCGTTTTGTCCACTGCTACCATTACTTGGTGGTGTACCTCCACCGGCTGAACCGCCTCCTGCAGCACCTGCTGCGCCAGCGCCAACTGCTCCGGCACCCGCTGCTGCGGCTGCACCTTTTTTGTTTTTAGATTGGTTGTCTTTGTTATCTTTGTTGTTCGATTCTTGTTTATTGTTTTTATTTGATGAAGCAGATGCTGCTACACCAGCACCAACTGCGCCAGCTCCGGCAGCGGCTGCTGCACCTTTTTTACCTTTTGACTTGTCTTTTTTGTTTTGATCTTTAGCATTATTCTGATTTGCAGAATTACTTGCGGCACTAGCGCCTGCGCCAGTAGCAGCGGCAGCACCTGTAGCTTTTTTATGATCATTTTGATCTTTAGGTTGTTGATCCTTAGTTTCAGGTTTGTCTGTTAAAGATCTTTTTTGTTTTGGTTTATTATTTTGAGTGTTTTTATTGGCGTTAACTGCACTTGCACCTGCAGCTCCGGCACCAACTGCACCTGCAGCGCCAATTGCTCCAGCTTTTTTAGAAGACTTATCCTCGTTATTTGGTGTTTCTGAAGCTTTAGGTGTTTCTTGTTTATGTTGTTCTTCTTTTGCTTTCTGTTTATTAGCTTCTTCTTTTCTACGTTGTCTTCTTAGTGCGCCTCTTGGTGGATATTGTTGTTCTTGTTTACTTTGTTGTTTTTCTTCTTTTTTGTTGTCTGTTTCTTTTCGATTTGGCTGACTTTTATCGTTTACCTCTTCGTTGTTGTTTTCTACTTCTTGTGTCTTGTCTTCAGGTCGTTCTATCTTTTGACGACTTTTTTCGAATTCGTCTTTAAAATTATCTTTAGACAATAAACTCACCTCATCATTATCTTTTTGTATATATTGAATTATACTTTATTATATCCTTGTTGAACTTATCAAGTAAAGCAATCCTATTAAAATATTGCATTTAATCTATTTTTATAAGAAGTTTTGAATTTGACTTCTTTTATATTTGGTAATTTTAATAAATTTGCATTCTTACAATTGTCACAACAATGATTATCTTGTGTAACATGTTCATTAAAATAATTCATTAAATACGTACGTCTACATGTATCGATTTGAATATAATTTCTCATAAAACTAAATGCATATTGTTTTTGATTCTGCTCAGCTTGAATTTTCTCTTTTAATTGTTTAAGTGGATATAATTCAAGAAGATACTGGATATTTTTAGATATCTCCTCATTTAGTTGATACCCTTGTTCGAATAAATTAAGCATATCAATATCAATTCCATGTTCATTAGCTAAATGGCTTAAAATATGAATATCACTTGCAGTAAATAAACTAATTGCTTGAGAGGATTCACCATCACGTCCTGCTCGGCCAACTTCTTGTACATATTTAGAAGGTGACGTAGGTAAATGGTAATGAATCACTGTTCTTACATCTTGTTTATTAATACCCATTCCAAAAGCACTTGTAGCGACAATGATTTTAATATCGTTATTGATAAACTGTGTTTGAACAGTTGTTCTTTCTTGATAATTTAAATCCCCATGATAAATCCCTGTTAAAAAGCCTTCTTTATAAATCATTTCTGCTAATTCATGACATTTCTTCTTAGATGACACATAAATAATAGTTGGTCCTGAGTCTTTTATGGTGTCTAATAGGTAATGATCTTTTTCTTCTTCGCTATCAAAATTAACATGATGATACATAATATTTGAACGATTGAGTCCTTCTTTATGTATTTTAAAATGGCGCTTTGTAATCACTTCTATATCTTCCATCATTTTATTTGTCAATGTTGCTGACAGTGCGATAACTTGTGCTTGTTTAAAGTATTGTGTGACTTTTGAAATCAGTGCATAATGCGGTCTAAAATCAAATCCCCATTCACTTAAACAGTGTGCTTCATCTAAGACAATATATTTAAAACCAATAGATTTAAAGCGTTTAAAATTATGTTCTTCATATATAAATTCTGGGCTACAAAATATAAATTGATAGTTCGATAAATTTCTAAATATATCTGACCTTTCATTTGGATCAATAGCAGAATGGATTGCAACAGCATTCTTCTCGCCATTTAATTTCATCTGAACAACTTGATCATCCATTAAAGAAATAAGTGGAGAAATTATGAGCACTCTGCCACCAGTTATATATGCTGGCAATTGGTAACATAAACTTTTTCCAGCGCCGGTTGAAAGGATGCTCAACACATCATGGCCGTCTAATATGTTTTGGACTGTTTCCTCTTGCCCACTTCTAAAATGATCATATCCAAAATACTTTTTAAGTTCTTGTTGTAGCATTTAATCCCTCCATTGCATAGCAAACATACATGAGTTTGATTTCGAAATACGTAAAATCATTTAACGCTTCATAATAAAATTTCAAATTTTGATTAGGTGTTTGTTGAATCACTTCTACAAATCTTGCGTATTGGTCATCACTAACGTATAAATTCTTATCCTTTAAATAACCTTTAATATACATTTCAATAATATGGTCATGAATCGTATGCGTCTTAACACGTTTAATATTCGCTAGTTGATCCATATCATAAGTACGATTTAATAATTCATATGTTGTGAATGTTTGTTGGTTTAACAAAGGTTGATATTTAATCTGAGATAATATTGGATAACGTTCTTTATTTTGTATCGCAACTTGGATAAATTGATATTCTTCTACTAAATGTTCTCTTAAATCCATTATACCAATATCTTCAATCATTGAAATTTGTTCAATTGTATAAGGCGTTTCTCGAAAACCTGCTAATAAATAATGCATATATATTGTTTGAAAGTATGTATTCATATCTTCAAATAGCTGATATATTTCTTCTATAAATTTATCTTCGCCTACTTCTTTAATGTGTACGTAAATTTCTTTAGCTTTAAATTGTATCTCTTTATCATTGATGATTGGTTGATATGTTAAATGGTTATGCTTTTTTTGACTTATCATCTGAGTTAATAATAAGATTGTATTAACAGATTGAATGGCCTGACTATAGAAAAAGTCGCCTATGATAGGTTCATTAATATGTTCCACTGATTCGTTAATGATTTGTTCGAATTGTTCAAATTTTAAATTTGGCAAACAACCATAATACAATTTCAAATGTTCAATCGTTGCATCAAAATATGTTTGATGAGTCTTTTTACCGATTAAAATGTTATAAATACTTTTATCAGTTTTGTTGTCATGCTTCATGGAAAGGGTTTTCAGTATAATCTGTTTCAAATAAGTCACCTCAAATAACATAAAAATGTTGAAATCTCTAAGTGTTATCACTAAAATAAGTATGTATAATAAGTGTAGCATGTTTTTTAAAGGAGGCGAAAATTTTGGCTAAATACACAATAGTAGATATGGATACATGTATAGCATGTGGCGCATGTGGAGCAGCTGCCCCTGATATATACGATTATGATGATGAGGGAATCGCCTACGTAATACTAGACGACAATAAGGGAATCGAAGCTGTCCCAGAAGAATTATTAGAAGATATGGAAGATGCTTTCGAAGGTTGTCCGACAGATTCAATTAAAATAGCAGATGAATCATTCGACGGAGACGCACTTAAATTCGAATAATATATATGAGAAAGGCTAGGACGTGAGGTCCTAGCCTTTCTTTATTTTATAATAGACTTAAGTTTATCAAATATTAAAATGTATATGACAGAAATGACAATACCTTTAATTAAATTAAATGGAATAATACCGGCAGATACGATTAATTTTAAATTATTTGCAATATCTGCAAGATTCATAATTTGTCCGTATAAAGGTAATAGAACAAAGTAATTCATTAAACTCATGAGAATTGTCATTAAGATTGTACCAACTGCTAATCCATATCCCATAAATAATTTTGATTTTTTCATGCGATAGAAATAATAAGTTGGAATGACGAGACATATTGACGCTAAAAAGTTAGCCGTATTTCCAATTGGTTCGTGTGACACAATTAAGAAATTCAATACGTTTTTAAATAATGCGACTAATATACCTGAAACTGGACCGAACGCAAATGTTGCGACAAGTACAGGAATATCACTGAAATCCATTGTTAAATATGGTGGTAAAAATGGCAATGGAAATTTCAAAAACATTAAAATAAAGCTGATTGCGATGAGCATACTTACAGTGAGTAAGCGTTTTGTTTTGTTATCGTTAGACATATAAACTCCTCCTATTCATCTCGTAAGAATAGGAGGAAAAATTATCGCAAAATAAACCTAGTCAAGACTAGATTTTTTCCTCCATCTTCTCCCATCCAGACTTTAACTGTCGGCCTTAGAATTTCACTAAGTCAGCCAATATACATACATATATTGGGTCGCGGGCTTTAACCGCCGGTATGGAATTACACCAAACCCCGAAGATGAATTTTTTTATTTAGTTTTAATTACAAAATATATATTAGCACATTGGTCAGGTATTTTCATCTAAATAACTCAACAATTTAAACTTTTGGTAAAGTTATTGTAAATTGAGTGCCTTCACCCTCTTTACTATCAACTTTAATCGTACCATGATGTGCATCTATAATTTTTTGAACGATAAAGAGACCAAGTCCTGTTCCGTGTTTACCTCTTGTGCGAGAAGCGTCAACTTTATAGAAACGATCAAATATTTGATCTAAATGTTCCTTAGCGATACCTACGCCACTATCTTGAACTGTTATAACAAAGTCTTCTTCATTTGTATCATCAAAGACAACATTAATAGTATCATTTTGATGTGTGTATCTTATCGCGTTATCGATTAAATTCGTTAAAATTTGCTCAACTCGATCACTATCACCATACCAATTCGTAAGACTCCCAATATGTTTAACGGATAAATTCAATGCATTTTCTCTCGCTTGTGGTAAGAATTTAGTATCAATTTTGTTCATTAATGTAGAAATGTTAAAGTCATCTAAATGAACTTTAATGCCTTCAGCGTCCATTTTGGCAACTTCTAATAATTCATTAATTAATCTACTTAATCTCTTTGACTCATCTAAAATAATATATAAGAAATCATCAACGTCTTTCTTCTCAGTTACAATACCGTCAACAATTGCTTCAGTATAACCTTGTAACATAGAAATTGGTGTTCTTAATTCGTGTGAAACACTTGCGATAAAGTCTTTTTTCATTTGGTCCATATGGTGTTCATCGGTCATATCACGAATGATTACAACAATACCTGATGAACCATCATTTTGAATGCTATCGATATACGTTGATATAACGACATAATATTTATGTCCCAATTCGTATTCGAAAAACTGCGTATTCTTTTCTTTAAATGTGTCGTTTCTTTGTGTAGATATATCAACATGATCAAATTCTCTTACTTCTTTTAAGAATGTATCTGCTTTGGAGTTAGAAATAATGATTTCATTCTTGTCATTAATACCTAGCACACCATCGATCATTGAATTAATAAGTTTTTCTTGTATATTATTTTTCGATTTAACATCATCTATGTTTGTACGGATATCTTTACTCATTTTATTAAATGCTAAACCGAGTTCGCCAATTTCATCACGCGTATAAATCGGTACTTTTTCAGTATAATGACCTTTAGCAACTTTAAAGGCTGCATGTTTCAATTGAATTAAAGGTTTCGTAATTCTGTTTGAAAGGAAGAAGGCAAAGATCGTACTCACGATTAATAATATAATGGCTGAAACAAGTATACTCAATGTAACAACATTTTGAGCTTCTTTAATGGAGTTGATATCTTGGAATAAAAAGATACCTGCATCGTCTTCAGGAAAAGCTTGTGAAGGATAGCCTAATAAAATATATTGATGTTTCTCACCGTTATAAGTTAAATTGATTTCTTTTAATACGTGCTTATCTTCATTAAAGACTTTATCGAATGCATGATTAGTTCTGATCTCATTAAGCATGACTTCTTTTAACGGGTCTTCAGATCTTGCTGTCAAATCCTCACTATTTTTAACGATAATGAGTCCAGCAGGATCTTCAACAAGTGCTCTTGCATAATCGATTGCTGACTCTTTTTCGTGTGAACTCAGTAATAATCGTTCTATTTTACTTGCATTATTATATAAATTTTCACCTGTAGTAGATGTATTATTAGATTGTAAAAAAGTTATAAGAAATCCGCTTAATAAAAGTAAAACTGTCGTTACTATTAAAATAATAGATAACCACAGTTTTACAACAACACTATTTAATCGATTCATTATTCAGGAACCTCAAATTTATAACCGACGCCCCATACAGTATGAATCATTTGTGCAGCATCTTCAGAAACTCTATTTAACTTTTCACGCAATCTTTTAACGTGCGTATCAACTGTTCTTAAATCACCATAAAATTCATAGTGCCAAACTTCTTTCAACAGTTGTTCTCTATCAAATACTTTATCAGGTGATTTTGCTAAATATAATAATAATTCATACTCTTTAGGTGTTAAATTTACTTCTTTTTGATCTGCTAATACGCGATGTGCGTCATTATCAATGACTAAGTTTTCAAATACAATTAAATCTTTAGCTGTATTCGTTTGATTAACCATTGAATGATTCGTAGTACGTCTTAGTAATGCTTTTACGCGTAAGACAACTTCTCTAGGCGAAAATGGTTTGACGATATAATCATCTGCCCCAATTTCAAATCCTTCAACGCGATTATTTTCTTCACCTTTAGCTGTTAACATAATAATAGGTGTTGATTTTGTTTCTCTTACTCTCTTACATACTTCGATTCCATCTATTTCAGGTAACATTAAGTCTAACAATATGCAGTCATAATCTTCGTTTAAAGCTTTATCTAAGGCATCTTGGCCATTATCCGCTTCATCAGTTTCATAACCTTCTCTTTCGAGATACATTTTAACTAATTTTCGAATTCTATCTTCATCATCTACTACTAAAATACGATCTGTCATGCTTCGTTGACTCCCTTCTAGCATTTTTTAAGCATAAGAATGTAAACCAGCTACTATTAAGTTAACGGCAATAACATTAAATAGAATGATTGCAAGGCCACCAACAGCTAACCATGCTGATTTTCTGCCTTCCCAACCTTTACCTAATCTTAAATGTAAGAATATCGCATAATATAAGAATGTTATAAGCGCCCAAACTTCTTTAGGATCCCAGCCCCAATATCTACTCCAAGCCATTTGTGCCCAGATACTCGCGAATAATATACCGCCAAGTGCAAATAATGGGAAACCAATGATTACTGAACGATATCCTATTTCATCCATCAAGGATAGATTGACTTTTTTCGTAAGTGGTTTGATAAGACTAAATAAAGTCTTGCCTTTCAAAATCAATCTTAGTATACCATATAAGACTGTACCAACTACAATTGACCAAACGACTGTGTTTAGTTTTTGAGCATTGATAACAGCAGGTAATTCAATCTTGCTCCATTTTAAGATATCAGTTCTTTCTTTTGGTTCATAATCGCTACCAGAAACATGATCTACAAGTAAACTATCTTGTTGTGTCACAAATGCTGGAAGATGATAATGTTGAACAGAGTTATTATCGTTTTTGTCGATAAAGAAATAAGTGTCATCATAACCAACGATATCTTTCATAATGATCGTTGTTAATATAAATCCAATGACAATAACAATGAAATACATAATGACTTCTACAAAGAAACTATGTATCGATTTTTCCTCTGGACTAACAGCTGCGAATAAATAAATTAATCCTGCTATACAGCTGATTGATAAAATACCATATGAAATCGTTACGGTTATAACGTGAATTGCTAACCAACTAGATTGTAACGCAGGAATTAAAGGCGAAACATCTCTAGAGAACATACTTGCATATGCAATTAACAACATCGCAATTGGTAATACGAATAACGCTAAAATTGGTGTCTTATAAATAGAGTAAATAACAAGGAAGCCACCTACCATCATAATGCCGAACATTGTTAAGAATTCATACATATTACTTACTGGTGCATGTCCCGCAGCAATCCATCTTGTAATAAAGTATAGAATTTGTAATACAAAACCGATGACAGTTAATGTCACCCCTACTTTTTCTGCTCTTTTCTTAGGTGAACGGATTGAGAATGAATATGGGACAATCGCAACTAAGTACAAAATAAAAGCAGAATATAAACTGATATTACTAATATTTAAAAACATATCTTTATCCATTGTTTGCCTCCTTACTTTCGTGAATGTCTTGTTTAGTATCTTCAATATGTGAAATGTGATGTTTATCTAAGACTTGGTTAATCTCTTTTGAGAAACCATAATAATTCTTATTTGTATGTGCAGCGATATTAAACTCACCGTTATCTGTATTAATCCAAATACGTCTATGGTTAATATATGATCCGACTGCTAAACCTAATAAGAAAATAACGAAACCTGTAAATAATATTGGAAGTGTTAAATCTTTCTTCACTGCCAACACTGTTGCCCATTGATTTGTTGCATTGGCAAATTTCACATCGTATTTATTATCTTTAGATATATCTTGTGATTCTTTAATTCTTAAGAAACTAAATTCTGATTGTTTGCCCTTATCAGTTACTTCAAACACAAAAGCTGGATTATTTGGATTTGGTGATTTAGTTGCAAGTACACCATTTTCTATTTTTTCGTAATCTGGTGCATAACTTCTTAACTTAACTGTTAAATCATCTGTAATTTTATAAGTCTTTTTAGGACTTTCCAAATTGACTGTAAATGGTTTCCCGAGTGCTTTACCGTCTTTTGTTTTTAAGTTAAATGTCATATCTTTTAACAACGAGTTGTCGAAGCTACTTTGGTAAAATTGTAAGTGATCATATTTCAATGGATGATTGACTTTAATTGAACCAGAAGCGACTTCTTTTAAATTAGCATCTGAACCAATTACTTCTTCTTGACTGTTTTTATACAAAGTAGCTTTTGTTTCGTAGTTCTTAGCAATTTTGTTTAAACTTGGGTCAATTGATTCAGGGTTTGTATTAGATTGAGATTTTTGATCATATTCTTCATATATAAAGTCGTTATTTTTTATATAATAGCCTCTATCTGTACCTGGTACTGGTTTCGTTTCTCCTTCTTTCACATAGACCATATCATCTAAGTAAAAGCCTGGTAAGAATCTTAACATTGCCCCAAATAATAAAATGATTAAACCAGTATGGTTGATATAAGGACCGTATCTTGATAAACGTCCTTTTTCAAGTAAGATATGACTCCCATCTTGTTTAACTTTATATCTTTTTTCTTTAAAAGATTGACTTATTTCATCTAGATTAACTTGATCTTCTGAATGCAAGTTTAATCTTTGACGTTTATAGAATGAACTGTGCTTTTTCGTTCTTTGATTTTTCAAAGATTTATGTAAAGGTATCCCTCTATCAATACTTGATGTAATAATAGAGAACGCTACTAAACCTAACAGAATTAAGAACCACCATGAACTATATAAATTGTGGAATCCAAGTTTATAATATAGTAAGCCTAGTGAACCATAATGTTCATAATAATATTGTTCTGGATTCACATTCATTGGAATAAAATATTCTTGCGGGAATATTGTTCCAATTGAAGCTGCAATAACCGTTAATACGAGTAAAGTAACACCTGTTTTGATTGAAGCGAAGAAATTCCATATGCGATCTAAGATTGTTCTGTTTTTTGTTTTCGAACGTATCGCTTGCCCATCGTAACGCATAACGTCGGTTGTCTTTTTCTTATCATAGTCGTCATTTATTAAGCGACCACAGTTTAAGCATAATTGAGTTCCTTCTGGGTTCTTATGCCCGCACTCACAAACAATTTGCTTGTTGCTCACTTTAAATCCCCCTCTATTTCACTTTGACCTTTTCCATTTCTTCTATGATTTGCTTTTTAGAAAGTTCACCAGTATGCTTTGTTTTTATTTTACCATCTTTATCAACCGTTATCGTAGTTGGTAATGGATTGATACCGTATGCATCTGTTACTAAATTATCGTTATCCATCGCAACTGTGAATGTTGGTGTTTCTTTTAATGAACTTAAATATTGTTTGATTTGTTGAGGATTATTTCTGACATGTATCGCAACGACTTCAACACCTTTGTCTTTGTAGTTTTGATATTGTCTTTCTAACTCAGGCATTTCGCGTTTACATGGTTCACACCAAGTCCCCCAAAAGTTAATTAAAATACCTTTCCCACGTAAATCTTTTAAATTAACTTTTTTCCCATCAACTGTTTGGAGTTCAAAAAGTGGCGCATCATCTCCAACTTGCGCTACTTTATCCTTATCTTTCGTAAGACTGGACCATACTGTAAATACAATTGCAATTAAAATCACTGCAGTTATAACAATTTGGAGTACAGTCTTCTGTTTTTTCTTCATTTAAAATCCTCCCTAACACAATAAAAAAACCATACATATGCAATGTTATGGTGTTTTGTCTAGTATATCATGACTAAAAAGCAGATTAGTGGCATTATTGTGAACGTTTACAGATTATTTACCATCTTGTGCTAAATGTCTTAAAACTTTGATTTCATGAGGTGATAACGTTCTGCCTTGTCCAGCATTTAAGCCTTTTAAATTAAGTGGCCCATATTCTACTCTCGTAAGTTTAACAACTTCATGTCCAAAATGACTAAACATTCTTCTAACTTGTCTATTTCTACCTTCCGTAATCGTAATTTCCACATGCGTTACATTACGCTCTCTATCTTGACTTTTTACTTTTACAATTGCAGGTTGTGTCAATCCATCTTCTAGCTGTATACCTTTTTCTAATTGTTTAACTTCTTCTCTTAGTAAATAGCCTTTTAATTTTGCTACATATTTCTTTTGAATTTTATAACGAGGATGTGTCATTAAGTTTGTAAACTCACCATCATTCGTTAAAATTAATAAACCTGATGTATCATAATCTAATCTACCAACTGGGAAAATTCTCGTCTTAATATCTTTAAAATAATCCGTTACAACCGCTCTTCCTTTATCGTCAGATACACTTGTAATTACTTTTGTTGGTTTATGAAATAAAATATATAGTTTATCCGGCATTTCTAATGGAATACCTTCTACTTCGATATAATCAGAATCTTTCACTTTAGTGCCAAGTTCAGTTACTTGTTTATTATTAACGTATACAAGCCCTTCTTCGATTAATTTTTCTGCTTTTCTACGTGACGTATAGCCACTTTTCGCAATAACTTTTTGTAATCTCTCTAATTCTTCACTCATTATGATTGCTCCTCATTGTTTTGTTTTTCGTTCATGCTACTAAAAAACAAATCCATTTCTTCTTGTTCATTTTCTTCATTTGTTGATTTCGGTAATTCGTCTAAAGAAGTCAGTCCAAATACATTTAGAAAGTAATCTGTCGTATACAATAATTGGCTTCTAGATTGATCGTTATGTTTTGATTCAACGACACCTTTCGCAATTAAAGTCTTAACAGAAGCGTCTGAATTTACACCACGAATCACTTCTATATCACTTCTCGTAACAGGTTGATTATATGCAATAATAGATAATGTTTCTAACGCAGCTTGTGATAATTTTGTATTCATATTATCTATCATTAATTTTTCAAGATATTGATGCATAATTGGCTTTGCTGTAAGAATGCATTTATTACCGTAAAAAATAATTTGTAATGTTTCGCGATCATATTCATTTGCTAAATCTTTTAATTGTGATGGCGTTAATTCTAATAACTCACATAACTGATTAACTTCAATGCCTTCATCACCTAATGAATATAATAATCCTTCTAATAATCCTAATTTACTCACTGACATAATTCACGCCTCGATTTATAGTTATTTCTCCAAATTGATATTGTTGAAATACATCAATTTGTCTTAATTTCATCATTTCCAATATTGCCAAGAACAACGTTACTAATACATTTGTAGATAAATCAGATGGCAATGTCTCGAAAAATTTATAACTCTTATGTTGGGCAAGTTGTGCTTGTATTGAAGCAGTTGCCATTTCAATCGTATAACTATCTTCGTTAACGGTAACATTCTGTGGTTTATTAAATCTCTGTCTACGTTTAGTACGTTGGTATGCAATAATTAAATCCGTCATATCTAAATCTAAAGGTGCACGTTTGTCATGAACGGCTTCAAATTTGGATAAATCTGCTGGCTTTTTGATGAATATTTGCTCTCTGTCTTGTTTTTTATGATTTAATAATTCAGCATATTCTTTATAATTTTGGTATTCGATTAATTGTCTAACTAAATCGTCCCTTGGATCATCTTCAAATTCATCAATATCTGATGGTTGTGTAGGTAGTAATAATTTGCTTTTGATCATCAATAACTCTGATGCCATCACTAAATATTCACTCGCTACATTTATTTCTAATATTTTCATTTGATGTATATAACTTAAGTATTGCTCGGTTAGTTCCTTCATTGGAATATCATAAATATCAATTTCGTATTTTTGTATTAAATGAAGTAATAAATCCAAAGGTCCTTCAAAGGCATCAAGTTTTACTTCATACATTTAAAACTTCCTCATTTCTATTCCTTTTACGTGCATAAATCTAAAAATTATTATACCATGATTACGTATAAATATTCTATGCTGAGAGGGATTTTAAATGGAAACACAAATAATGTCATTTCACTATCATTTCCATGTCTTAAGACATTATTTTGAATGTCACGATATATTAGAAGATCATTGGAAAGATCAAACTCAATTTAGTAAGCATGATGCAATTGTAAGTTTAATATTGTTCTCAACAGCATGTTACCACTATAGACGTGATAATACCAAAGGCGCTCTAAAAACTTATAAAAAAGCATTACAAATTGCAGAATTAAATGATGACTTTAGCCATTTAGGTATTGAAAAAGCATCGTTTCAATCTTTAATTCGTTCACAAATCATGCGCATTGAGCAAGGTCATCCATATGAAAATATCCAACTCCCTTTAACAGATGCAAGCTATCGTGCTTTAGAAAGTACATTTGATGACTTTGAATTTAACTATAATACAGATGTATCAGATTATATTAAACATCATCATCTACTAAGAGATCGTACTGAAGTGATAGAAAGTCGTATTTCAGCATATAAACAACGTCACGCTAGACAATAAATAACCAATAAATAAGACCCCAAGCGACAGCAAAAGTTAATAAAATTGCTAAAGTGACATATTTTTTTGATTCATTTTGTTGTTGTTTATTGTTCTTCATTTTTCTTCTCCTTTTTGGCTCTAGGGTGATACGTTAAATACATCTCACGTATTTGTTTTTTAGAGATGTGTGTGTAAAGTTGTGTTGTAGAAATGTCGGAATGTCCGAGCATTTCTTGCACTGCCCTCAAGTCTGCACCATTTTCAAGCAAATGCGTCGCAAAAGAATGCCTTAAAGTATGAGGTGTTAAAGTTTTCGTTATCCCTTTTTCTAAGCCGATTTTTTTTAATATTTTCCAAAATCCTTGTCGCGTTAAAGCTGTACCACGTGCATTTAAGAATAATATATCTGTAACATGTTTCTTCAATAAATTTGGACGAACTTCCTGGATGTAGTTTCTTAATATGCCCATTAAATGTTCACCAAGTGGTACGATTCGTTCTTTATTTCCTTTACCAAACACTCTAATAAATCCCATCGTCAAATTGACGTCTTCTACATTTAATTGAATCAATTCACTTACACGAACGCCCGTGCCATATAAAAGTTCAAGCATCGTACGGTCTCGTTCATCTCTAGGATTTGTAATATGTGTAAATGTTAAGAGTTGATTCACTTCATCTTCACTCAATACATCTGGAAGCTTTTGTTCGTATTTAGGTGTTTCAATCAATATTGTTGGATCTTTAACGGCGTACTTTTCTCTAATCGCAAATTGATGAAAGCTCCTAATTGTCGCTGCCAGTCTCGCAATTGTCTTAGCTGATTTACCTTCTTGTTTAAGATGTGCAAAATATTTTTGTATCACAATACGATCAATGTTGTCTATATGACTAATTTTATGTTCAGTTATGTATTGGTTATATTGCTTTAAATCTCTTTGGTACGATTGGATTGTATTTTGACTCAAACCTTTTTCTAATCTTATAAAATCTATAAACTCATTTATGATTTGTTCCATGAATTCACCTCATTGTTGTCATTATTTTACCATAAAAAAAGACATCACTAAAATCAGTATAAAACTTCATTTAGTAACGTCCAGTATAGATTTATTCTTCGTGACATCTATGACAAATACCATGAAAAGTTAATCGATGGTCTAAAATTTTAAAGTTAAATTCTTTTTCAACACGACGTTCTACGTCTTCTAATAAATCTTCTTCGATTTCATCAACTGCGCCACATTCCATGCATACCATATGGTGGTGAAAATGTTTTGCCCCTTCTTTTCTTAAATCGAATCTAGCAACACCATCGCCAAAGTTAATTTTGTCGACTACTTTTAATTCAGCTAATAGTTCTAACGTACGATAGACAGTTGCGAGACCAATCTCAGGTGCCTTATCTTTAACTTTTAGGTAAACGTCCTCTGCACTTAAATGATCGGCTTCATTCTCAAGTAATACTCTAACTGTCGCTTCTCTTTGCGGAGTTAGTTTGTAGGAAGCTTTGTGTAATTGTTCTTTCACACGTTGTATACGTTCTTCCAACTTGACACCTTCTTTCTAAAAAATAATCATTATCAATTAGTAATGTATTCGTATACTAAAATACCAATAATCTTCTCAAAAAGCAAGAAAAAATATCTTTTTATTTAGAATGATTATAATTTAATAATAAGTATTGGAAGGCTATCATTGTTTTTGCATCTTCAATTTTATGTTCTGATAATAATGACTGTATTTGATCAATTGGAATTTTAGTTAAATTCAAGAACTCATCCTCGTCTAAATTTACTTTTCCTTCTTTTAAATCTTTCGCGATATAAATACTTACTTTCTCGCTACAGAACCCTGGACATCCATATACTTCACCTATGAGTTCGAGTTTATCTGCAACGTATCCTGTTTCTTCTTCTAATTCTCTAAGTGCAGCCGATTCACGTTCCTCCCCTATTTCTAATTTACCAGCAGGAATTTCGATTAATGTCTTTTCCATTGCTTTTCTATATTGTTCCACTACTAATACTTCATTTTCTGGCGTTATTGCTAATACGGATACTGCACCATTATGTAATACGACTTCGCGTTCACTCGTTTGCCCGTCTGGAAGTGTAACTTGATGTTTTTCTAGCTTAATAATACGGCCATCATATATCGTTTCTTTCGAAATCGTTTCTTCAGTTAGTTTCATTATAAGTGTGCCTCTTTTCATTAAAATAATTTATCTGGTAAACTTAATATATAAAGTGTAGCGAAAGGAGCTTCAATATGCAAAAGAATACATTGAAAAGTGGCATTGAAATTTCAGAAGTCGGATTAGGTTGTATGAGTTTAGGAACAGATATTAACCATGCAGAAACAATTGTTGATGAAGCAATCAAACAAGATATCACATATTTTGATACTGCTGATTTATATGATTACGGTGAGAATGAAAAAATCGTAGGAAAACTTTTGAAAAAATATCAAGATCAACAAGATATTGTCATTGGATCAAAAGTTGGTAATCATTTTGATAAAGAGAAACAAGAACACTTTTGGGACCCTTCTAAAGAACACATTATGAAAAGCATTAAAGAAACTTTACAAAGATTGGATTTAGAACAATTAGATTTATATATGTTACATGGCGGTACGATTGAAGATAACAAAGATGAAACAATAGAAGCATTCGAAAGATTAAAAGAACAAGGTCTTATAAAAGCATATGGTATTTCGTCAATTAGACCTAATGTTATCGATTATTATTTGAAAAACAGTAACATTGAAACAATTATGATGCAGTTTAGTATTTTAGATAATCGCCCTGAAAGTCTTTTAGAAAAGATTAACGAGCATGGTGTTAAAATATTAGCAAGAGGTCCAGTTTCTAAAGGTTTATTAACTCATAAATCAAACGAAGTACTAGATCGTAAATTTAAAGATGGCTTACTAGAATACAATTATAATGATTTATCGGATACTATTTCTCAACTGAATAAAGAATATGATGATTTATCAAGTGTTACATTCAGTTATTTGAAATCATTTGACGCACTTGGCTCTATTATTACAGGTGCAAGTTCACCAGAGCAATTGAAAGAAAGTATTCAGAGTTATAATGGAACATTATCAGAAGCTCAAATTAAGCACGCTCGTTCAATCGTTAAAAATATTGAATACACAAATCACTTACAATAAAAGAAAAGAGTCTGGGAGAAGATTAAATTTCCCAGACTCTATTTATATCTTTTTACTCAAAAAACTTTGCTTAAATAATTTTTCAAATGTACGAGGTGCTAATTGATAAAACCTCAATCCTAAATCCATCCATTTCGGTTCGTTTATTTCTATTTTTCTTTTAATCATACTTTTAACAATTTGTTCACTCAAATCTTCAACATTAAGTTGTATTTGAGATGTAAGCTTTTCAAAGTGGCCAGAAGGGTCTGCTTTAGCATGAAATTGTGATTTGAAAGGTCCTGGATTGACATTAAGTACATGTAAATCTTCGCGTTCAAGTCTTAAAGCATTTGTGAAACTACTCAAAGCTGCTTTTGACGCTGCATAATGGCTACCATATGGTGTTGTCACTTTAGAAGAAATCGATGAAATATTAACGATTGATGCCCCTCTTTTTAAATAAGGTAATATACGGTTCAATAGTATTATTAAATTCACGAGATTCGTATGATAAATATCCTTTATTTCATCACTTGAATGTGCCTCATTAGATTTAAAGTAACCTAACCCAGCATTATTAATAATTCCGTCATACGTATTGTTCTGTGCAAGATTAAATTGTTCGACTTGCGCGGTGTCATTCATATCTAATATAAAGACTTCTTTAATATTTTTATATGTCGTCATTAAATGATTGGCTTTATCCACATTTCTAACAATTATTGAAACGTAAGCACCATGATTATTCAATGATTGTATCAAGCTCTCCCCTAGTGAACCTGTGGCACCAGTTAATAAATAATGTTTACCGATCATTTAACTCATCCTTTATTCATTGTTATGTATAATGTATCATAACACTTCAAAAAAACTAAATACGATACAAGCAATTTTGACATAAGATTATATTTCTTTATAATTAAAATGAATTCATATGGAAGTGAGTGATTTTATTATGAAAATTGTGTTTTATGGATCTGGTAATATGGCAAACGCGATATTCACTGGAATTGTTAACAGTAAGTCGATTGAACCTGAAAATATTTATTTAACAAATAAGTCGAACCAAGAAGCATTGGAAAGTTATCATGAAGCTTTAGGCGTTAGCTATAGTTATGATGATGAAGAATTGTTAAAAGATGCAGATTATGTATTCTTAAGTACAAAACCTTATGATTTCTTAAAATTAGCTGAACGCATTAAACCTTTCATAACGAGTGATAATAAATTCATTTCAATTATGGCTGGTTTACCGATTAGTTATATTAGAGATAATTTACAAGTTGATAATCCAATTGCTAGAATTATGCCGAATACGAATGCGCACGTTGGGCATTCAGTAACGGGTATTAGTTTCTCTACAAACTTCGATCCTAATTCTAAACAAGAAGTATTAACGCTTATTGAAGCTTTCGGTACAGCGTTAGAAGTTAAAGAAGATCACTTACATCAAGTGACAGCTATTACTGGTAGTGGACCTGCATTCTTATATCACGTATTTGAACAATATGTAAATGCTGGTACTAAATTAGGCATCGAGCAATCTCAAGTTGAAGAGTCTATTAAAGAGTTGATTATTGGTACTGGTAAAATGATTGAACGTTCTGATTTAAAAATGGATCAATTACGAAAAAATATTACGTCTAAAGGTGGTACAACGCAAGCTGGTTTAAATGCGTTAAGCAACCATGACATTGAAGCTATTTTCTTAGATTGTTTAAACGCAGCTGTTAAGAGAAGTATCGAACTTGCAGAAGCGGATGAAGATTAATTGAATAAGTTACAAAAAAACATCTCATCTTAAAATACATATAAGATGAGATGTTTTTTTATATTTGAAATTGGTCATAATCTTTTACAAATTTAAAGTCATGAGTTACAGCTGAACGCAATGTGGCTTCAACTGTTTGAATATCTTCTAATTCATATCGATTAGATAAATGTGTGAATAGACCTTTTTTTACATTAACATCAGTCATTAATTGAAAGACATCTTCAATATGACTATGATAATAAGAATTGGCTAATTTTTTATCGCCTTCGATATACGTTGTTTCATGAACAATAACGTCTGCATCTTGAGCAAGGATATGTTCATTTTGACATGGCATCGTATCACCAAAGATTGTAATCACTTTCCCCTTTTTCTTAGGACCTTTGAAATCTTTAGATTGATAAGTTTGATTTTCATATTCAAAAGTTTCGTTTGCTTTTACTTCTTGATATTTTGGTCCAGGCTCTATTCCGATTGCTTTAAGTTTTTCAACATCAAGCTTCCCTTCAATATCAGGTGCTGTGATGCGATAACCGACAGATAATATACCATGTTTTAAAGGTAAAGCTTTAATATGAAAGCCATCAATATTAAGTTCGGTTTCCGTGTTGAATTCATTTACAGTTATCGGATAATTTAAATTTGATTGAGAAATTTCTAATGCCGTTTGTATAAACTTTGCTATACCTTTAGGGCCAATGATTGTTAAAGGTTTATCTTTACCACCTTGGAAGGAACGACTTGTTAATAATCCAGGTAATCCAAATATATGGTCACCATGTAAGTGCGTAATAAATATATGACTTATTTTGCCAAGTTTAATGCCAGTATGTAATATTCGATGTTGAGTTGCTTCACCAACATCAAATAACCATAGTTGATTGACGTGAGGTAGGCAATTAAAGGCAATTGATTGTGTATTTCTTTCTTTAGTCGGTAATCCGGCACTTGTGCCTAAAAATGTGAGTTCCATCGTCTTCCTCCTTACGATATTATTATAACATGTATCATACAATGATTTATAAAAATACATAAAAATGATGATGATTATACAACTTACTGAATAAATTGAAAATTTAACAGTTCAAATGGAAGAATATCAATCACTAACATGTTATAATAATTAATATTGTAAATTGTGAAAAAGTTAGAGAATCGAGGTAAATAAATGACAACCGAAACTAGAAATATTCCATGCTTAATTACAATATTTGGGGCTACAGGTGATTTAAGTCACCGTAAATTATTCCCATCTATTTTTCATTTATATCAACAAAATCAATTAGACGAGCACATCGCAATAATTGGTGTTGGTCGAAGAGATTGGACTACTGAAAAGTTCAGAAATGAAATTAAAGCTTCAGTAGAGAAACATGTACAGAATACAGACAAGTTAGATGAATTTATGGAACATGTGTTTTATCAATCGCACGATGTTAGTGACCCTTCTAGTTATGAAGAATTATTAGCTTTTTCAAATGAGTTAAATGAACAGTATCAATTAGAAGGTAATCGATTATTTTATTTAGCAATGGCACCTCAATTCTTTGGAACTGTTACAGATTTCTTAAAATCTTCAGGTTTAACAGATACTGACGGTTTCAAACGTTTAATTATTGAAAAACCTTTCGGCACAGATTTAGCATCTGCTGAAGAATTAAATGAACAAATTAGACGTTCATTTAAAGAAGAAGAAATTTACAGAATCGACCATTATTTAGGTAAAGATATGGTACAGAATATCGAAGTGTTAAGATTTGCGAATGCGATGTTCGAACCATTATGGAATAATAAATATATTTCTAATATCCAAGTAACATCTTCTGAAATATTAGGTGTAGAAGATCGTGGCGGATACTATGAAAATAGTGGCGCATTAAAAGATATGTTCCAAAACCATATGTTACAAATGGTTGCTTTATTAGCAATGGAACCACCTATTAGTTTAAACAGTGAAGATGTTAGAAATGAAAAAGTAAAAGTATTGCGTTCAATTAGAGCTTTAGATGAGTCTGAAGTTAAACAGAACTTTGTTAGAGGACAATATGATAAAGGTCAAATTGAAGGCGAAGAAGTTAAAAGCTATAGAGAAGAAGATAAAGTAGCAGATGACTCTAATACCCCTACTTTCGTTGCAGGTAAAGTATTGATAGATAATTTCAGATGGGCTGGCGTACCATTCTTTATTAGAACTGGTAAAAGAATGAAGAAAAAAGGTATTCAAGTCGTTGTTGAATTCAAAGAAGTACCAATGAATTTATATTATCAACGTGATTCAGAACTAGAATCAAATTTACTTGTCATTAATATTCAACCTAATGAAGGTCTTTCACTACATTTAAATGCTAAAAAACAAGTTCAAGGCATAGAAACAGAACCTGTTCAATTATCATACGCAATGAGTGCACAAGATAAAATGAATACAGTTGATGCATATGAGAACTTAATCTTCGACTGTCTTAAAGGTGATTCAACAAACTTTACGCATTGGGAAGAATTAAAAGCAACTTGGAAATATGTAGATGTGATACAAAATGTGTGGGACAATGATAAAGCACCGTTCCCTAATTATAGAGCGGGTACTAATGGACCGATTAAGAGTCAATTATTATTGTCTATTGATGGATTTAAATGGTGGGACGATATTAACTAATCTTTCCGCCAACAGGAGTGACTGAACATTGGAAGTAATTAAAGATTTACAAAGAGCAATTGTGTACATTGAAGATCATCTATTGAGCGATATCGATTTACAAACTTTGAGCGATCACGTTGAAAAGTCCCCTTTTCACTTGAATCAATCATTTACGATGGTTATTGGTATGACACCTATTGAATATCAACTTGCTAGAAGAATGACAGAAGCGGCGTTTGATATTTTAAGTGGTCATACACGTATTTTAGATATCGCCTTAAAGTATGGATACAGAGATGCGCATGCATTCGCTCATGATTTTAATGCATATCATGGCATAAGTCCGCTACAAACGAAGACACATCAATCTATGCTTAAAATTAAAAAAAGAGTCTCTATTAAATTAACTTCTACAGAAACAGAACCGTTAAATTATTCATTACAATACAAAGATGATTTAAAGTTAGTAGGAAAGAATCATCATTATCATTCAAATGAACTAGATAATCATTTTTTAATACCTGACTTATTAGAAATGTTATTAGAGAATAATTACATAGAAGACTTTATTAAATATAATGATGTTAAACCTAATCAACTATTCGTTATTCGAAGACCACTTTTAGATGGACTCGAAGTATTTGTAGGTGTTCCTAGTGAAAGATATCCAGGTCATTTAGATAATTATTATTTACCTGGACATCATTTCGCGACGTTTAATTTACAAGGTGAATTAGATTTTGTAGTGAGTGAAGCTTGGCACCATATTGAAAATCAATGGCAACTTAAAATGCCTTATTTACATGATGATTTTTATGTTGAGGTATACCCTCTTGATGTTAATTTTGATCAAGAAACTTCTAAAGTACAACTTTGGATACCTATTGATCATAAAAGTATGAATTAAAAAACAACCCGCTATCTCTTGGAGATAACGGGTTGTTTTGTTATATCAAATTATTTAGTCCATTCAGTATGGAAAATACCTTCTTTGTCTTTACGTTCATAAGTATGCGCACCAAAGTAATCGCGTTGTGCTTGAATTAAGTTGGCAGGTAAATCTTCTGAACGGTAACTATCAAAGTAATTGATTGCTGAAGAAAAACCAGGTGTTGCAATTCCTGCTTTGATTGCAGTCGCTGATACTTCTCTTAATGAACCTTGATATTTTGCAACGATATCGTTGAAGTAAGGATCTAATAATAAGTTTGTTAATGATGAATCATTATCGTAAGCGTCTTTGATTTTTTGTAAGAATTGCGCACGGATGATACAACCCTCTCTCCAAATCATAGCTAACTCACCTAATTTTAAGTTCCAGTTATTTGTTTCACTAGCAGTTTTCATTTGAGCAAATCCTTGTGCATAACTACAGATTTTACTCATATAAAGTGCTTGTCTGATTTGTTCTAAGAATGCTTCTTTGTCACCATCAAACTCAGTTATTTCTGGATTAAACGCTGTGCTTGCTTTAACTCTTTCATCTTTGAATGAAGAAATAAATCTAGCAAATACAGATTCAGTAATAATTGTTAATGGAATACCTAATTCTAAAGCATTAATTGAAGTCCATTTACCAGTACCTTTTTGTCCAGCTTTATCCATAATTTTTTCAACTAATGGTGTACCATCTTCGTCTAATTTATTAAAGATTTCGCCTGTGATTTCAATTAAATAACTTTCTAATTCACCAGCGTTCCATGATTTAAACGTTTCAGCAATTTCTTTATGATCCATGTGTAATACACGTTTCATTAAGTCATAACTTTCAGCGATTAATTGCATATCTGCGTATTCAATACCGTTATGCACCATTTTTACATAGTGACCAGCACCGTCTGGACCAACATATGTTACACATGGAGAACCATCGCTAGCTTTTGCAGAAATGCTTTCTAAAATTGGTGCAACCAATTCATAAGCTTCTTTCTGACCACCAGGCATAATTGAAGGACCAGTTAAAGCACCTTCTTCTCCACCTGAAACACCTGTTCCAATGAAGTTTATTCCACTTTCATCTAAGTATTGATTTCTACGAATCGTATCTAAATAGTTAGTGTTTCCGCCATCGATAAGGATGTCACCTTTATCTAATAATGGTAGTAAGCTATCGATTGTTTTATCTGTAGCTTCACCAGCTTTTACCATAAGTAAAATTTTTCTTGGTTTTTCTAATGAATCTACAAACTCTTCGATTGAATAGTTTGGATGTATATTTTTACCCTGTGACTCTTCAACCATTTGGTCGACTTTCTCTTTTGAACGGTTATACACTGAAACTGAGTAACCACGTGATTCAATATTCCAAGCTAAGTTTTTACCCATTACAGCTAAACCAACTACACCTATTTGTTGTGTCATGAAATTAACCTCACTTTTTTTCATTTTCTAGTACATTTTAACATAGTTTGAATACGTTTTTCGTCTATAAAGTCTTTAATTTCAAATGAATACGTTTACATACTGAATTTTTATGCAAGTTCAGCAATTGCAACGATTTGTTCTGTAATTTTTTGTAATTCTTCAACTGACATACGTTCATTTGTTGTATGAATATATTCATATCCAACACCTAAAATAACAGTAGGAATTCCGAATCCACTAATAACATTTCCGTCAGATCCGCCACCTAGTTTAACAAGGTCTGCTTTACGTCCAATTTTTTCAGAAGATTTAACGGCTAATTGAACAACATCGTCTTCTTCAGTTAAGTTAAAGCTTGGGTACATAATTTGTACATTAACTTCAGCAGAACATCCGAATTCTTCAGCAGTTTTCTCGAATGCTTCTTTCATATGTGTAACTTGTTGATTCATTTTTTCGTCATCTAAAGATCTAGCTTCTGCTAAAATATATACATGATCGCTTACAATATTTGTTGCTGTTCCACCTTCGAATCTACCGATATTAGCAGTCGTTTCTTCATCGATACGTCCTAAGTTCATATGACTAACAGCTTTAGCAGCAATATTAATCGCAGAAACACCTTTTTCAGGTTCTAATCCAGCGTGTGCTGTTTTACCTTTAATAATAGCTTCTATTTTAGCTTGTGTAGGAGCTGCTACAACAGTTGTACCTACTTTACCAGGTGCATCAATAGCAAAGCCATATTTCGCTTGAATATCATCAGGATTTAAAGCTTTAGCACCAACTAAACCAGATTCTTCACCAACTGTAATGATAAACTCGATATCACCATGTTGAATATTGTTATCTTTAATAACTTGAATAGCTTCTAAAATTGCAGCTAAACCAGCTTTATCATCAGAACCTAAGATTGTTTCGCCTTTAGAATAAATGTAACCATCTTCACATAATTCAGGTTCAATATTATTACCAGGTGTAACAGTATCCATATGGCTTGTAAAATAAATCGGTGTCTTGCTAGAATCTTCACCTTTTAATTTACAAATTAAATTTCCAGCACCATAACCAGTTTCGCTTTGAGAGTCATCCTCTTTAACATCTAAACCTAAATCCGTAAACTTTTGCTTTAATAAGTCAGCAATCTTTCTTTCATTTTTAGATTCAGAATCTACCTTTACAAGTTCCATAAAAGTATTTAATAATCTTTCTTCATTAATCATGATTGTCCCTCTTTTCATTTATTTAAATATCTCATAATCTAGTGTATAATAGTTGATAAATATATACAAAACTAATGTTTAAAGAGAGGGTTATCATGGGAAATAAGAATGTACGTAAAATTATAATCATCGTAATGTTAGTAGCAATCGTAGCTGCACTTGTATTATCAGGTATCTTACCATTCCTATTAAATTAATAATATAGTTTAAAAGCGCTAGCTCATGATGAGTAGCGCTTTTTGTTTTGGGGAGAGATACAAATTTTAATTAGGTATTATTAGAATATGTGGAACTCGTGAGTTAAAGCCAACATTAACTCACGAGATTGTGAAAGATGTGAGTTAAAGACAATATTAACTCACGAGAATAGGAAAGATGTGAGTTAAAGGCAACATTAACTCACAAGATTAGGAAAGATGTGAGTTAAAGACAATATTAACTCACGAGATTAGGAAAGATGTGAGTTAAAGACAATATTAACTCACGAGATTAGGAAAGATGTGAGTTAAAGACAATATTAACTCACGAGATTAAGAAACATGTGAGTTAAAGGCACCATTAACTCACGAGATTAGGAAAGATGTGAGTTAAAGACAATATTAACTCACGAGATCGGAAAACATGTGAGTTAAAGTCAACATTAACTCACATCTCCCCACTATATACACAAAAAACGCAATGCCATATAGCATTGCGTTTTTACTTCTTAAGGCTACCGAATTGTGATTTGATTAGTAAGTATTCTTCTACTTCGTTTAATAGTTGAAATAGTGCTGCGATACTTTCTAATTCTTGATGTGATTTTGGTAGCTCGATAGATTGTAATTTTATTTTAATATCATATAGGTTATGCAATCTCATAAGAGAGTAATCGTTACCTTGTACGTTTTGTGATACTTCTAATAACAATTGACTACATAAATGATGTGCATGTTGACTGTGTTGCATGGATTCGATTAATTTTTTCATTCTTTTTAATAAAGTTAATTGTTCTTCTCTCATATCAAAATAATGATAGTAAGAGTTCTCATTTCTCACAAAATGATTTTTAACTTCTCTAAATGCTAATGATTTAGCTTTTCTAATATTTTCCGAAACGATATCGAATGACGGTACATTAATTTTCTTATTTGGATCTTGTAAGCATTGACTATAAATAAAGGTTATTAATATAAAGTCGTCTTCTATTTTGCGTTTATAATTGTTAAGTTTATAATCTAAACTTGGCATAAACATATTCATGATTAAAGCTATACCTATACCAATTATAAGTAATAAAATTTCATTTACGACAACATTCATATCAATCGTTTTAGCCATATACAGATGAAGTATAATAACACAGCTTGTTACAATTCCTTCTTGTACACCAATCATGACTGTTACGGGTATAAATAAAAGGACCATAATACCAAGTATAATAGGCGTACTTCCTAAATAAGTGAAAAATACTGAACCAATCATAATTGCTATTAAACATGCTATAAATCTATATATTGCAGCTTCAAATGATTTAACTCTTGTATCCTTAATGCATAATACAACAAGAATAGCACTGGATGCATAATTATCTAAGCCGATTAACCTAGAAAGGATGACAGCTAATGTCATCCCTAGGGCAGTTTTTAATGTTCTATATCCTATTCTGTACGGTTTTATTTGCATAAGAAATGAACCGTTCCTTTACACTTCTTCGCAATACTCTTCGAATAGTGCTTGAATGTTTGTAATAACACTCATTGGATCGTGACCTTCGATTTCATGTCTTTCAATCATTTTGACAATTTTGCCATCTTTAAGAAAAGCAAATGATGGACTTGATGGTGGGTAACCTTCGAAATAATCACGTGCTGTTTCTGTTGCTTCTTTGTCTTGACCAGCAAATACAGTTACTAATTGATCTGGTAATTTATCATAGTGTAACGCATGTTGTGCTGCTGGTCTTGCGATACCGCCTGCACATCCACAAACTGAATTAACCATAACAAATGTTGTACCTGGTTTGTTGAAAGTTTCTTCAACTTCTTCTTTAGTTGTTAATTGTTTGTATCCAGCCGCTTCTATTTCATTTCTCGCAGAATTGACTACGTCGTTCATATATAAATTGAAATCCATTTCCATAAAAAAAGCCTCCTGTAATAATAGATAAGTCTATTTTACAGGAGATTTAAGGGTAAAACAATGACAAGGTTTTATTAATATATAGATGTGTTCTCGATTGTCATGCTTTGTAATCTTTCTTTTACATATTTTAAGAATTCACCGGCCATTAAACCATCTAATATTCTATGATCAATGGATAATGATAAATTAACCATATCACGAATACCGATCATATCATTGACAACTACAGGTCGTTTCACAATAGATTCTACTTGTAGAATAGCAGCTTGTGGATGATTGATAATACCCATTGATGATACTGAGCCAAATGAACCTGTATTATTGACTGTGAATGTACCACCTTGCATATCTTGAGAAGTTAATTTATGCTTTCTTCCTCTAGTTGCAAGATCATTAATTTCACGAGCGATACCTTTGATTGATTTATCATCAGCATTTTTAATAACAGGTACATATAATTTATCTTCACTTGCTACTGCGATTGAAATATTAATATCTTTATGAATTTTAATTTCATCGCCTGCCCAAGTACTATTTAACATCGGATATTTCTTCAATCCTTCTGCAACAGCTTTTACGAAAAATGCGAAGAATGTTAAGTTATATCCTTCATTTTGTTTGAAAGATGATTTATGATGCTGTCTTGTTTTAACAAGATCTGTAGCATCAACTTCGACCATCATCCAAGCATGTGGAATTTCATGAACACTTTGCAACATTTTATTCGCAATTGCTCTTCTTACACCATTGACTGGAATTGAATCACCAGGTAAAGAAGACGTTTCTGGTTGAACAGTATTTTCAGCAATTTCTTGAGTTGGTGCTTCTACTTGTTTAGATGATGTATCTTCAGTTGGAACACCATTTTCAATTGCATTTAAAATATCTTTTTTAGTCACTCTTCCTAAATTACCAGTACCTTTAACTTTATTTAAATCAATATTATTTTCACTTGCTAATTTAAATACAACAGGTGAATATTGACCGTTATTCATTGGACCTTCTTGTGGTTCATTAGAAACAGGTGTTTCAGCTTTTGCAGGTTGGTCTTCTTTAGTTACGTCTGGTTCAGTTTGTTCATCAGCACTATTATTGTTATCCTCTGATGTTTCACCTTCAACTTCCATAGTACAAATAACTGTTCCAACATCTACTGTTTCACCAGCTTCGACAACAATTTCTTTAATTGTTCCATTAAATGTTGAAGGGACTTCAGCTGTTACTTTATCTGTTATCACTTCGCACAGTGCATCGTACTCTTCAATTGTGTCACCTGGTTTAACGAGCCATTGTTCGATTGTACCTTCATGAACACTTTCTCCAAGTTTCGGCATCTTTACGTCCATAATTTAACCTCCTAAAATTCAGCTAACGTTCTCATTTTTTCTTCTATTTTCACAGGATTCATCATAAAGAAATCTTCCATAGGTGGTGAAAATGGCATAGCTGGTACGTCTGGACCTGCAAGTCTTGCAATTGGTGCGTCTAAATCAAATAAGCAATTTTCAGCTATTATGGCAGATACTTCACTCATGACACTACCTTCTAAATTATCTTCAGTTACAACCAATACTTTGCCAGTCTTTTTCGCACAATTAATAATTGTTTCTTTATCTAGTGGATATAATGAACGTAAATCTACTATTTCTGCATCTATACCTTCAGTTGATAATATTTCAGCTGCTTGAAGTGCGTAATTTACACATAATCCATAAGTGAATACTGTAATATCTGAACCTTCTCGTTTAACATCTGCTTTATCGATTGGTACAGTATAATATTCTTCAGGAACTTCTTCTTTTAATAGTCTGTATGCTTTTTTATGTTCAAAGTATAGTACAGGATCATTATCTTCAATTGCCGCAAGAAGTAATCCTTTAGCATCATATGGTGTTGATGGAATGACAACTCTTAAGCCTGGTGTTGAACAGAATATACTCTCAATACTTTGTGAATGATATAATGCGCCATGAATTCCGCCACCAAATGGACTTCTAATTGTTAAAGGACAATCCCAATCATTATTAGAACGGTATCTTATTTTAGCTGCTTCATTGATGATTTGATTTGTTGCCGGAACGATATACTCTGCAAATTGAATTTCAGATACCGGTCTTTTACCCATCATAGCTGCACCAATTGAAGCACCCACTATATTTGATTCTGCTAATGGTGAATCGATCACGCGTCCTTCACCATATTTGTTGTATAAATTTTTAGTTGCGCCAAATACGCCGCCTTTTAGACCAACATCTTCGCCGATAACAAATACATTATTGTCTTTTTCCATCGCTTGGTCCATTGCTTGATTAATCGCGTCAAGATAGGATAACTTAGGCATTCTTTTCGCCTCCTTGATCATATACATGTGTTAAAGCTTCTTCCGGTAATGGATAAGGTGCTTTTTCTGCATTTTTAGTAGCAGTATTGATTTCTTGTTTAATTTCATCTTCAATTTGGCTGAACCATTCATCGTTTGTAACTTGATGTTCAACTAAATATTCTTTGAATTTAATCATACAATCACTGTCTTTTACTTCTTTCATTTCTTCTGCCGGACGATAATTATCATCATCATCTGAAGAATGAGGTGTTAAACGACTACATAATGCTTCAATAAGTGTTGGTCCTTCACCATTTATTGCACGTTCTCTTGCACGTTTAACTGCTTCATAAACAGCTATAGGATCATTACCATCCACTTGTTCACCAAATGCACCGTAACCTGCAGCTCTAGATGATAAATCATCTGTTGCGTACTGTAAGTGACTTGGTACCGAAATGGCATATTTATTGTTTTCGATAATACAAATAAATGGCAACTTATGAACACCAGCAAAGTTCATTGCTTCGTGGAAATCACCTTGACTCGTACTACCTTCACCTAAAGTAGCAAGTGCAATCGCTTCTTTGCCATCCATTTTAAGTGATAAACTTGCGCCAACTGCATGTAACACTTGAGTTGTTACACAAGAACCTTGCGTTAAAATAGATAAATCTTTTTTACTAAAATGAGATGGCATTTGCTTACCACCACTTGAAGTATCACCTTGTTTTGCAAATGCAGCTAACATAGATTCTTCTGCAGAAATACCACGAGCTGTAACTAAAGCTAAATCTCTATAGTAAGGTGCTAATACGTCTTCGTCTTTTAGTGCATAATATGTGCCAATTTGTGTTGCTTCTTGACCTTGACAACTAATAACAAACGGTAGTTTACCTGCTCGGTTAAGTAGCCACATTCTTTCGTCAATTTTTCTACCTAATAACATCCATTTATAAATTTCTTTTAAGTCTTCATGCGTTAATCCGACAGTCTTATAATCTAACATCTAATCTCTCCTCTTTAGACGTGAATAGCACGATTCTCAGATTTTAACCCTAGTTCCATGAGCACTTCTCCAATTGAAGGATGTGCATGTACAGTAGTTGCTAGTTCTTCAGTAGAGCCATTCATAAATGTAAATAGAGCTGCTTCATTAATTAATTCAGTCACTTTTGCACCAATCATATGAATGCCAAGCACTTTTTCATTGTCTATATCTTTAATTAATATACATTCACCAAGTCCATTATTTTCGATGACGGATTTGCCAATCGCTTTAAATGGTACTTTAAATTTTTTGAAATTAATATTTTGCGCTTTTGCATCTTGTTCAGTCATCCCTATCGATGCAATTTCAGGATTTGTATATATACATCTTGGTACTGTTAAGTAATCTAATGTGATAGGATTTTGATCAAACATATGCTCTACTGCAATTGTGCCTTCTTTAGTTGCAACATGTGCTAATTGATAATTGCCGATGACATCTCCAACCGCATAAATATGTTTATCATCTGTTTGATAAACATCATTTGTTAGTATATAGCCTTTTTCATCGGTCTTTATTTTTGTGTTGTTCAATCCTAAATCTTCAGTATTCGGTGTTCTACCAACTGCGACTAATACTTTTTCAAAAGTTTGTTGCTCATTTTGAAGTGTGACATCTACATGTTTATCATGTATGTTGACATCTTGTTCGGATAAAGGACATTTCTCATGAATGGTTATGCCATTTTCTTCAAAGCTACGTTTAATCGTTTTACTGATTTCTCGTTGTTCGTTAGGGATAATGGATTGCCCAGCTTCAACAACTGTTACTTTTACACCTAAATCATTTAGTAAAGATGCAAACTCAAGTCCAATTACACCGCCACCGATAATTAACATGCTTTCAGGCAACGTTTCTAATTGCATCATATCATCACTTGAAATGATGGTTTGATGGTTAAACTTTAAGAATGGTAATTCAATTGGTCTTGACCCTGTTGCAATTAATACATGTTGATTAACGAGTAGTTCTGATTCGCCATTTTCAAATTCAACAGATACTGTTCCAGCTTGAGGCGAGAACAATGAAGGTCCGAGAATTCTCCCATTACCTTCGTAAATGTCAATTTTGTATTTTTTCATCAAACTTTGTACACCATTGTACATCGTAGTAACTGTTTCATCTTTCTTAGCAACAACATCCGTCATTTCAAAATCAGCTGAAGCAGTTTTAATACCATATTCGTTTGAATGTTGTATGTATCTTAAAATTTCTGCAGTTTTTAAATATGATTTTGTAGGTATACAACCTTTATGTAAACAAGTTCCACCTAACTTAAATTTCTCTACAATTGCGACTTTTTTTCCTAGTTGTGAAGCACGAATTGCTGATACATAGCCTGCCGTACCGCCACCTAGAACGACTAAATCATATTCTTTAGACATAGTATTACTCCTTATTCATATGACTTGGTACTAATTTTACCGTGTAAGAGGTCCATTACGCCAATATTTAAGGCGTGCATTTCTTTTTCTCCTTTATATATAGTAACATTTTGTAGCCAAGATACATATTGTTTTACTTTATTTGTGATATATTTTGAATAACTTAATCCGCCAGTTATGATAATTTGATCGATTTGACCTTCTAAAACGACCGCGCAAGACCCTATTGATTTAGCAATTTGATAACACATAGCATCTAAGACAAGTTTAGCAGTTTTATCGCCATTTTCCATCATTTGTTCTACTTTTAAACAATCATTTGTACCAAAATATGATAATAACCCAGAATTTTTACTTAATTCATTATTAGCTTCTTTAGCATTTAAATCGTGATCAATAACCCATTTAATTAACGCATCATTTGGAATGGAGCCAGCTCTTTCAGGACTAAATGGACCCTCGCCTAACAAGCCGTCATTAACTTCGATGACTCTTCCTTTTCTATGAGCACCTACACTTATACCGCCTCCAAGATGTGCGACGATGACATTAATATCTTCATATGCTTTGTTCATATCAGCTGCATATTGTTTAGCGACTGATTTCTGGTTTAATGCATGGAAGATACTGCGTCTTTCAATACCTTTAATGCCAGTAATTCTTGCTTCTGGTATTAATTCATCTACGACGACTGGATCAACAATATAAGCCTGTATATTTAATTCTTTAGCAAATGTATAGCCGATAATACCACTTAAATTTGAGGCATGAAATCCATATTTAAAAGATTTCAAGTCTTGATACATGATGTTATTAACAAGATATGTTCCACCTTGTATAGGCTTTAAAACACCACCCCTACAAGCAATAGCATCTATTGCTTGTAGTGAGATATGATGTTGGTTTAATGAGTTCTTGATACTTTCAAGTCTAAATGGGACTTGATCAATTAATGGAAGATTAGTTTGATCGATATCATGTCTGATAACATCCTCAAATAACATATCATAGTTATTAAATACTGCAACTTTAGATGATGTGCTTCCTAAATTAAGTACAAGAATTTTTTTCATTATTTTTTACCTCTAGAAATGATAGATCTTTCAGTTTTTAAGAAATTACTTCTAACATTCATAAGTTGTTCAATGCGTTCTTCAGCTAAAATTTCAGCTGCACGTGCAGTAGTAATTTGATCTCGCTTACTAATTTCAAACACTTTATCCATTTGGTCATAGATTTTTTCAATGTTTGAGATAGCACGTACTTCATTGTATCCATCTAATTCATCCGCAACGTTGATAACACCACCAGAGTTAGCAACGAAGTCAGGCGCATATACAATACCTTTATCTTCTAATTGAGCACCGTGTACATCTATGTCTTGTAATTGGTTGTTTGCACTACCACATACGACTTTAACTTTTAAACGTGCGATAGTATCATCATTTAATACGCCACCTAAAGCACAAGGTGCAAAGATATCAGCATCTACATCATATATATCATTAATACCGACACTTTGAGCGTTGAAGTCATTTACAACTCTATCTACAGCTTCTTGGTTAATATCCGTTACAACTAATTGAGCACCTGCTTCATGTAAATAACGACATAGTTCGTAAGCAACGTGTCCAACACCTTGAACAGCAACTGTTTTCCCGTTTAAATCATCTGTTCCAAATGCTTCTTTAGCTGCGCGTTTCATAGAAACAAATACACCTAATGAAGTTTTAGGACTTGGGTTACCACTAGATTGGTGACTTTCAGATAAACCAACTACGTAATCAGTCTCTTCAAAGATAATATCCATATCGTCTTCAGTTGTTCCTACATCTTCAGCAGTGATATAACGACCATTTAAACTTTCTACATATCTACCTAAAGCTCTAAATAAAGCTTCTGATTTATCTTTTTTAGGATCGCCGATAATAACTGTTTTACCGCCACCTAAGTTTAAACCAGCTGCAGCATTTTTATATGTCATACCTCTTGATAAGCGTAATGCGTCATTAATAGCTTCTTCTTCACTTTCATATGGCCACATTCTACAACCGCCAAGTGCTGGTCCTAATGTTGTATCATGAATCGCAATGATTGCTTTTAATCCTGAACTTTTATCGTGACAAAATACTATTTGCTCATAGTCATATTTTTCTATCGTTTCAAATAACATAATAATCCCCTTTTCAACTTTAATATAATAACTTCATTTCTAATTTTACATGAAATGTTTTATTTATCAAATAAATTGACGAAAAATGATAGCGCTTACAAAAAGTAAAAATTTTTAGAAAATTCAATCTTTATTGATATAAAAGCATTGTAAGCTCTTTCAATACTTTGAAATAAAGAGTATAGTTATTAATTTGTTATTATAATATACTAAATAAGCATTAACGCACTACAAATAGAATGAAATTTATCTTGTGATGAATCTGATCTAGAAGTTAAAATTATGGGTATTTTTGCCCCAATTATAACAGATGCTACATCAGCGTTCGATAAATAAACGAGTGATTTATATAAAATATTGCCACTTTCAATTTGAGGGACGATTAAACCATCAACATTACCTGATATTTTTGAATCTATTTTTTTAATAATGGATGCTTTTTTATTAATTGCAGCATCAAACGCAATTGGACCTTCTATTTCAAGGTCTGGTTTTTCTTGAGTGAAATAAGATACGACTTCTTTCGCATCAACCGACGACTGCATTTTCGGATTTACATTTTCAATTGCAGAAAGTACCCCTATTTTTGGTGAGTCGATACCAATTTTTTTGAGCGAATAAACTAAATTCGATGTGATTTCAATTTTTTGTTCGATATTTGGTGTAATGTTCATTGCAACATCTGATACGGTTAACATCTTGTGATACTCAGGTATATTAAATATCGCGATATGGCTCATTCTATAGTTGGTCTTCAAGTTATATTTATCTTTTAAAACTTCTTTCAATAATTCTGAAGTTGAAATTAGCCCTTTCATTATTAAGTCTGCTTTTCCATCTGCTACAGCTTGTACACATTGAGATACAGTATGTTCTTCGTTAAGTGTTTGAATAATTTCTATTCTATTTAATTCTTCATGTGTTAAATTAAATGACCTGATCAACTCATCTTGTGGTCGTTCATCAAACAACATGAATCTAGCTTTTGTATGTTTAATCGCTTTAACAATTGCTTTAATGACACCTTCATCATTTGATTTACATACAGCAATTGTAGCTGATATATTTTGGCCGTTTTTTATCATATCTTTAAAAAGCATTTAATCCCCTCCTATTACTATCATAATCAAATTGTACCGTTTATTCCATTTTTTCAATGTTTACTTTTACTCATTATCTCATATATAATATAAGTTATTAATTAATAGGAGTTTTAACTTATGCAAAAGTATATTGCATTACTCATTTTGGTCATACCAGGTATCATTGCAGGACTAGGTATTAAATGGATGAGAGATGCTGTTTTTGGACAACTTGTTCCACAATTACATTTTATTTGGTTACAGTTTTTATTAGGCTTTATCTTCTTTGTATTTGGTGTAGTGTTCATTGGGGGTTATATACTGCATCGTGAAAAGAAAAATAAACGCGCACAAGAACATTTTATGAAGAAACAAAATGCCAAAAAAAGAGACTAGGCTTACCTAGTCTCTTTTTTAAACTTTTCATATAGATGTAATAAAAACTCACCATTTGTAGGTCGTACATACAATTTTTCGCTGTTATACCAATAGGACTTTAATTCTTTATCCCAAGCTAATTTAATAGCATGTCTGATAGACCTTTCCACATTATTCGCTTGAATATTATAATTTTGAGAAATTAAAGGATATAGTTCTTTAGTTAACGGCATCTTACGATTATATTGAAGCATAAGGTGTACACCATACTTAATATATTCGTACCCGTTTAAATTTGATGAAAATCCGATTTTCTCTAGTAATAAATCTAAAGCGTCCATTTCTTCTATATTAGAATCTGTTGTTGTTAATACACGTTGTATCGTATCTAACAAGACATCAAACTCAACAGGTTTAATTAAGAAGTAATCTACTCCTAATGAAACAGATTCTTTTAAGACATCATCACTTACAAAAGCACTCATACATATCACTTTAAATTGCTTATTTTGTTTTATATATTTTTTAAGCAAAGTCATGCCATCTATATGTGGCAAGATTAAGTCTAATAGAAGAACATCGAAAACTTCTCCATTTAAAATGTCGAGTGCCTCTTTACCGTTGTATCCAATATTAACAATTTCAATATCGTGTTTCTTTAAATATTGTGCCATTTCACTAACATATGCTTTCGAGTCTTCTATTATTGCTACCTTAATTACCATGCTTAACACCCTAACGAATCATTCTATTTTAAATTTTTGTTTTGTATAATCATTTCTTTAGCGTGTTGTCGTGTTAATTCTGTAACTTCAACACCTGATATCATTCTTGCTATTTCATCTATCTTATCTTCACCATCTAATTGTTTTATAGAAGTCGTCGTTCTATCATTTACGGTTTCTTTAGCAATATACAAATGATTATCACTAATTGCTGCAACTTGAGGTAAATGCGAAATACATATCACTTGAAGTATTTGCGCAATTTGATGCATTTTTTCAGCCATTTTTTGTGCGACTCTACCAGATACACCCGTATCTACTTCATCGAATAAAATTGCTGTTTGTCCTTTTGAAGAAACAAATATACTTTTCAACGCAAGCATTATTCTCGATAGTTCACCACCAGAAGCTATTTTATTTAAGCTTTTTAATGGTTCGCCTTTATTTGGGCTGATTAAGAATTCTACTTCTTCTAAGCCATATTGAGTAGGCTTTGTTTTAGTAAATGTAATTTCAATATTCGCATCTTGCATGTGTAAATTCTGTACTTCTTCAACTAATCTATCTCTCAGGTTCAACGCAACTTGTCTTCTTTTAGCTGATAGTGCTTCTCCATATTTTACAACGTTTGTATAAAGATCATTAATTTCTTCACGTAATTGAGAAGTACTTTGTTCGTAGTTCTCAATTTTATAAATTTCATCGTCAATTTTATCTCTATATTTGATTAATTCAGGTATGCTTTTGCCATATTTACGATTGAGGTCTGTGAGTACATTTAATCTAGACTCATACTCATTTAGTAAAGATTCATCAAAGTCATTAGACGTTAACTCATTATATAGTTCATGTTTGTAGTCTTCTAAAGTGTAATACATTTGATCTAATTCTTCACTAAAAGCAGTGTATTTATCCGGAATAATATCGTTTATATGTTGAATTTCTTGATTAAGCTCATAAATTTTATCAGTAATGTTTTCTTCACTACTCAATAACATATGCGCTTTATTAAGACTTTCGTTTATTTTTTCGTGATTTTGAAGTTTCTTAATTTCTTGATTTAAAAAATCAATTTCGTCTTCTTTTAAATTCGCATCTTGTAATTCATCTCGTTGGAATTTTATTAAATCTAATCTTTGTAATAATGCTTGGTCTTGAGATTCTAACTTTTCAAGTTCTTGTTTCTTTAAGCGATAAGATTGAAAGGTCTCGTCGTATTGATCAATTTCAGCTTGATAAGTACCATCAGCATAATCATCTAACAATGATAAATGATATTTAGGTTTAAGTAATATTTGTGTTTCATGTTGCCCATGAATATCAAGTAATTCTTGCATGACAATTTTTAAATCAGATAGCGTTACATTCTGATTGTTTAATTTACATATGCTTTTCCCTGAAGCAAAGATTTCTCTTTTTACAAACAAGAAATCTTCGTCAAAGTCGATATCTAACTCACTTAAAATCTTATTGACGTTAGGTACATTATCAATATCAAATACGCCTTCAATTATCGCCTTCTGTTCGCCATGTCTCACGAAACTTTGTGAGGCTCTTGCACC
Source organism: Mammaliicoccus sp. N-M50 (assembly GCF_022386995.1). Taxonomy (NCBI): domain Bacteria; kingdom Bacillati; phylum Bacillota; class Bacilli; order Caryophanales; family Staphylococcaceae; genus Mammaliicoccus; species Mammaliicoccus sp. N-M50. The sequence goes on along the minus strand of NZ_JAJNJA010000002.1, from coordinate 372,245 downwards.
TACTAACTGACCAATAGCATCTATAATAATAGATTTACCAGCACCAGTTTCACCGCTTAAAACAGTTAGTCCACCTGAAAAATTAATTTCTAAAGATTCAATTATAGCGAATTGTTTAATTGTAAGTGCTTGTAACATTGTATATTAAATCTCCTTTAAAGCATATTAAAAATTCTATCCGTAATCACTTCAGCTGCTTCAGTATCTTTACAAATAATTAAGCATGTGTCATCACCGCATATCGTCCCAATTACTTCTGTCCAATCGATTTGGTCAATAATTGCACCAATTGATTGCGCATTACCTGGTAATGTTTTAAGGACTAATAAATTATCTGCTCCGTCAATTTTTACAAATGAATCCATTAAATATCTACCTAATTTATCAATCGGGTGATATTTACGGTCTCTAGGTAAACTATAGATATACTGACCAGAAGGTGCTGGAACTTTAATTAATTGAAGTTCTTTAATATCACGAGATATAGTAGCTTGTGTGATATTCAAATCATATTCATTTAGTCTTTTGACTAATTCTTCTTGTGTTTCAATTTGTTCGTTAGAAATTATTTCTCTTATCTTAATCTGACGCATTGTTTTGTTCGCCATTACATACACCTCTGTTAATGAATATTTATACACTTATAATAGCATAAAATTGAAAAAAATAGTAATGTAAGCGCTATAAACATTTAAATGACGCTTTAGATATACTAAAGCGTCTTTTTCAACATAAATATTCATATATTTCTCTTAACTACTTAATTAAAGATTTGACGGTAGATATAATATTTGATTTAGAGATACCAATATCTTCTAATAATAAACCTACATCACCGTGCTCAATGTACGTGTCATTTATACCTATTCTACGCATAGTATTATGATAATCATTGTCATTCATAAAAGTAGCAATTTGACTTCCTAAACCACCAGTCAACATAGCTTCTTCAACTGTCAGGATCGGTTTAGACGCTTTACCGAGATTATGAAGCATGTCATAGTCCATAGGTTTTATAAACCGAGCATTAACAATATTGATATGGATGTCTTCTTTTAATAGTTCGTCTGCTACATCTGTTACAAGTGATACTGTTGGCCCATAACTTATAATTGTTAAATCATCACCATTTCTTTCAACATTCCAAGATCCTATTTTTAGTCGTTCACTATTTTTATAATCATCAAGTAATGGCGCATTCCCTCTTGGATATCTGATCGCCATTGGACCATGGTCAGTTTCAAATGCAGTTTTGATCATATTTTTCGCTTCATTACCGTCTTTAGGCATCATGATTGTAAAATTAGGAAATTGACTTAAAAAGCCAACATCAAATACACCTTGGTGTGTCTCTCCATCAGCTCCAACAAGTCCTGCTCGATCAACGCCAAATAATACGTTTAAGTTTTGACGATCTACATCATGTAACAACTGATCGTAAGCACGTTGCATAAAAGTTGAATAGATTGCGACATATGGTTTCATGCCTTGTGTTGCTAGTCCTGCTGCCATCGTAACAGCATGCTGTTCAGCAATACCTACATCAAAAAATTGTTCGGGTAACATTTGTTGAAATTTAGTTAATTTTGATCCAACAGGCATTGCTGGCGTAATTGCAACAATTCGTTTATCTTGTTGCGCATAAGCTAATACTTCATCACTCATTAAAGCACTCCATGCAGGACCTTCAGCATTTCCTTTTATCACTTCACCAGTTTCAAGCTTATATGGTCCTAAACCATGCCAAGTCCCAATTATATCTTTCTCAGCAGGTTTATAACCTTTCCCTTTCTTAGTCACAACGTGTATGAGAACAGGTTTGTCCATTTGTTTAGAAACGGTGATCGCTTCATCTAATGCTTTAAAATTATGTCCATCTACAGGACCAATATATTTAATGCCGAGTTCTTCAAAGAAAATGCCATCTACGACTAAATATTTTAAACTGTCTTTAATTTTATCCGCAGAGTCTTTTAACAAATCTCCACCAGGCAATCTGTTAATCAAACTTTCAGCATCAAATTTAAAGCGATTATAATTTTGGTTTGATCGTATTCTTGCAAACATATTGTGCATTGCACCGACATTTGGTGCGATACTCATTTCGTTATCATTTAAAATAATCGTTAAATTTGTTTTGTCATGGCCTATGTGGTTTAACGCTTCTAGTGCCATACCACCTGTTAAAGCACCATCACCAATTACAGGTACAACATGATGATCTTGTCCTAATATATCTCTTGCTTTTGCCATCCCCACAGCAGCAGATAAAGAAGTTGAACTATGTCCAGCTTCCCACACATCATGTTCGGATTCTTTCATTTTAGGAAAACCACATAATCCTTTATATTGTCGCAAAGAATTAAATTCGTGGCCTCTTCCGGTTAATATTTTATGAATGTATGTTTGATGTCCAACATCCCATAATATCTTATCTACAGGGCTATTAAAATGTTTATGTAGACTCAATGTTAATTCAACCACACCTAAATTTGCCCCAATATGTCCGCCAGTTACTGAACAAGTTTCAATTAAAAATTTCCTAATGTCACTGCTCAGTTGTTCAAGTTCTTGATGAGATAAATCTTTGAGGAAGGATGGGTTTTTTATTTTTGAAACATCCATTTTTTAACCACCTTTAGCCCGATTCTTGTGACCAGTCATCTTAATTATTAGATAGATTAATTTTCTCTATTTGCAAATAATTTTGTGAGAGACTTGAGTTCTTCAGTGTTATATTGATCTTCTAATTGTTCAAGTAAATATAACGCTTGATTCACATGTTGTTCTAAAGCAACTTTAGTATTCGTCTTACCTAATAGTGACACATAAGTACTCTTATGATTCGCAACGTCACTACCAACTGACTTACCTATTTTATCGAAATCCCCTTCAATATCTAGTAAATCGTCTTTAATTTGGAATATTAATCCTAATTCTTGGCTAAATGAATCAAGTAATAAGAATGTCTTACTATTAACTTTAGCGATTGTGCAAGCTGCAACAACAGAAAAACGGATCAGTGCACCAGTTTTATATCTATGGATTTTGCGTAATGTATCTAGCGAAATTTCTTTGTTTTCACTTTCCATATCTAACACTTGTCCACCTACCATACCTTGATGGCCTGCTGATTCAGAAAGCAATCTGATTAATTTCACTTTGTCGTCAGCTTCTATATATGTATCTTTAGTTATCAGTTCAAAAGCTTTTGTTAATAGTGCATCACCAGCTAAGATTGCAGTCGCATCACCATAGATTTTATGATTCGTTTTCATTCCACGTCTATAATCATCGTTATCCATAGCTGGTAAATCATCATGTATAAGGGAATATGTATGTATCATTTCAAGTGCTTTTGCAGTTTCCATTCCTTTATTAATATCTGTCTTTAACATCGATAAAGTCATTAATAATAGTACAGGACGAATACGTTTACCACCTGCTAATAAAGAATAGCGCATACTTTCTTCTAATTGTGTATTTACAACTGAATCTAGTTTCGTTTGATTAAGTGATTCAGTGAACTTGTCTACATAACTATTCATGATTTGACTCATCTGAATCACCTTCTTTTTGAACAAGTTTATTTACTTTATCTTCAGCTGCTTTAAGTTTCGTTTCACATTTACTACTTAATTCAATACCTCTTTGATAAAGTTCAATTGATTCCTCAAGAGAAATATTTTCTTCGTCTAATTTACCGACGACTTTTTCTAATTCTTCCATCATTTCTTCAAAAGTTTGTTCTTTAGCCACATTTGTCACCTAATTTCCTTAACATTAGCATTTATTTTACCATCTTTTAAATTGATTGTAATATCATCGTCAATTTTTAAATCATTTTTGCTTGTAATGATTTTATCATCTTTTTCGATAATTGAATAACCTCTTAACATGATTTGAGTCGGACTTAACGCATCTAATTGCGCTAACTTGCTTGTCAGAGCTTGTCTTTTTTGACTGATAATACGATTAACGAGTTGAGTTTGAAGCATATTTAAACGATCAAAATCTTGTCTAAATTGAAAAGTCTTATTATAAATTGGTGTGATTCGCAATTTATTTTGTAAGATATCTAACTTATGATTATTACGCGTAACAGTTTGTTCTAAATTTCTAGATAATTGTTTTTGTAATTCATCTAACTTCTGAGTTTCTTGATCATATAATAACGAAGGCGTCTTCAATTTATAATATGATGAAAGTTGTTTTAATTTATGTTTATCTTGCTGTATAGATTGCGTGATATGTTTTGTTAAATACTGTCTAGCATTTGAAATCAGTTGATACAGCGCATTAATATCTGGTGTCGCAATAACTGCAGCTTGTGTTGGTGTTGCAGCTCTTACATCACTGACAAAATCACTTAATGTCGTATCCGTTTCATGACCAACTGCTGAAATAACAGGCGTCTTACAATGATAAATGGCTTCTACAACTTCTCTTTCATTGAAGCTCCATAAATCTTCAATAGATCCACCACCACGACCAACGATAATAACATCAACGCCCATGGAATCAGCTTCTTTGATGTTGTTAATGATATTATCCTTAGCTCCTTTACCTTGAACTAACGTGCTCATTAACACTTGTTCTGCAAGTGGATATCGCTTATCTAAAGTAGAACATATATCTCTTATTGCAGCGCCAGTCGATGCTGTCAACACAGCGATTTTCTTAGGATATTTAGGTATGCTTAATTTATGATCTTGGTCAAAGTAACCTTTTTCTGCTAATTCTTTTTTGAGTGCTTCGAATTTTTCATACAGAAGACCAACACCATCTAATTGCATAGATTGAACATAAATTTGGTAAGCACCTCTTGATTCATAAACCCCAATTCTACCTTCAACAAGTACTTGGTCACCTTCTTTAGGATTAAACGACAATTGGTTTGCGCTCGATTTAAACATCATTGCACTGAGTACACCTTTATCGTCTTTTAAGGCAAAGTAAAGATGACCACTTGAATGTCTTTTAAAGTTTGATATTTCACCTTTAATAAAGACATTAAGTAGATGTGGATCTTGATCAAATTTATATTTGATATATTTAGTTATTGCTGTAACTGATAAATACTTATCCATTTATATCACTCTTTAACTTTTTGATAAACTGCTTAATACACCATTAATAAATTTATAGTGATCATCATCACTGTATACTTTCGCAATTTCTACTGCTTCATTAAATATAACTTTCTCTGGTGTATCTGTATATTTTAATTCATAAGTTGCCATTCTCAAGATGATTCTATCAGTCTTAAGTAAACGGTCTAATGTCCAGTTTTTTAAATGTGGACTTACAATTTCATCTAATTCGTCTTTTTTCTCTATCACTTCTTTAACAAAGTTCTTCACGTATAAATATTGTTCACCTTTAAAATCTTCTACTAAATATTGAATCGCTTCTTCTACTGTTAAATCAGTTTTGTTATTTTCTAATTGATATAGTGATTTAAAGACAATCTCTCTTAGTTCTGTTCTTTTCATATTCTTCTCCTTCAAAGAATAAGAGGATGCACGCATCCTCTTAATTAATCATTTTATTATTGGAAATGTATATTAACGATATGTACATTAACTTCTTTTGGTGTTAATGCCGTCATCGTATTTAATGCTTGTTTAATTTCTGATTGTACTTTACGTGCTGTTTCAGAAATTTTTGTACCGTAGTCAAATGTACAGTAGACATTAATGTAGATGCCGTCTTCTTTAATATCGACTTTAATACCTTTACCAAAATTCTTTTTCCCGAATTTTTCTAAGGAATTCTTATTAAAAACGGATTGCATATGAGATACACCTTTAATGTCAGTAGTCGCAATGCTCGCAATGACCTCAATAACTTCTGGCGCAATCTCTATTTTACCTAAAGAAGGCTTTTTATTTTCAATTGTTTTAGCCATTTGAATCCCTCCCTATTTGTCTTCATTATTTATAATATCATGAATCTCTAGGAAATTGGTATTAAAATCACCTGATTCAAATACATCATTTTCTAACAATCTTAAATGGAATGGGATCGTTGTATCTATGCCAGCAACTAAAAATTCTGATAAAGCTCTTTTACCGATTTGAATTGCATCTGTTCTATCTTTACCATGAACAATAAGCTTCGCAACCATTGAATCGTAATAAGGCGGAATCGTATATCCTGTATAACAAGCTGAATCAATACGCACACCAAATCCACCTGGTGTTAAATATTGATTAATTTTACCTGGTGATGGCATGAAATTCTTAAATGGACTTTCTGCGTTGATTCTAAATTCAATCGCATGTCCACTCAAGTCAACTTCTTCTTGTGTAACTGGTAAAGTTTCACCACTTGCCACTTTAAGTTGAAGTTTAACTAAATCCATTCCAGTTACCATCTCAGTAACAGGATGTTCTACTTGAATACGCGTATTCATTTCCATGAAATAGAACGTTTCAGCATCTAAATCATAAATAAATTCAATTGTACCAGCATTTTCATAATTAACGGCTTTAGCTGCTCTAATAGCCGCTTCACCCATTTCTTTACGCATTTCTTCAGAAAGGACTGGTGATGGCGATTCTTCTACTAATTTTTGCATACGTCTTTGGATCGTACAATCACGTTCACCAAGATGTATAACATTACCTTCTGAATCACCCATTACTTGAATTTCAATATGTCTAAAGTTTTCGATGAACTTTTCTAAATACAAACCTTTATTTCCGAATGCTGTTTCAGCTTCTTGTTGTGTCATTCTAAATCCTGTTACAAGCTCTTCTTCATTACGTGCAATTCGGATACCTTTACCGCCACCACCGGCAGTAGCTTTAATAATAACGGGGTAACCAATTTTCTTCGCACATTTCTTTGCAATTCTTACTGTATCTACTAAACCATCACTACCAGGCACAACAGGTACGTTCGCTTTGATCATTTCTTCTTTCGCAACGTCTTTAATACCCATCTTCTGGATAGATTGATAACTAGGTCCAATAAATTTAATTTGGCATGCTTCACACATTTCAGCAAAATCACTATTTTCGGCTAAGAAACCATATCCAGGATGGATACCGTCACAACCTGTTGATTTTGCAATTGAAATAATATTAGGAACGTGAAGGTATGAATCTTTAGATTGTGTCGGTCCAACACAATAAGCTTCATCTGCTATTTGAGTATGTAATGCATCTTTATCAGCTTCTGAATAAATTGCGACCGTTTGTATGTCTAATTCTCTACAAGCTCTAATGATTCTTACTGCAATTTCCCCTCTATTTGCAATTAATACTTTTTTCATATTACTTCACCTTGAATAACGGTTGGCCATACTCTACCATTTGTCCGTCTTCAACTAATATTTCAGTGATTTCACCAGAAACTTCTGCTTGAATTTCATTAAATAATTTCATTGCTTCTAAAATACATACAGTTGTATCAGCTTCTACACGTGAACCTACTTGAACATATGGACCTTCATCAGGAGATGGTGATTTATAGAATGTACCAACCATTGGTGCATTAATCGTTAAACCACTTGGTGCTTCTTGTTCAACATTTTGTTGTGGTGCTGATTGAGTTGCTTGTTGTGGTTGTTCTGCTACAACATTTGTTGCCCCTTGGCTATAAATGATTTCTTGTTTAATATCTTTTTTTAAAGTTAGTTTAAAATCTTTATCATTAATATCAATTTCAGTTAAAGAAGAATTATCTAACACATCAACTAGTTCTTTAATTTGTTTTAAGTTCATTTGAAAAACTCCTTTTAAATTCTAATACGTTACACTTCATACATTTTACTTTAGTGGTCATACCAATTCAAGAGATTTTAATATTTAATTATAAATGTAAATAAGATACATTCCTAATTTAACTAAAATGATTGAGGCCAGGACACAAGTTACTGTCCCGGCCTCATTTTAATGTTTAATATTAACCTCTTGATACGTAGCTTCCGTCAGTAGTATTAATGACAAGTAAATCACCTTCATTAACAAATAACGGTACGTTTAAACTATAACCTGTTTCAACTGTAGCTTGTTTAGTTGCACCAGTTGCTGTATCACCTTTAATACCAGGTTCAGTTTCTGTTACTTGAAGTGTAACTGTATTTGGTAATTCAATACCAATTGTTTCACCTTCGTAAGATTGGATTTGAACTTCCATGTTTTCTTTAATAAATTTAAGTTCATATTCTAGTTTATCACCAGGTAACTCTAGTTGATCGTAAGTTTCGTTATCCATGAACACATGGCTATCACCATTAGCATATAGATATTGCATACGACGATTATCGATTTGAGCTTTTTCAACTTTTTCACCGGCTCTAAAAGTTTTCTCTTGGATTGCACCAGTTCTTAAGTTTCTTAATTTAGAACGAACGAATGCCGCACCTTTACCTGGTTTTACATGTTGGAAGTCCATAACTTTCCAAATGCCATTATCAACTTTAATTGTTAAACCTGTTTTAAAATCATTAACTGAAATCATTCATTTTCCTCCTATTTATACCTTCTTATAAAATAATAAGGTCTTTTGAAGATTTAGTAAAGCGCTGTAAGCCATTTTTTGTAACTAATACGTCATCTTCTATTCTAACGCCACCTAAACCATCTACATAAATACCTGGTTCTAATGTGATACACATATTTTCTTCAAGTACGATATCTGATTTTTGAGATAGTGCTGGACCTTCATGTACTTCTAACCCAATGCCGTGTCCTAATGAATGACCAAATTGTTCACCGTAGCCATAACTTTTAATAACATCTCTTGCAATTGTATCTGCTTCTTTACCTGTCATACCCGGTTTAATTTGTTCTAAAGCTGCTAATTGTGCTTCTAAAACAATATTATAGATTTTCTTCATTTCTTCTTTAGGTTCACCAATAGCAAATGTTCTCGTAACATCACTAACGTATCCTTCATATAGTGCACCGAAGTCTAATGTAATCATGTCTCCTTCTTCGATAACTTTATTACTTGCTACACCATGCGGTAATGCACCACGGTGGCCAGAAGCAACAATCGTATCAAATGAAGAACATGTTGCACCTTTACTTCTCATGAACATTTCCATTTCATTATTGACTTCATTTTCAGTCATGCCTGGTTTAACCCATTTTAAAATGTGTTCATATGTTTCATCTACAATGTCAGCTGCTTTTTGAATTTGTTTAATTTCAAATTCGTCTTTAATCATTCTGATTGTTTCAATAACACCTTCAATAGAAGAAAGTTCAACTGCATCTGTATTTAATGCTTGATATTCATTATAAGTAATTAAATGTGTTTCAACGCCAACTTTTTTATATTGACCTTCTTTTATCAGTTCATTAATCTTACCTAGCATTGGTCCTTCTTGATTAATAACTTCAAAATCTTGAGCTTGATCATTCGCTTGTTGAATGTATCTAAAGTCCGTAATTAAAAGGGATTTATCTTGTGTAATTAGTAGACTACCACTTGTCCCTGTAAATCCAGAAAGATATCTTCTGTTATACGGTGATAGAATTACAACTGCTTCAAGACCTTTTTCATTCATGACTTCTCTTAATTTATTAATTTTCATAATTATCCCCTTTCTATTTGTACAATAAATCTATATACATTAAAATAATATCATACATATCGAAATTTTTTCACAGTAAAACATTGGGAGTAAATAAACATGAGAAAAACAATTATAACAATCATGGCAAGTACAGTTGTCTTATCTGCGTGTGGAAATGATAAAGTTCAACAACTTGAAGAAAAGAAGTCTTTATTAAAAAGTGATAATCGAAAATTAAAACAAGAAGTATTAGACTTAGAAGATAAAAACAAAACATATAAACAAAAAGAAAATAGTGTTAAAAGCAAAATTAAAAAAAATGAACAAGAGTCGTCTAGCCAGTTTACAACTCAATATTTAAAGTCATCTACAAAATTTGTAAATGAAACTAAAACGAATATAGCGAGTTATAACAAAATCAAGAAAAATGTAACTTCAAAATTCGATGACGAACATACTAAAAATGAATTAGAAAATATTTATCATAATCAAGAAAATATTACAGATAGATATAAAGATGAAATGGAAGGTAAATCTATTCCTAAAGATTATAAATCTCTTCATAAAAGCATGTTAAAGCTATCAACAAGTTTTGAAAAAGTGTTTAAAGATTTAAATGATGCATACAATAAAAAGGATAAAAAAGATGTTCAAAAAGCAATTGATGAACTTCATGGACTAGACAAAGAGATAGGTCAAATTGAGTGAGATTATACATAAAATGTGCTATATTAAATAGACTAATAATTTAAGGTGAGATTTTATGAAAAATGTTTTATTCTATTTAATTATTGCTATAGCAGTTTTTGGATTAATTATGAATCTTGATTTCTTTATCATGGGCTTCATTCGTATGATTGTCTCATTTATCATATTCGGATTAATCATCTATCTAATTTACTATTTCTTCTTTTTAACGCCAGATCAACGAAAATATAAAAAAGCCATGCGCAAACAAAAGCGTAGAAATAGATAAAAAAGAGACTTCAATAGTCTCTTTTTTTTACTTTCTATAAGTCCATTCTTCTGATTTATATTTTTCTTCTAATTGTTTAATTTCAGCAAGCTGCTCTTCGGTAAATTCAAGTGGTTTATATTCAATATCTAAACCTTTCTTGAATCCTTCAAAAAATGCTGTTTCCATTTCTTCTAAAGTGATGTATTTATCTGATAAATCATTGATAGCAACTGCTTTATCTGTAAATGCAGCTTTCATTTTATCTTTTAGTCGATCGTTTCTATATATAAACATATCGAACAATTCATCAACATCTATATCTTGTAAAATTGAACCGTGTTGCAAGATAACGCCTTTTTGACGTGTTTGGGCACTGCCTGCTATTTTTCTATCTTCTACAACAAGTTCATACCAACTTGGCGCATCAAAACAAACTGAACTTCGTGGTGTCTTAAGTTTATCTCTTTCTTCTTTTGTCTTTGGAATTGAAAAGTATGCATCAAACCCTAACGACTTGAATCCTTCTAACAATCCTTCTGAAATGACTCTATAAGCCTCAGTTACCGTTTTAGGCATATTGGGATGCGATTCTGGAACGATGACGCTATAAGTTAACTCTTTATCGTGTAAGACACCTCTACCTCCTGTAGCACGTCTTACAAGTCCAAAACCTTTTTCTTTTACTTTTTCAATATCAATTTCTTTAGTTAGTTTTTGAAAATATCCAATTGATAACGTAGCTGGATCCCATGTGTAAAATCTAATAACCGGATCGATTTCTCCTCTACTCACAAAATTCATAAGTGCTTCATCAACTGCCATATTATAATATGGATTATTCGATTTCGTGTTTATAAAGTGCCAAGTTTCTTTCACAATTAAAACTCCTATTCAATTAATTCTTATGTACTTTTCTATTTTAGCAAAAAAATTTTGATAAATCTCACAAGAAATCTTATAATAAGGGTATCGACTTGAATTGGGAGGAATCAGACCATGAATTATTGGTATATCGCGCTCATAGTCCTAGTCTTGATTATCATTTATATGGCAATTAACTATTCATTAAATAAGCGCGCAGTAAAAGAATTAGATCAAAATGAATTCCATAAGGGATTAAGAAAGGCACAAGTTATAGACTTGCGTGAAAAGGCTGATTTTGACTATGGTCATATTATCGGGGCAAGAAATATACCGATGAGTGTATTTCGTACAAGATATCAAGGTTTACGTAAAGACCAACCTATATATTTTTGCGACGCAAATGGCGTAGCAAGTTATAGAGCTGCTAGAATGATGAAGAAAAAAGGTTACACTGAATTATTCATGCTTAAAGGCGGCTATAAAAAATGGACTGGTAAAGTTAAATCTAAATAATATTAAAGCGTCTTGGTCGTTAAATGCGACCAAGACGCTTTTTAATTTATAAAAGACTAATCTAGTGAGTTAATATGATATTTAACTCACATGTTTCCCAATCTAATGTTGCTTTTAACTCACATCTTGTCTAACCATCTAAAATTTTCAAATAAAAAAACATCTCATTACCCTATTTGAATATAAGGAATGAGATGTTATTTACTTTAATTTAGAAATTACGGTAAAGACGCTTTTTATTATGCTTTTTCTTCTTTTAGTAATTCAAATTTAAGTACTGGTTTTCTTGCTGCTTGTGTTTCATCTAATCGACCAATGACAGTAGTATGTGGTGCTTCTAATACAACTTCTGGTGTTTCTTCTGCTTCTTTTGCAATTTGAATAAGCGTATCACAGAATGCATCTAAAGTTTCTTTAGATTCTGTTTCTGTTGGCTCAATCATCATACATTCTTCCACATTGATTGGGAAGTAAATTGTTGGTGGATGGAAGTTAAAGTCTAAGAGACGTTTAGCAATATCCAATGTTCTTACACCAAGTTTTTTCTGTCTTGAACCACTGATTACGAATTCGTGTTTACAGTGTTGTGTATATGGTGTATCAAAGTGATCTTGTAGTCTTCTCAACATGTAATTAGCGTTTAATACAGCTGTTTCTGAAACTGCTTTTAATCCATCTGGTCCCATCGTTCTAATATAAGTATAAGCTCTTAAATAGATACCGAAGTTACCGAAGAATGGTTTAACTCTTCCGATAGATTGTGGCATATCATGTTCGAATTTAAATGTATCATTTTCTTTAACTACTGTTGGTTTAGGTAAAAATGGTACTAAATCTGCTTTAACACCAACTGGTCCTGAACCAGGTCCACCGCCTCCATGAGGTCCTGTGAATGTTTTGTGTAAGTTTAAGTGAACAGCGTCAAATCCCATATCACCAGGTCTAACTTTACTCATAATTGCATTTAAGTTAGCACCATCGTAATACAGTTTACCACCTGCTTGGTGTACGATTTCTCTGATTTCTAAAATATCTTCTTCGAATAAACCTAATGTGTTAGGGTTTGTTAACATGATAGCAGCTGTGTCATCTCCAACTACACGTTTTAAGTCTTCGATATCAACTAATCCTTTTTCATTAGATTTTACAGTTACTGTATCGAAACCTGCTACTTTTGCAGAAGCTGGATTCGTACCGTGAGCTGAGTCTGGAACAATAACTTTCGTTCTATTGAAATCGCCATTTGCTTCGTGGAAAGCTTTAATCATTAATAATGCTGTCCATTCACCGTGCGCACCTGCTGCAGGTTGAAGTGTTACTTCATCCATACCCGTAATTTCTTTTAAATGTTCTTGTAAATCATAAATGATTTCTAGTGAACCTTGTACAGTTGAAACATCTTGTAATGGATGTGCGTTTGCAAAGCCTGACATTCTAGCGACTTTTTCATTAATTTTAGGATTGTATTTCATCGTACATGAACCTAAAGGATAGAATCCAGTATCTACACCATGGTTTTTATTAGATAATTCAGTGTAGTGACGCATTAAATCTAATTCACTAACTTCTGGTAATTCTGCTTTTTGTTTTCTTGTAAATTTATCTCCTAAAAGATCTTGAACATCTTGTGTTTCAACATCTTTTTCAGGTAAAGAATATGCAAATCTATCTTTTCTAGATCTTTCAAATATTAATTCGCTTGATGGTTTACGCACTGTATTCACCTACTTTTTTGATAAATGTGTCGATTTCTTCTTTTGTTCTTAATTCTGTTACTGCAATTAACATATGATTGTTGAATGCTTCGTCGATGAAACCTAAGTCAAATCCACCAATAATACCTTCTTCAAGTAATTCAGCGTTGATTTCACTTATCGGTTTGTTAAATTTAACAACAAATTCGTTGAATGAAATACCTTCTAACACATCAAATCCAGCTTCTTGCATTTTTTGCTTCATATAAGTTGTCTTTTCCATGTTAAGTTTAGCCATTTCAAACACACCATTTTTACCTAATGCACTCATACAAACTGATGCTGCTAATGCATTTAGAGCTTGGTTAGAACAAATATTTGATGTCGCTTTATCTCTTCTAATATGTTGTTCACGTGCTTGTAGCGTAAGAACAAAGCCTCTATTGCCATCTTCATCTTGAGTTTGACCAACTAAACGTCCTGGTAGTTTTCTCATAAGTTTCTTGGTAGATGCAAAATAACCACAGTGAGGTCCACCATATTGTGCTGGAATACCGAATACTTGTGCATCACCAACAACAATATCAGCACCGAATTCACCAGGAGGTGTAATTAATCCAAGTGATAAAGGATTGCTTGATACGATAAATAAAGCTTTTTTATCTTCAATTAATTGTTTAATTGCCTCTAAGTCTTCTAAAGAACCAAAGAAGTTAGGATATTGAACACATACTGCTGCTGTATCGTCATCGATAACTGCTTTTAACTTTTCTAAGTCCGTAACAGTTCCGTCTAAATCAACTTCAACTACTTCAATGTCTTGAGCTTTTGTATAAGTTTTAAGTACTTCTATAGATTGATAATGTACAGATTTAGATACAATTACTTTTGATTTCTTAGTATGACCTGCTGCAAGAACAGCAGCCTCAGCAAAAGCAGTTCCACCATCATACATAGATGAATTGGCTACATCCATACCAGTTAATTCGCAAATTAAAGTTTGAAATTCAAAAATAGCTTGTAATTCACCTTGTGAAATTTCTGGTTGATAAGGTGTGTAAGCAGTATAAAATTCTGAACGAGATATAACATGATCGACAACAGTTGGAATATAGTGATCATAAACACCTGCACCTAAAAATGAAGCATGTGTTTCACTTGTAATATTTTTGTTAGCAATTTGAGATAGTTCACGTAATAAAGGCGTTTCAGCTTTCTTTTCTTTAATATTTAACGGTTTATTAAACCTTACAGATTCAGGTATATCCGTAAATAATTCATCTACAGATTGAATACCAATGACATCTAACATTTCAGATTTATCTTTTTCAGTTAAAGGTATATAGCGGTGACCCATTTTATTCACTCCTATGATTTAAAAGATGATTTTTTAACAATTTTAGCTTTTACTTGTCTTTTTCTAACTTGTATTAAAATTTCTTTATCTAATTCAAATGCACCCTTCTCAATTAATCCCATAGCAATTGATTTGCCAGTTGATGGAGACTGAGTTCCAGAAGTTACATAACCGATTTCATTACCATCAGTATCTAGAATTGCATAATCTGTTCTCGGTATGCCTTTATCAATCATTTCTATACCGATTGATTTTCTTGGCGCACCATTTTCTTTTTGAGCTTTCAATACATCTTTGCCAATAAAGTCATCTTCAATTAATGGTTTAACTGCAAAGCCAATGCCAGCTTCATATGGTGTGATTTGTTCAGATAAATCTTGACCATGTAATGGTAAAGCAGCTTCAAGTCTTAAAGTATCACGTGCACCAAGACCACATGGAACAACATTTTCGTTTATAAATCCATCCCAAATTGCTTTAGTGTCTGCAGCATCACAATAAACTTCGAATCCATCTTCACCTGTGTAACCAGATTGAGATAATATAACTTCTTTCCCGAATAGTGTTACATTTTGTTTAAACTCAAACATCTTCATTTCTGATACATCATCACTTACTAATTTTTGAATTAGTTCGCGTGCTTCTGGACCTTGGATTGCTAATTGGCCATATTCAGAAGATTTATTTTCAACATTTACATTAAAATCTTTAATTGATTTTAACCATTCGAAGTCTTTATCTGTATTACCTGCATTGACAACTAAGAAATAAACTTTGTCGTCTAATTTATAAACAACTAAATCATCAATTACACCGCCATCTTGGTTACATAGCGTTGTATATTGAGCTTTACTATCCGTTAATAATGTTGAATCATTCGTTAAAGTGTATTGAATAAACTGATCCGCTTCTTCACCTGTAACGA
Organism: Mammaliicoccus sp. N-M50; assembly: GCF_022386995.1. Lineage (NCBI taxonomy): Bacteria > Bacillati > Bacillota > Bacilli > Caryophanales > Staphylococcaceae > Mammaliicoccus > Mammaliicoccus sp. N-M50. The sequence continues at coordinate 356,399 of NZ_JAJNJA010000002.1, read as the reverse complement.
GAATTTCACCCATGTGACTTACATCAAATATACCAACATGATTTCTTACTGCATTGTGTTCCTCTTTAATACTTGAAAATTGGACTGGTAAAGCCCATCCAGAAAAATCAATTACTTTAGCACCTTGATCTATATAAGTTTGATACAAAGGTGTTTGTTTTAAATCTGTCGTCATCATAACTCTCCCCTTCTGAATATGTATAATAAAAAAACAGGGTAGCTTTCGCTACCCTGTTGAAGTGCTCTTCAGGAATGCGTCACAAAGTTATCCTTTTGCCTGAGAGATTCACTCAAATCTGGCTTGCTCCTTCGGCGATGAATATATCATTCATTCTCTCTAACTTTGATCATTCGCAAATATTTAAGCTTATAGAGATTCAATAATCTCACTTGCAACTACTTCTCTAGGTCTGTTAGCATCAATATGCTTGAATGCGATTTCATTATAACTTAATTCTCGTTTTGAATACAAGGTTTTTAATTCATTTAATGACTTTCCGTTAGCATTCGGTCTGTTATTATCATGATTAATTCTATTAAATAGAATTTCGACATCACATTTTAACCAAAAAGTATTGTCATTTTGCTTTAATAATTCTTTGCATAACTCTGATTCTACAATACCGCCACCAGTTGAAATAATCACATCTTGGTCAATCCATTTTTTTAAAGCTTGATACTCTAAATCTCTAAAATGTTTTTCACCATATTTTTCAAAAATTTGTGGGATTGGTAATTGAGTTGTTTCAACGATATAAGTATCTATATCTACTAAACTTTTATCATAATGTTCGCTCAACAAATTTCCGATAGTTGTTTTGCCAACACCCATAAATCCAATTAATACGATTGACATTAAATCTACTCCTCAGTTGTTTCATTTCAACTTAAACTTTATTCTATCTCATTATTCAGAAAATAAAAAGCTTAAAATTATTTATTTATCATTATTTTTATTTCACGTATATAGTATTGTTCTAAATTGTGATAAGTATTAAGCTTAAAGCTATATTGTACTAAGTAAAATGACAAAAAGGAACTATAAATAAATAATATCCCAAGTAATAACGGTAAAATAAAACCAGCATCGTTAGATATAAATTTCTTCATGTAATTCTTTATCGCCTTTTCTTATAATAATAAATACTTTAAATGATTCGTTAGATATTTTATCTACTTGAAAAGTCTTCACATTATTAACCAAAGTGATGTTACCTCGGCCATTTATAGTTTTTATTATCTTTCCATTTAATAATGTGAATTCTGTAGAACGTGTTTCATTTATGAATTTAATCCTGTTATGAGCATTGTCTAATTTTATAGTACTTTCTTTTATTTCATCGGAGAATTCTTTTCTGAACATCATCAATTCAAAATGCGTATGATCCATTGCATTATCTTTAAACAAATAAAGACTCTTAATGAGCAATGGAATTAATGCCAATATAATTAATAAAAATGATAACGACAGTAGCATTTCTATCATCGTAAAGCCTTTACTATTTTTCAATACATATTTTTTCATTTTTCAATTCATCTTTCATACAAACTTTTGTATTAAACTCTAAATATTTATATCTCTTTACATCATATTTTGGTTCGTTAGATTTTGATTGTACTGTTTGATAAAGCATTTGATAAAGCTTTATTCTATCGTGTTCACGAGTGATATTTTCATTTAATGTTGTAACTAAAGGCAGTAATGTCCCACTCAATAGCATTATGATAAAAATAGACAACATAAAATCTATAAACACATACCCATCATGTCGTTTCAACAATTCTATATCTCCCTTTCTCGATGCGAAAAATAACATGATACCTTCTTTCATTAAATTCCACTTTTAAAGTACCAAATTGATTAATATTCCCCTCTCCATCAAAAACTAATGTCGTAAACTCATTATTTTTAGAAATACGACCTTTATAGAGCGATATGGTTTGAATCTGATTCTTCTCAATTTGATAAAATATTTTATCTGAATTGGGTTTAAACCAAACTAATATAGGTTGCTTTTGAGATAGAGATTTCGTTTCTAAAAACTCTAGCTTCGTTTCAAAATCATCTATGCCATTATTTAATCCACTACTTGCCAATGCGTTTACAGATAAATACATTGTCACCATAAAGATAATACTGATGATCGATAGAACAATAATCATTTCCACCAGCGTAAAACCTTTATTATCATTAATGTGCAACAACTTCACCATTTTCAAGTGTAATTGTCTCACCTGATTTACATGTCAGTTGCTTTTGATTAATATAACCATCACTTACTAAATCATTTATAGAATTTGGTTTAGCGTCGTGCTTCAATGTATAAGCTTCTACTTGACCAGCAACCATTTTAACTTGAGCTTGGCATCCAGTACTTTTTACCGTCTCTGATTGCTTGCTAATGTTTGGTATGATGATCACCAATAATATACTTATGATTAAAAGGACAATTAGCATTTCAACCAATGTAAATCCTTCTTTTTTACTTAAAAATTTAAATCTTTTCATTTTAAAACATTCCTTTCACTTTATACCTTCTACCATTTGCAGCATCGGTAGAATGATTATTAAATATAGCGTTACGATTAATAAAGCTAGAACACCAAATACTACTGGTTGTATCCATTTGAGATGTTTTAAGAAAGTCTTCTCTAATGTGTCCAGCATAAAAAGACTGTAATAATAAAGTTCTAAATCTAATTTAGATTTATTTTCTCCGTGATTGATATAGTGTATGAAATTAGATTCAAAGCACCCTAACTTTTTAATTGAATTTGGAAATGTCATACCAGAAACCAAAGATTGATTGATGGAATGTCCAATATATTTCAAAAAGTCATCTTTAGTTTGCAACATATATATTTCAATTATTTTAGTAAGGGTAATACCATTTTGAATAAAAAAAGAAAAATCTCTAGATATACGATATGAGTTATACATCGTAATGTAACGATTGATGATTGGAATTTTCTTATATATAGCTAATTTACGAGCCATTTCTTTATCCATAAAATTCATATAACTGATAAGATAAACGAGGAATAAAATGAGGACTAAAGAAAAAATAGTAGTTGGTAAATATGAAAATATTGTCGTGATAATACGTAACGAAGTGGAAATTTCTACGTTCATTGAAGCATAAATTTCTGTGAATTGAGGAATAATGGTTTGATTTACAACAGCGAGTAACATAAAAAAGATGCTGAATAATAAAGCGGGATATTGAATTGTTTTTATAAATCTTTGTTTAACTTGTTCAATCTTTTTTAAATATAGAATAGTGTGTTCTAACGTTTCATTCAAATTACCATATTGTTCACCAAAGTATATTTGGGTAATAATGACTTGCGGATAATTAAACAGTTTAAGTATTTCATGTAATTGACCAGTCTCTTTAACAATTTCACAAGCAGTCGTATTTAAATTATGCTTTTTAAGTTGCATGAATTGATCAGACAGTAATTGAATAGCTTCTAGTAAAGTGAAGCCTTGTTTCAACATATCTAACAGTCGTGTTAAATATAATACTTGGTCTTTTTTTAATACATTTTTCTTACGTTTCATAATCATTCTCCATATATTTAATAATGTCATCTTTAAAAATATATGACATATTTAAAGTTCTTGTTTCATCATTTTTCTTCACAAGACGTTGGTTCGTAATACATGAAATACCTTGTTTAATTTGTTCGACTGTTACACCTAGCTCAATTAGTCGGTGGATTGCCCCGATTGTATCACTCGCATGCATAGTGGAAAGCACTAAATGACCACTTAAACTTGCCTGAATAACTTGCTTAGCAGTAACATCATCTCTTATCTCACCAATCATAATAACGTCAGGATCACATCTTAAAATTGCTTTAAAAGATTGTTGATAAGTTATGTTAGCTTTTTCATTGACTGAAACTTGGACAATGCCATTTAATGTTTGTTCTACAGGATCTTCAATTGTAATAATATGTTTATTCTTCTTTCTCTTTAATGCGTACATCAATTCATACATTAATGTCGTCTTACCTGATCCTGTTGGCCCCGTAAATAGAAATAACCCCTCTGATTGATACATTCTATTTTGTAGAACGTTATAAAATTGATCTTCTGATTTCCTATGTGATTGATTAAAATGTTGAGGGGTTATTCTAATGGAACTAGATTCTATTCCTAAACTGATTGGTATTGTAGAAATTCTTAAGTAGTAATGAATGTCATGTTCATATAAATATTGCCCGCTTTGTGCTTTATTACGTTCACTTACATCAAGATGCGCGATAAATTTCATATAAATGAGTAGCCTACTATACAATTTAAAGTCTAAATCTAAATCATAAGGTGTATTATCGCCATTTATCCTCATTTGAACAAAGACTTTATCATCATTTAAAGGTACAAAATGAATATCACTCGCATTAGAATTTACAGCGTCGTTAATAATTGACTTAAATAATTTCTCCATAATCTCCTCCTAATATATATAAACGCTTCCAATTACCTAAATTACTTGTTTAATGCTTATGAATTTGCGTTAAAATGCTATTTACTTTTGAATAGAGTAACTTTATAATTAAATATGAATAAGAAAGTAAACACAGAGGGGGTTCTTAAGAAGATGGATAAAGTTTATAAAACTCTAGGCTTCTGGACTGCTATTTTTGCTACGATGTTTTATGTCGGTGGTATGGACATGATGGCATATTTCTTCTTAGCACAAACTGGATTTTTCGTATTGTTGGGATACTTAAAATTAACAGAAAGAATGTATATGTATATATTCGCAATTTATTTAGTATTATGTTTTGTTGGATTTACATATTATTCTACATTCTTATTAGAGCCAAGTTTTGGAGCACATCATTAAAAGAAGCATTACACGTTTGTGTAATGCTTCTTTTTTTAATTAAATCCATTTAAATACGGATTTGTCATTTCTTCATCTGCAATTGTTGTCTCCGGTCCGTGACCTGGGAAAATAGTTGTATTTGGATCTAGTTCTAACAACTTATCTTCAATTGAATTCAATAATGTTTTTGTATCACCTTTATATAAATCCGTTCTGCCAATTCCACCTTTAAATAAAGTATCACCTACTATCGCAAAGTCGCCAAACACAAATGATAAACTACCCGGTGTATGTCCTGGTGTATGGATCGCTTCAAATTTAAATTCACCAATCTCATATTCTCCAGGTTCCATTATTTGTGGAACAGTATGTTGAACCACTTGTGGTAATTGATACATTGCAAATTTTTTAGAACCATTTTTCTCTGTATCTGTTAGCCACGATTTTTCTTCAGGATGTACATATACTTTCACATCAAATTCATTTGCGACATCATCTACTGCACCTATATGATCAAAATGAGCGTGTGTTAATAATACAGCACTCACCTTTTTATGATATTGTTTAATTTGTTTATTTAAAAACTCGCCATTATCTCCTGGATCTATCACGAGTAATTCGTTTTCACCTTCTAGAATATAACAATTTGTTTCTACAATTCCTAATGAAAAACTATGTACTTGCATTTTATTTCCTCCTCTTTTAAAAAGTATCTCGACAAAACCACATATTAATTATACAATTAATATGATAATAAAAGAAATTTGTATTGGGGGTATTGGAATGCCATTTATCGACACAGGGGAACTATTTGAGTTATTCGGAGTAAAAATCCATATCGGTGTTAATATTTTCTCATTATTAATGCTAGCTGTTTTTATTCTAGCCATATTTGGTTTAATTTCAGCATTCAAAAACAAAAATATTTTGGGCATTCTTTTTGGTGCAATAACTGTAGTATCTTTTGGGTTCTTCTCATTAGCTACAATCTTTACATACGGTTATCCAATTTTACATCATTAAATAAAAGACGAGTTTACACTCGTCTTTTTTTATTTGTTCAAATGTTTATTAACAGAATCTAATTTATCGTTCATTTTTCTAGATTTATCTCTTCTATCGTCAATTCGAATATTTGTACATACTCTGTCTAATCCTTTATTGAATGGACTTTCATGAATTTCTTGTATAATCTCAAGTAAATCTTTTAAATCACCTTCAATAAGTGTATTCATTGGTGTTAATTGATAATCAATTGTACCTGCCTCTTTATGCTTTTCTAAGATCAATTGAATATCTGCAATATATTCACTTACACTAGGTCCTTCTGTTCCTACTGGTATTACGACTACGTCAACTATTGCCATTATTCATTCTCCTTTTCTATTACATATGTCTTAATTAGACCAGCTGCACCGATGATACCTGCGTCGTTACCTAGTTGTGCAACTACGATGTTTGTACCATCTTGTGCAGGTTTAAATGTCATTTTTTCATAATGCTTTTTAATATATTGGATAAGAATATCGCCGGCTTTACTAACGCCACCACCAATTATAATATATTTAGGGTTTGTCATGACGCTAACAACACTTGCAGCATAAGCTATGTAACCAGCAACTTTATCAATGATAAATAAACTAAATTCATCACCTGATTTTGCAGCATCAAATACGTCTTTAGCTGTAACATTTTTACCAGTTATTAAGTCATGAATACTTGATTTCATATTGATATTTGGATAATAATGATGTACTAAATTAATGACACCTGTAGCAGAAGCAACCGTTTCAAGACAGCCCTTCATACCACAATTACATTGAAATCTTTTCTTTTGATCCACTAAGAAATGACCTATTTCAGCGCCTGAACCATTATGACCATGAATTAATTCGCCATTTGAAACAATGCCGCCGCCTACACCTGTTCCTAGCGTCATACAAACAACATCACTTTCATTTTGGCCAGCGCCTTTAAATTTTTCTCCTAAAGTTGCCACATTCGCATCATTATCTACGTATATTGGGCCATCAAAATATTGTTGCATATGTTTTCTAACTTCAATGTTACCAGTCCAATTTAAATTCACTGCACCGTTGACGATACCATTTTCAAAATCAATTGGGCCAGGTACACCGATTCCCATACCGATAATGTTCTTGATATCGATATCTTTTCTATTCAGATGTACAACGAAAGAATCATATATATTCTCTAATATGCCTTCCCCTGTTTTATTCGTTGAAATTTCCCATTTCTCTTCGATATTTAGTGAACGATCAAAAATACCTAATTTACAAGTCGTACCACCAATATCAGCTGATAAAATATGTGTCATTTTTTCTCAATCCTTCTCTGATTTATAATAAGTCTTGCTTGTAAAAATGTTTCTTTATCAATAAGCATAGATTGATACATAGCTTTTATTTCTTGTTCCATCATTTCTAGTTGATCTTCTTCATCTTTAAAATAAATGATATAACCAAACTTTTTAAGTAATTGTTGTACGTCATATAAATTATTCATAAAATTAACTCCTAAACGCATCAATTTCATCTTTTAATGCTGCATAATGTTTATTCTTTTTATCAAGCTTTATGGCCTTATTAATAAACTTATTTGCTTTATCATAGTCATCTTTTGCTCTATAACCTAAAGCTAATTGGTAATTTAATTTAGCTGAATTAGGAAAAACTTTTAAGCCTCTTTCCCATTCTAGTATCGCTTCATTCAAAGATGTATTATTCGCTACGATTAAGCCACTTAAAATATATGTCTCATCCGACTCGAAGTTCTTTTCTTTAATTTGCTTTACCATAGTTTCTGCTCTATCAAAATCACCGTTATTCATAGCATCTTTCGTTAATTCATCATATATATAATGTTGTTGTCTGTTAAAGATGGTAACGATCAAAATGATGATGATCACTATAAAGGCAGCAATATAATAAAGTTTGAATTTATCATGTTCCATCCATTTGTACATGATAAACATTAAGATTACCCCGCCAACAAATCCACCTAAATGAGCGAAGTGGTTCACATTATTAATAAACAATGCTAATAACGAAATAATCACAATACCGATAAATGTTTGTAATACAAATTGTTTATTAATATTTTTACGTGTAAATAAGTACGCAATAAATGCACCAATTAATCCGAAAATGGCACCACTTGCACCAATTGAAATAGATTGTGTATCTATACTAAGCGATACAATACCTGCAAATAGACCTGATATGAAATAAATGGTGAACATTTTAAGGGAGCCTAATGCACCTTCAATCAGTTTACCGAATATAATAAGCGAAAATACATTCATCATTAAGTGTGTAAAATTCGCGTGTATAAACATGGACGTTAATAAACGGTACCATTCACCGTGAACAACATTGAAATGCACAAGTCCACCGTAATCGACTAAATTAATTTGGCCAAAATGATTAAAAATTAAAACTAAAGACAGCCAAACAATTACATTAGCAGCTACTAAAAAGTATGTGACAGGTGAAAACTTAAGCATAAAGCTATCAATAAAGCTCGCATTCAATAATTTGTTTTTATATGTCGTAACAGGATTTGTTCTATTACGTTTAATTTGATGTTTCGTTACAAAGTGATGAGATACTTTCTCGAAATCACTAAGCTCATATAAAGCATGATACCTAATTTTAGGTCGTTTAGTATGATTAAATTCAGTGAAATCTATCTCTTTATCAGTAATATAAAAAACATCTAATTGTTCAAAACTAAACCCTATACTATCAATTAAGTCACCTAAATGGTCAATGATTTTTTCTAAGTCAAAATCAACTTCTTGATGTGTAGGTGTCTTATGTATAAACCTTTTGACTATTTTTTTAGATTCATGGGTCAACCATATTTCTGCTTCTTCTTCATCAATCGATATTATTTTATAGCCTTCAGTGTAGACTAAATAATATATCGACTTCCACATTTGTTTTGTTTTATCCATCTATTCTTCTCCATATATATCATTTGGTGTCAACATTTCATCAACTGGTATATCATGTGATTCAGCATCAAAGTTTCTTATCTGAAAAGGATATAACAAACTTATTGTATGTCCATTATAACGAGATAAATATTTATCATAATACCCTCCACCATAGCCTATTCGATAACCAGCTTGATTAAATACAACACCAGGTACAATAATTAAATCAATATCATCACTAATTTCAGTTTCTTGATTAACATACTTAATGCCTTTTTGATCAATTGCAATGGAATTCAAATCAAGTATTCGCTGAAATTCCATTTGTTTCGTTTCGTAATTGGTTCTCGGTACGAATACTTTCTTACCTATATTTAAAAGATGTTCAATAATAGGTATCGTATTGACTTCATGATCCATACTCATAACGATAGCAATTGAATTGGCTTGCTTAAAATTGTTATGTTCAAATAATTGTTCTTTTAAATTTAAATCATATTGTTCTTTTTGAGATATGTCTTGATTTCTCATTAAATTCAATATTTCTTTTCTTAAATTTTTCTTGTTTGACATGAATTTAACACTTCCAAATATTGATTAAATTTTTATCAGTTACACATAGTATGATAACACAAGAATTATTGTGATAGGTAGTCGTACAACCTTTAAAGGTATTAAAAAAACACATTCCCGTATAATGGAATGTGTTTTTATTCGTTTTATTATTTTGTTTCTCTATGAAGAGTGTGTTTACCGTCACGAGCACAATATTTTTTCATTTCAATACGCTCTGGGTTGTTACGTTTATTCTTTTTAGAGATGTAGTTTCTTTCACCACAATCAGTACATGCTAAAGTTACATTTACGCGCATGATGAACCCTCCTATTCTTATTTCAATTAATATACGACCTTATTATAATACCATCTATGCTTATATAATTCCAGTACTATTTTTCAATAGGTTCATAGTGTTTACCAGTTATATAATAATAGCAACTTTCACTGATATTCGTGATATGGTCTCCAATTCTTTCTAAGTATCTTGCAGCAAGATGTGCTTGACCAGAAATAAATGGATCGTTATCGATTAAATATGTCGTGTTATTAATCTCACGATATAAATCATCAATATCATTGTCGCGATCAATAATTTCTTTTATCAACAAGATATCTTTATCATTTACTGCCACTTCTAAATCTTTTAACATTAACATTGCTAATTTACCCATTGTTTTTAATCTCGTTAGTATAAAGTAATCTGTTATTTTAACTCTTTTTCTGATCTGAGCAATATTAGTAGAATTGTCTGCCATTCTCTCTAATTCAGAAGCTATTTTTAAACCTGAGATCATAACACGAAGGTCTGTCGCTATAGGTTGTTGCTTTGTAATTAGCATAACTACTTTTTCATTAATGTCATATTCCATTTGGTTAATTTTTTTATCGTATTTGATTAAATTACGAGCATTGTTTCTATCTTCATCACTCAATACAGATATTGATTGTTCTATCATAAAGTATACTTCTTTACCCAACACAAATAAATCATTAATGAGTGAATTTAATTCATCTTCATATTTTTCTCTAATAACCATATTATCCAAATCTCCCAGAAATATAGTCTTCTGTTTTCTTATCTGTTGGGTTAGAGAAGATTTTATCTGTTTGATCGAACTCATTTACATAACCGTTTAAGAAGAACGCTGTTTTATCAGAAATTCTAGCTGCTTGCTGCATGTTATGTGTCACGATAATGATTGAGTATTTAGTTTTTAATTCTTGCACTAATTCTTCAACTTTTAATGTTGAAATAGGATCAAGTGCTGAAGTTGGCTCATCCATTAAAATAACATCTGGTTCAATTGCTAAACATCTTGCAATACAAATTCTTTGCTGTTGACCACCAGATAAACCATATGCATTCTTATCTAGTCTATCTTTACATTCATCCCAGATTGCTGCACCTTTTAATGAACGTTCAACGATTTCATCTAGTACCTTTTTATCTGTAATACCATGAATTCTAGGTCCATAAGTAATATTGTCATAGATTGATTTCGGGAATGGGTTTGGTTTTTGGAACACCATACCAACATTCGTTCTTAATTCTTCAACACTATATTTTTTGTCGAAAATATTTTTATCTCTATAAATGATCTCACCAGATGTTTTAACACTTGGAATTAATTCAATCATTCTATTTAATGTTTTAATGTAAGTTGATTTACCACAACCAGATGGTCCAATAATTGCCGTCACTTCATTTTCTGCAATATCTAAATTTATATTTTTAAGCGCATGAAAATCTCCATACCATAAATCTAAATTATTCGTTTTATAAACAATATTTTTATCTTCTACTGCTATTTGTTGATTTGCTGTCATTTCATTTGAAGGTATATTTTGAGATAAATCTCTAATTTTTACGTCTGTCATAGTCATGACCCCTCTTCATTTTGATTATTATAATTTTCTTTGATATTTATTTCTAATATAGATTGCGATTGAGTTCATAAGAATTAAAATTACGAGTAATACGATAATTGCTGCTGATGAAACAAACTGAAATTCTGCTTGTGGCAACTTAGCCCAATTGTATATTTGCATTGGTAATGCTTGGAAAGATTCGAATATACTGTTAGGTGTTTTCATCAATATTGCAGGAATACCGATTACAACAAGTGGAGCTGTTTCTCCAAGTGCTCTTGATAGTGCAAGAATTGTCCCTGTTAAAATACCAGGTATTGAAGCTGGTAATACGATGTTTTTAATCGTTTGCCATTTAGTACCACCTAATCCTAATGAAGCTTCTCTAATAGATGATGGAACAGCTTTAATTGCTTCCTGACTTGCTACGATAATAATTGGTAAAATCATTAGTGACATCGTTAATGCTGCTGCTATAACAGTCTTACCTAGAGATAAGTTTTCAATACCTGCACCACGTACAAATATTGTTAATCCTAATAAACCAAATACTACTGATGGCACACCTGCTAAATTTGAAATATTAACTCTTATAAATTTCGTAAACCAGTTTTCTTTTGCATATTCAACCATGTAAATCGCTGTACCAACACCAAGAATGATAGATATAGGTGCTATTGTCATCATGAGCCAAAGTGTCCCAATTAAAGCACCTTTAATACCTGCACGTTCAGGTGATGTTGATGAGAAGTTTGTGAAGAAATCTGTACTTAGATAAGGAATACCTTTTCTAAATATGTCAAATAGCAAAATAGCTAATACGATTAAGCCAATTAATGTACAAACGAAAAATATTGATTTTATGACTTTATTTTTCATTAGTCTTGTCGGTAGCTTTTTACGAACGACGGTTTGATCAACTAAATTAACTTCTGACATATTAATACTCCTCTCTAAATCGTTTTGTAATCCATTGTGAAATGATATTCATAATAAATGTGAATATAAACAATGTGAAACCTACAGCATAAATACTGTAATAAATATCAGATCCGTAAGTCGCATCTCCAGTTGCAACTTGGACAATGAATCCTGTCATTGTTTGGATAGATCCTATTAAACTAAAGCTTGAATCTGGTGTACTACCTGCCGCTAAAGATACGATCATTGTTTCACCAATAGCTCTTGAAATCGCTAATACAACAGATGCGATGATACCAGATAAAGCCGCTGGAAATACGATTTTAGTTGCAAGTTCAAACTTTGTTGCACCTAATCCCAGTGCGCCTTCTTTAATTGAATCAGGTACCGAACTCATTGCGTCTTCACTCATACTCGTAATCATCGGTATAATCATGACCCCCACGACTAAACCTGGACTAATAGAGTTAAAGCTTCCTAAATCAGGGAATATACCTCTTAAAATTGGTGTTACAAAAGTTAGAGCGAAAAATCCGTAAACAATTGTTGGTATACCTGCTAATATTTCAAGAATGGGTTTAATAATTCTTCTTGATCTATCAGAAGCATACTCACTCAAGTATAGTGCTGCACCTAATCCAACTGGAACAGCAAAGATTGTCGCTACTGCTGTAACTTTCAACGTTCCTAAAATCAGTGCGAAAATACCGTATTTAGGATCAGATGAAAATGGTGCCCAGTCTTTCGTAAATAAAAATTCAAATGGATTCACTCTCGTGAAAAATGTTGCTGTTTCAGTTACAAGTGTGAATAATATCCCGATTGTTGTAAGTACAGAAACTGAAGCGATTAACAATAAAATAATGGGAACAGCTTTATCCGCAAAAACTTTACCTTTATTATTGCTATTTTGCTTAATCAATTCTTGTACTGAAGTTTGTTGTTTCATAAAAATAACTCCTTCATTTTGAAAAAGGGCGATTACTGACCGCCCTCTGCTTAAATTTATTAATGATTATTTTTTAAATTTTTCTAACGTTTCTTTATCTTCTTTATACTCATCATCTTTCAACGGAACATAACCAGCATCTTTAGCAGCATCAGCTGAGTTATCAATTACATATTCCATAAATCCGTAAAACGCATCATTATCTTCTAGTGATTTATTTTTCGCATATACGAATAATGGTCTACTTAAAGGATAGCTACCATCATTTACTGTTTTATCTGTAGGTTCTATTGCTTTTCCATCATCTTTAATCTTCACAGCTTTAAGTGAATCTTTATTTTCTTGATAGAAGTTATATCCAAAGAATCCGATCGAATCTTTATTATCTTGGACAGATTTAACGATGACATTCGTGTCAGCATTTTTCTCAGATTGTAAATCTTTTTCATCTAATACTTCTTCACTAAAGAAGTCGTAAGTACCATGTGATTGGTCTGGTGAAAATGCTTTGATCTTTTTATCTGGGAATTTTGAATTAACATCTTTCCACGTTTTTGCTTTACCGCTATAAATTTTTGCTAATTCATCCATACTCAACTCATCAACAAAGTCATTATCTTTGTTAACAGCTACTGTTAAGCCGTCTTGAGCAACTTTAAACTCAGTGTATTCTATTTTAGCTTTTTTCAATTTTTCTTTTTCTTCATCTTTAATATCTCTAGAAGCATTTGAAAAGTCTGTTTCTCCCGCTATGAACTTTTCAAATCCACCACCAGTTCCTGATACACCAATTGAAACTGAAACATCAGGTTGCTCGGCTGAGAAGTCTTCGTTTATTTTTTCCATAACTGGTGCAACAGTTGATGAACCATCACCTTTAACTTCACCACTTAATTTTTTATCATCTGAAGATTTAGTATCCCCGGAACTAGATTTTTCAGCTGCCCCACCACAAGCTCCTAATAAAAGTACAGAACTTAAAGCTGTTGTTGATCCGATTAATTGCCACTTTTTCATGTTAAATCCTCCTAATTAATATCGCCTTAATCTTTATTACATCTTCACTTTACAATTTCTTTATTAAGTACAAATAAATTGAATGTAAATTTTGTGTTAACTTCTTATGAAAACGTTTTAAAATGTAAAAAAGTAAGCGAATGGTGTTTTAATATGGGTACAGTAGTTACAAAAGTCCGGAGAACTGTTACTATGGGCTGCCTTAATTACAAAACTCGGCCGAATTGTTAATATAGACCCCCTTAGTTACAAAAGACCGGAGAACTGTAATTACTCATAACTATAAATCGATTTTGTGAAGTGCTGACGCCTGAGGGAATCGTATGAGCGAGAGAATACAGGCTCGAGCCATACCCTAGGCAAGCATGCACACACAAAATCGTAATCTACTCGAAAAATAAATTCGCAAACAAAAAAATAACATCTCATTTCCACTGAATTAATCAGTAAAATGAGATGTTATATTGATTCAATCTTTATATTAAGTTATTTTCTATCTTTAAAGTAATAGTTAATAATATCTCGACCTAAATCCCCACCTGGTAACCATGGTTCTGGTACGGGTTGGTTTGTATATGTGATAGAGAATGATAATTCAGGATTTTTAGCAGGTGCATATCCAATATATGTTGAGTTTACTTTCGGTTTACCATCTTTGAATACTTCTGCTGTACCTGTTTTACCAGCTGATCTTACGACCGTTTTATTAAAACTAGAATAACCTGTTCCTTCTGGCTTATTAAATGCCATATCGAAACCTTTTTGTACTTGTTTTATTTCTGCATCACTATTATTAACCTTATTCATCACTTCACCTTTAAAAGTCTTTTTAATAGGTCCAAGTGAATCTTCATTTGTAGAGCTTCTGATTTCTTTTGCTAAATGTGGTTTCAATCTATAGCCATCGTTCGCAATTGTTGCGACATATTGTGATAACTGTATAGGTGTATAAGTATCGAATTGTCCAATTGCTAAATCAATGTAGTTACCTGGGTTATCTTTAATTGGTTCAATTTGACCTGCTGATTCATTTGGTAAATCGATACCTGTTTTAACACCTAAACCAACTTGATTTAAACCTTTACGTAATTTGATACCTGCTTGTTCTACATCAGATGGTAATGACATACCACTACTGTACGGAGATCCAGCTAATAACAATGCTGTCTTATACATAAATACGTTTGATGAATGCATTAAAGCTTCAGCATCTGTAATTGTTTTTCTGCCATTTTGGTTAAAGTATGATCGTTTTGTTAAACCACCACTAAATTTTAATGGTTCATCGACCATAGTATCGCCAACATTTAATACGCCGTTTTGGTAACCAGTAAGTAATGTAGCACCTTTAACAGATGAACCCACTGTATATTGACTTGTGAAGTTACCGATATGGTTATCCGTAATCTTGCCATTTTTGTCAATATCACGTCCGGCCATTGCTAATACATCACCATTTCTAGGATCTTGGACAACAACCATAACTCTGTCCATATCTGTAGCGCCTTTACTTCTTAATGATTCAATGTGTTTATCAATATATTCTTCAACTTTTTTCTGTAAATCTATATCGATTGTTAACACTAAATCGTTACCACGTGAACCTTGTGAAATAACTTCAGAACTTGTTATTTTCCCAGATTTATCAGTGACATATTTCATTTTCTTCTTAGAGCCTTTTAAAATATCTTCATATTGATATTCTAAGTAAGATTTACCAACTCTATCATTTCTAGAATATCCTTTCGCGAGATAGTCATTCACTAACTCTTTAGGCAAACCTTCTTCTTTACTTGAAACATTTCCAAATAAAGTTCTTAAAGTGTCACCATATGGATAACGTCTTTCCCAGTCCATTGTTGTATTAACGCCAGGCAGTTCAGATAAATGTTGAGATACAGCTGCATACTCATCATTTTTAACACCTTCATTTTTTATAACAACAGGACTCAGCTGAGATCCAGAATTCATTTCTCTAAATATCGCAAGGATTTGTAAATCCTTTTTGGATAATTTATCTGTATATTTAGATGTTACTTTGTCGTATAACGCTTTATCATAATCATCTTGACTAATATTGCCATCAGAGAATAAAGCTTGTTCATCTTTCATTAACTTATGAACTTCATCTTGATTTCTTAATATCCAAAAATCTTGCTTATCACGTTCTGTAATCTTTGAAGTATCCATCTTCATTAAGTGAGATAGTTTTTCAGCGATTTTTAAAATATCATCTTGGCTCGTTCTTCTATCTCTCGTGTATGTAATTGCCTTTTTAGACTCATTGTCTACTAATACTTTACCGTTTCTATCATATATACGGCCTCTAGGCACCGATTCATTAACTGTAATAGATTCTGTACTATCTATCGCACGCTTGTATTCTCCGCCTTTTACAATTTGTAAATAACCTAACCGCATAATGAGCACAGAGAATAAAATGACGACTACTGCCAATATAAGGCTTACGCGTTTATTCATTAATAGGCGAAATGCTTCTTCTTTTGATTTCTTTTTTACTCGTTTCAACAACTAAACCTACCTTTTTAACTCTATTATAATAATTTCATCATATATTATTATGACTTACATTGCTATTGATATAGGTAAATTTTTATAAAAAAAGAGTGGAGCTGAAATCTCGTTTAAATAAAAAGATTTCATTGCTCCACCCCATCAGGATGATTGTTTTATTAATCAGTCATCCAAATTTAAAGTCGAATTATTTTGCAGCTTGGTATAATTCGTTTACTTTATCCCAATTTACAACGTTCCAGAATGCATTAATGTAATCTGGGCGTCTGTTTTGGTAGTTTAAGTAGTAAGCATGTTCCCAAACATCTAAACCTAAGATTGGAAGTTTACCTTCTGAAATTGGGTTATCTTGGTTTGGAGTTGAAACAATCGCTAATTCGCCATTATCTACAACTAACCATGCCCATCCTGAACCAAAACGGCCAGCTGCTGCAGCTGCAAATTCTTCTTTGAATTTGTCTAATGAACCAAATGTAGAACTAATTGCATCTACAACTTCTCCTGAAGGCTCAGAAGCATTTGGAGTTAATAGTTCCCAGAATAATGAATGATTATAATGTCCGCCACCATTGTTTTGAACTGCAGTACGGATATCATCAGGAACAGAATTTAAGTTTTTAACAATATCTTCAATAGATTTGCTTTCTAAATCTGTACCTTTCACTGCATCATTTAATTTTGTTACATAAGTGTTATGGTGTTTCGTATGATGAATCTCCATAGTTTCTTTATCGATGTGTGGTTCTAATGCATCATACGCATATGGTAATTTTGGTAATTCAAAAGCCATAAAAAATCATCCTCCTCATTTGTTTTACATACCTATCTTATCAAGATTAAAGTTTTATAACAAATAATTTGTTTAATAAATAATCAAAAAATTTTTAATTCTTATGTATCGCCTTGCAACAGGTGTTTTTTAACATTATTATTAAGTGAAGAAGAGGTGAATTTATGCAGTATATAAAAGAGCTTAAAAGGTTATTTAAGCATCCTAGTAAGTATCCAATGTTTAGAATTACGAAGTTAAGATACATATTCCTTCATATATTATTATTAAGTTTGATATTAATCATACCTAATTCTATTCAATACATACAAATCACTCAAAATTTATCAACGTTAGTCAATGATGAAGTGACAGAAATTCCTGATTTTGAAATCGATCAGAACAAAATGATTTTATCACAAGATAAATCTATCCAATTAAATCATCATCAAACGGTAGAATTTACTCAATCTAATGATTTCGAGATGAAAGATCATCATTTAATCGTGTTTAAACCTAATCATATTGAGATATCAAATTATAGTGACTACACAGAAATTAGTTATGGTTCCCTATCTTCCCTTGTTACCAATCAAGACGATTTAATTAAGTTTATTGAAACGATAAATGATTCTAAATATTTTTACTTAAGTTTGATTGTTGTCTTTCTATTATTTATTCAATTTTTAAGCTTATCTATCAAAATTGGTATTCTAGCATTTGCTGGACATTTATTGGGAATGATGTTAAGAAGAAAGTCTCGCTTTATGACTTGGTTCAAAATGATGACATTTGTGATAACGCTTCCGACTTTAGTCCTATTATTAGGAATGATTACAGTGATTCCTTTATTAATAATTGCTTCATGGTGTATAATCATTTTAAGCATTGTTATGATTGCTATGTATTTACCTAAAGGAAAAAGACCTGCTAAAGTGTAAAGATTAGCAAATTTAAACAAAGGAGTCTTATCATGTCAGAAATCATTCATCGCACGAAAACGAGACCTGTTAAAGTTGGGGATTTAACGATTGGCGGTTCAGATGAAGTTATCATTCAAAGTATGACGACTAAAAAAACATATGATGTTGACGCAACTGTAGCTGAAATCAAACGATTAGAAGAAGCTGGTTGCCAAATTGTTAGAGTAGCTTGTCCAAATGAAGAAGACGCATATGCAATTAAAGATATTAAAGCGCAAATCAATATACCTTTAGTTGTAGATATTCATTTCAATTACAAATTAGCTTTAATTGCAATTGAAAATGGCGCAGATAAGATTCGAATCAATCCAGGAAACATTGGTAGACGTGAAAAAGTTGAAGCAGTTGTCAAAGCATGTAAAGAAAAAGGTATTCCTATTCGTATTGGTGTTAATGCAGGATCATTAGAAAAACATATTATTAAAAAATATGGCTACCCTACTGCTGATGGTATGGTTGAAAGTGCATTACATCATATTAAAATACTCGAAGATTTAGATTTTCATGACATTATCGTATCAATGAAAGCAAGTGACGTAAATTTAGCTATTGAAGCATATACGAAAGCAGCTCAAGCTTTTGACTACCCATTACATTTAGGAATAACTGAAAGTGGCACATTATTTAATGGAACGGTTAAATCGTCTGCAGGATTAGGCGCTATACTAAGCTTAGGGATTGGAAATACGTGTAGAATTTCTTTATCAGCTGATCCAGTCGAAGAAGTTAAAGTAGCGAAATCTTTACTTAAAGCATTTGGTTTAGCGAGTAATGCTGCTACATTAATTGCTTGCCCTACATGTGGACGAATTGAAATTGATTTAATATCGATAGCTAATGAAGTAGAAGAATATATTTCAAACCTACAAGTCCCATTAAAAGTAGCTGTACTTGGTTGTGCAGTTAACGGTCCGGGTGAAGCAAGAGAAGCTGATATCGGCATTGCTGGTGCACGTGGTGAAGGATTACTGTTTATGAAAGGTAAAACCGTTCGTAAAGTACCTGAAAAAACAATGGTTGAAGAATTAAAAAAAGAAATAGATAAATTAGCAATTGAAATGGAACAAAATAAAGAAACTCAAAAAGCATAAAGTAAAAGGTGAATTTTTATGAATCAAAAGCCAAGATTAGGTATAGATATTGACGGCACAGTTACATGTCCAAAAACATTTGTACCCTATTTACAAAGAGATTTTAATCAACAACTTAAATATGAAGATATTACAGAATACAATTTAGCAAATGTCTTAAACTGTAAAGAAGAAGAAATGTTGAGTTGGTTTAAAAATAATGAATCACATATATACCAACACTCCCCTGTTGCAGAAGGTGCAAGAGACATTTTGAATCAACTAAAAGATGACTACGAACTTTATTATATAAGTGCAAGACATCATTATTTAGAAGATATTACGAAAGAATGGTTTCAATCACATCATATACCATTTGATCAAATTACATTAACAGGTAGTCATAATAAATTAGAAGTGACAAAAGAACAGAATATCGATATTTTCTTTGAAGATAAATTAGATAACGCAGAAGATATCAATCATTATTTAAATATCCCTGTTTTCTTGTTTGACACACCTTATAACCAGAAAGATTTACAAAATGGTATATATAGAATTAAAAATTGGCATGAAGTATCAACGTTACTTAATAGAATATAGTTAAAAACCTGGCCCATATATGAGATGGACCAGGTTTTTTCATGTATTGTGTAATTAAATGGTCGGCTAACGATCTTGTTTTCGAGTCTTGATCGTTAGCGTACATAATTTTTTATTTTTAGCATATAAAGTGTCGGCTAACGATCTTGTTTTCGAGTCTTGATCGTTAGCGTACATAATTTTTTATTTTTAGCATATAAAGTGTCGGCTAACGATCTTGTTTTGTTTTCTTGAACGTTAGAATTTCTAACGATCTTGTTTTCGAGTCTTGATCGTTAGCGTACATAATTTTTTATTTTTTGCGTATAAAGTGTCGGCTAACGATCTTGTTTCATTTTCTTGAACGTTAGAATTTCTAACGTTCTTGTTTTTGAGTCTTGATCGTTAGCGCATATTCAATTCTACCTGTTTCCCTCCAAATAAAAAAATGGTAGCTCCTCAAGCTACCATTTTTCTCTTATTATACTGTTTTGCATTGCTCACATTTACCGTATACTTCTAATTTATGTGATGCTATTTCTACATTTGGTAATTGTTGTTTTATTGAATCCATTGGGCAAAAGTCTATTACTTTTGTTGTACCACATGATTCACAAATAAAATGATGATGATGGTGACTTTGACATGCAATTCTAAATTTCATTTCACCGTCTATTTCAGTACTTTCAATAATATTCAAGTCTTTAAATAAGTATAAATTACGATAAATTGTGTCAAAAGATAATCCATTATAATCATCTTTCAATGCTTCTTGAATATATTTTGCTGTGATGTATTTATCTTCATTTACAAACAATGAGATGATATCACGGCGTTTATTAGTGTACTTATGTCCATCATTTTTCAATATTTGAATGGCTTCCTCTACTTTCAAGATGATAGCCTCCTTTATTAATCAATACTTTACTATACGCAATACTAGCAAGTAATTCTATAATCAATAATCCTACTATAATACCTCCTGGTGAAATATTCAAATAGAAGGATAATATCAATCCTAGTACTACTGAGATTTCACCGAATAAAATACTTAATGCGATTAACTGTTTAAACCCTTTTGCTAATCTCATACTTGTAGCGACTGGCAATGTCATTAAACTACTCACTAACAAGATACCAACGACTCTCATTGAAGCTGAGATAACAAGTGCAACAATGACAATAAATAATAATTGTATCCATTTTGGCATGCCAATAACTTTTGAGTACTCTTCATCGAATGATAATACAAATAATGACTTGTACAATAACATAACAAAGATTAAAACAATTACTGTAATAACGATAATTGTAAATAAATCACTTAAATTTACGGCACTAATTGAACCAAATAAATATCCAAATAAATCTTGATTAAATCCATTTGCTAAAGAAATGAATATAACACTAATTCCAATACCACCGCTCATAATAATGGGTATCGCGATTTCTTGGTAATGTTTATATTCAGTTCTTAATTGTTCTATTAATAGCGCACCTGCTATTGAAAAAATAATACCAAACCATATCGGATTTATAGTAGCAAACAATGGACTAACACTCATTAAAAACAGTCCCATTGATATACCACCTAGCGTCACATGGCTTAAAGCATCAGCAATGAGCGATAGCCTTCTAACTACAATAAATGCCCCTATTAAAGGTGCAATCAATCCTACTAAGATACCACTTATAAATGAATATCTTATAAAATCAAAATTTAAAAACGCATCAATCACGATATAACACTCCTTCATTCAGGAGCATAAATCTATCTCTCGTTTCAACTGACATATCCAATCTCCTTATTTAAAATCTATATATTTATTATGCTCGACGTTAACTTTGTACTAATTCTTCAACTTCTTCATGTGCACAACAGTCACGATCATGTTGATGATCGACAAATTGTACGGGATGTCCATAGATTTTAGATATTGAGACTTCATCTAATGATTTAAATGACTCACTTGTACCATGGAAATGTATATGTTGATTTAAGCAAGCTACTTTACTTGCTGTATCAGCTACAACACCAATATCATGCGTTACAAGAATGATTGTAATCCCTTCTTGCTTTAATTGCGTCAGTAATTGATAAAATTCTGAAACGTGTCTCGCATCAATACCTACAGTAGGTTCATCTAATATTAAAATACTTGGTTTAGAAATTAAGGCTCTAGCAATAAACGTTCTTTGCTGCTGACCACCTGATAACTGAGCAATATTTTCATTCTTAAGATCACTTATGTTTAATCGTTCTAATATGGCATCTACTTGTGCAGCATCTTCTTTATTAAACCATTTAAAAAGACTTTTATTTTTAGTTAAGCCACTCATAACAACTTCTTTCACTGTCGCTGGAAAGCCAGAACTAAAAGCATTAGATTTTTGTGATACGTAACTAATTTTTTCCCAAGATTTATATTGATTAATTTTTTTACCACTTATTAAGATATCACCTTTTTGTAAAGGTAATAACCCTAATATCAGTTTCAGTAAAGTCGATTTCCCAGAGCCATTTGGGCCAACTATTGCCAAGAAATCTCCTTTATAAATTTGTATATTAATATGGCTAAGTGCCAATTTATTTGGATAGCTATAACTGATATCTTTTAACTCGAAAATCGGTGTTTCTTTTTCCATCTTCATCACCTCGTCAATAGAATACTATACAATGAATATGAAAGAATGTAAATAGTAATGTTTACGAACAAAAAAGAGTCTGGGACATAATGTAATGTCTCAGACTTTTCTAGTATCTTGGCAGTAGATGTCTGAATTGAAAATGCGCTTGTACCAAGCTTTTTTCAACTCTAGTCATCCTTGCCGGGGCGGGACTACGAAATCTTTTTATACAAATTAGATTTCTGTCCCGCTCCCTGAATAATGTTATTGATTAAAGATTTTTTCTTTTAAATCTGGATCGAATGTACCATTTTTAATCATTTCGATTTCATATTTATATGGTGGTTTTTTATTCTTTTTGTCATCACCAACATATGGTGTTTCTAAAATTTTAGGTACTTCTTTAAATGCATCATGATTAACGATATAGTGCAATGCATCATAACCTATTGATCCAAAGCCAATATTTTCATGTCTATCTTTTCTTGCACCTTGTGGATTCTTACTGTCGTTGACGTGAAGTACTTTAATACGGTCGATACCAACGATTTTATCAAACTCATTTAATACGCCATCAAAGTCTTCTTTAACGTTGTAACCAGCATCATTTGTATGACAAGTATCGAAACATACAGATAATCTTTCATTATGGTTAACACCATCAATGATTTGTGCAAGTTCTTCGAATGTTTTACCACATTCAGAGCCTTTGCCTGCCATTGTTTCCAATGCGATACGTACATCATTATTATTTGTTAATACTTCATTTAAACCTTCAATAATTTTTTGAATACCTTTTTCTTCACCAGCACCAACATGAGCACCTGGATGAAGCACGATGTCTTTAGCACCTAATGCTTCAGTACGTTCAATTTCTGATTGTAAGAATTCAACACCTAAATTAAATACTTCTGGTTTAGTTGTATTTGCAATATTGATGATATATGGTGCATGCACAACAATGTTAGATAAACCATATTCTTTCATTGCTGCTTTACCATTTTCAATATTTAAACCTTCAATTTTTTTACGTCTTGTGTTTTGTGGAGCACCTGTATAAATCATAAATGTAGAAGCATTATAACTTGCCGCTTCTTCTGCTGCTTGTAATAGCATCTTCTTACCACTCATTGAAACGTGTGATCCAATTAACATATTTGACACCTATCCTTTTCTACTTTGTCTTTTTGTTCTCTTAGAATGAGCTTTCTTCTCTTTAAATTTCAACTCATCTAATTCTCGTTTAAATTTCTTCTTATAGCCAGGTTTTACTTTATTTTTATTGTTTCTTTTAATTTTTTGTTTTAGTGATTTTTCAATATTATCTTCTTTTTTAACACGTTTCGTACGATTTTGACGATCTTTAATTTCTACAAATTCATCGTTTTTAATATCGACATGTTTAAACTTGTAATTATGCTTCTCAATTTGTGTAATTAAATCATCTTCATCTGGTGTATATAATGTAATAGCGATACCTTTATAATCACCACGACCTGTACGACCAACTCTATGTGTAAAGAAGTCTATTTCTTTAGGTAAATCATAGTTGATAACGTGACTTACGCCTTCAATATCAATACCACGTGATGCTAAATCACTTGCGACAACAAATTCAAAGTCTAATTGTTTAATACGTTTCATTTGTTGTGTTCTTTCTCTAGGTGACAAACCACCATGGATAACCCCAACTTTATAGCCTTCTTCTGATAAATACGCAACTAATTCATCGGCTCTATCACGGCTATTAGCAAATATGATTGCTAAATAAGGATTAATCACATTCATAACTTTTAAGACTTTTTCTTTTTTCTCAACACCTTTAGTTGGTATTAAGTAAAAGTCGATATTGTCTTTGTTAGATGATGCTGTTTCAATTTCAACAAATTCAGGATTACTTAAATATTTATTTAAGAATGGATGTAATGCTTTAGGAATCGTCGCACTAAATACTGAAATTTGTGCGTTTTCATCTAATCTACTCGCAATACTATCTACTTTAGGCATAAATCCTAAATCAATCATTAAATCTGCTTCATCTACAACTACTGACTTCGCTAGATGTAAATCTAAAGCACGCTCTACAGCCATATCATCAATTCTATTCGGTGTACCTACAACAACATGTGGTGTATTTTTAGATTTATCGATATCTCTTGATTTATCTGTTCCACCAATGTATAGGCTAACTTTTACACCTTTTTTAAATTGAGTTAAATGTGAAGCTGCATCATATAATTGCTTTGCTAATTCTCTTGTTGGTGCCAAAATAATCACTTGTGGTTCTTTTATATCGACGTCAATTTTATCAAATAATGGTAGTAGAAATGCGTGTGATTTCCCTGTACCAGTTTGAGATTGTCCTATTATATTAGATCCTTTTTTAATTTTGGGTATAACTCTTCGCTGTATTTCTGTTGGCTGGTTAAAATGTAAATCTTTAACGGCCTCTACTAATTCATTTTCTATTTGAAAATGTTCAAACGGATGCTTAGACATAAGCGACCCTCCTCGTTTCTTTTTCACTTCATACATTATATAGTAAATGCGCACTTTATGATAGGCTAAAAGATTTATTTTGAATTTTTATTTCGTTTCTTTAAGACTTGTGTGTTTGTTATAATAGACATTAATAAGGAGGGCAATTTATGGAAATTATAAAGATTACCCCTAGAGGCTATTGTTACGGTGTTGTAGACGCTATGGTTATTGCTAGAAATGCATCTTTAGATAAGTCACTTCCGAGACCCATTTATATACTTGGCATGATTGTTCATAATAAACATGTGACTGATGCCTTTGAATCTGATGGCATTATTACGTTAGATGGTCCGAACAGATTAAAGATTTTAGAACAAATTAATGAAGGTACCGTTATATTTACTGCGCATGGCGTATCACCTGAAGTCAAAAGACGTGCTAAAGAAAAAGGACTCGTTTGTATAGATGCGACATGCCCAGATGTAGATAATACACATCAGTTAATACGTGACGTTAAATCAAATGGCTATCACGTTATTTATATTGGTAAAAAAGGACACCCAGAACCTGAAGGCGCAGTTGGTGTAGCACCTGATATCGTACATCTCGTTCAAACTTTAGAAGATATCAATGCCTTGCCAGAAGCATTAATGAACCAAAAACTCATCGTAACGAATCAAACAACTATGTCACAATGGGATGTTAAACACCTTATTGATGAATTAAAAGTTAAATATCCTCATATTGAAGTACATGAAGAAATTTGTTTAGCAACACAAGTTAGACAAAAAGCTGTTGCCACACAAGCAGATCAAGCAGATTTACTCATTGTCGTTGGTGATCCTAAAAGTAATAATTCAAATAGATTAGCCCAAGTATCTAAAGAAATCGCACATACAAACGCATATCGAATCGCTGATTTGAGTGAATTAAAATTAGAATGGCTACAAGACATCGAAAGTGTAGCTGTAACGGCAGGTGCTTCAACACCAACACCTATCGTTAAAGAAGTCATTGATTATATTAAAAATTATGATCCGACAGAAGTACAAGACGTAAACTTAACAAGTAATGTACCTGTTGAAAAAATATTACCTAAAATTAAAAAGCCTAAACCTGTAAAAATAATGGACTAAAAAAACTGCCGAATTGACTCGGCAGTTTTTTACATATATTGATAAGGATCTGTATTAATAGAAGATGTTAACACTTTAATCGTTCCATTTGTCCATTCTTCTAATAATGACTTTAATCCTTCTTTCATAACATACTCACTATAATGATTAACATCTAAAACATTTATATCATCCATTAGTGCATCTAATGCTTCGTGATGTTTAACGTCTCCAGTAATAAATAAATCAGCTTGTTGTGCTTTAGCTAAATTTGCATATTCAATACCCGCACCACCAACAATTGCGACGCGTTTTATTTGCGCTGATTGGTCTCCTATAAATCTAACTGCTGGTATAGCGAGCTTTTCTTTATAGTTTTGCACAAATTCATTTACTGATTGCGTTACATTTAATTCTCCGATAATTCCTAAGCCTACAGAAGATGTTCTCGACATTTTGATGAAATCATAAACGGGTTCTTCATATGGATGCGTTTGAATAATGAGTTCTTTAGCAAGTGCTAAATCTTTCTCATCAACCATTAATTCTAGTTTCGTTTCATAAACCGTTTCAGTCTTATCTGCTTGTCCAAGATGTGGATTAGCTGTTGCACTAGGTTTAAATTGGCCTTTACCTTGTGACTGGAAAAATACTTCACTGTATTCTTCTGTTTGAGCTAAATGATGTTCATTAAATGCAGTTTTCATTGCTTCAACGTCTTGATCAGGTAAGAAAATTTGTACTTTATAATATGATTCTTGTTGTTCTTCTAATACTTTCATATTACTTAATCCTATTTGTTGTCCAATCATGTAACTAACGCCTTTAGGATGTACATCAAGATTTGTATGAAGTGCTATCAAATTGATATCATTTTGAATCAGTTTACGAATAATAGGACCATAGCTTTTATCCGTAATATTTTTAACACCTTTAAAAATAAGTGGATGATGTGCAATGATCGTATTGATATTGTTTTGAATGGCTTCTTCTACAACTTCTGACGTACAATCTAATGTTGTTAATACACCGTTCACTTCACTTTTTTCTGTACCAATTAATAAACCAACATTATCCCAAGATTCACTCGTTGAAAATGGAACTTGTTTATCAATTTCGTGTAATAGCTCTTGAATAATCATTAAAGCACCTCTTTTATTTGAAGTATTTGTTGATTAATTTCATTATACCTATTTTTATCCTCATGATGTTCTAATTGTTTACTAATTTTATTAAGTGATTCTAATTCTCTTTGCCATTTTTCATGGAATAAATCATTTTTCTTGGCTAATAATTTAGGACCAAATTTTAATTCTAATTCATTTAGGTCCATCTCACCTTTTTTAGCCACTATGATTTCATATATATGTTTTTTATCTTTTATGAGTTGTTCATCAACGATTTGATAACCAATGCTTTGTAATACTTTTCTAATTGGTAACGCATGAATATTAGCTTGTAAAATTAAATCAGGATACCCTGATAACTTATGCTTTCCTTCTTCAATAATTTGAGCAATTAATGGACCACCCATGCCACAAATTGTAATCGCATCAATTGATTCATCTACTACTTCTAAACCGTCGCCCAGTTTAACTTCAATAAGTTCATTCATACCATATAATTTAGTATTCTTTTGAGCAGCAAGAAAAGGTCCTTTGACAACTTCTCCAGCAATCGCTTCTTTAATTAATCCATTTTGAATTGCGTATATAGGTAAATATGCATGATCGGAACCGATATCTGCTAATTTATGATGATTTAAATATTCACTTACCTTCATTAAACGTTTATTTATTTGGATCATTATTTTTCCCTTTCATTAAAAAAATCTTTTGCAATAGCAAAAGATTTTTTTGTGTTATTTAGCGCCATCTTTTAAGTACTTGACAAGTGTGTCTAAATCTTTATTTGAAATAGTAGCTTCGTCATGTGCAGGCATTGAACCTTTACCTTCACGAATGATTTTTTTCATTTCATCGGCACCTTTTTTGCTTCCAGCTAATTTAGGTCCCATTCCACCTTCAAGATTTTGTCCATGACAACTTGTACAATTGTCCTTAGCGAATGTAGCTGCATCAAACTTTTCAGTTTTAGCACCGCCACCGCCTTCTTTTTCTTCCTCTTTGTTAGCACCATGTGCTGACATGAAGAATATTAATCCTACACCGAGTAGTAAAATCAGAATAAACGGGATAACAGGATTACGATTCATTCATACAACCTCCCTTTTGTTAAACCTTCATACAATTATATTTTATATTAAAACAAGGCATTGTCAAAGGCTTTTTGGGATTAATATAAACTTTTCATGTTTAATCCATAAAATCTTTCAAACGCTTACTTCTAGATGGATGTCTTAACTTGCGTAATGCCTTCGCTTCTATTTGACGAATACGTTCTCTTGTAACACCAAATACTTTACCAACTTCTTCAAGAGTTCTTGTTCTACCATCATCAAGACCAAATCTTAATCTTAATACATTTTCTTCTCTGTCAGTTAATGTATCTAATACATCTTCTAATTGCTCTTTAAGTAATTCATATGCAGCGTGATCAGATGGACTTTGTGCATCTTGGTCTTCAATAAAGTCGCCTAAGTGACTGTCATCTTCTTCACCAATAGGCGTTTCTAATGACACTGGTTCTTGAGCAATTTTCAGAATTTCACGAACTTTTTCTGGTGGTAAGTCCATTTCTTCACCAATTTCTTCAGGAGATGGATCTCTGCCTAAATCTTGTAGTAATTGACGTTGAACACGAATCAATTTATTGATTGTTTCAACCATATGAACTGGGATACGGATTGTACGTGCTTGGTCAGCAATCGCTCTTGTAATTGCTTGACGAATCCACCATGTTGCATATGTTGAAAATTTAAAACCTTTGTTAAAGTCGAATTTTTCTACGGCTTTGATTAGACCCATATTACCTTCTTGAATAAGGTCTAGGAATAACATACCTCTACCTACATAACGTTTCGCGATACTTACAACAAGTCTTAAGTTCGCTTCAGCAAGACGTGATTTCGCAACTTCGTCACCTTGCTCGATACGTTTAGCTAATTCGATTTCTTCTTGTGCAGTTAATAAATTGACGCGTCCGATTTCTTTTAAGTACATTCTTACTGGGTCGTTTATTTTAACACCTGGAGGAGCACTTAAGTCATTTAAATTTAGTTTGTCATTTGTATCACTTGAATCTTTTTCATTAATAAGATTGATTTCATTCTCATTAATTAAATCAAAGAAATCATCCATTTGATCTGGATCCATCTCGAAGTTTTGCAATTTATCTGCAATTTCTTCGTGACTCAAATGTCCTGCTTTTTTACCTTGTTCAATTAATTGGTGCTTAACTTGTTCAATTGTAAGCACTTCTTCATTATTAGCGCTATTAATTTTGTTTAATTCTTTATCAGACATGAATAGGCCTCCCGGGTTATTAACTCTTACATTCTATTCCGATTATATTGTACAATTTGTTCTAAATACTGCCTTTGCAGTGCGATATCGCCTGCTTGCATTGCTTTATTCAATTGTTGATTCAAATATTCTATGGAATTTTCTTTGTGTTCGTTAGGACTGATAATCCTAATGTAGTCTTCGATTTCTTCTGTCTCTGGTTCATCATTGATTAGCAATGAATCTAGATACATAACCGTTTCAATGATTTGATGTTCTTCAATGTAACTTGAAAAATCACTTATGTTAAAAACATCGTTATTCTTATAATACCCATTTAAACGTGAAAAAATCACTCTATTATTCAATGAAGTGAAGTCTTCTTGATTAATCCTAGAATGATATTCTAAAAATAGCTGTTTATGATTCATAAAATGTTTTAACAACGCTTGCTCTGCTCTACCGACTTTATCAAGTTTTTTTTCCTTCATTTCAGGAACGAAATTATTATAATCGGTATAATTTTGAACAATATTAGGCGAAAGTCGATTTTTTAGACTGTTAACATCTACTTTATACAAATCTGCTACTTGTTGCAATACTTTTTTTCTTAAAAATTCCGATTGAATCAGATTGATGTCATGAATCAACTCTTCAATATGTTGTTCATGTTTTAAATCATTATTTTCGTTGGCATAATATAATTGTTGCGCTTTAAATGCAACATATGATTGTTTTTGCCCTTCAACAAATGATTTGAAAGCATCACTTCCGTATTCTGTAATATAATCATCAGGGTCCATCGTTTTTGGTAAATTGACAACAAAGACATTTAATCCTTCATTTAATAAGTCTTTACCAACATTTATGGCAGCTTCTTTTCCTGCGAAATCTCCATCATACAGTAAAGTTACATTAGATGCCAGTTTTTTGACCATCGTAACATGTTCTCTAGATAATGCCGTACCCATTGTTGCTACAACTTGTTTAATATCCGCTTCAAACGACTTTATGACATCCATAAATCCTTCTAACAGAATAACTTCATCATTTTGTCTTATAAATTTCCTTGCTCGATCAATGTTGTATAACATTTTTCTTTTTTGGAAAATAGGTGTTTCTGGACTGTTTAAATATTTCGGCGATTGATCGGTATACGTTCGACCAGAGAAACCAACTGTCTTACCTTGGAAATTTAACAATGGAAAGATGATTCTGTCTCTGAATCGGTCAAAGTAATCAAACGTTTCATCATTTCGGCTTAACAAACCTGCTTCATAAGCAAGTACAGCATCATAACCATTTTTCTCTAAAAAGTCATGCGTGAATTTCGAATGGTTTGGTGCATATCCAATCTTTCTATCATTAATCAATTCTTCCGTGAAACCTCTAGATTTCAAATAGTTTAAAGCTGCCTCACCTTCTTCAGTATGCTTCAATATATAATGGTAGTTATTTGCCATTAACTCATGCATTTCAATCATTTTGATATGATCATCCACAATACCTTCAGTTGGTGCTGTTTCTTGCTTTTCAATATGAATATCTACTTTATCACCCAGTTCTCTTACTGCATCAACAAATGATATTCCTTTAATTTCTTGAATAAACTGAAAGACATTGCCGCCTTTCTTACAACCAAAGCAATGACAAATTTGTTTATCTTCAGATACTGAAAACGACGGTGTCTTTTCATCATGGAAAGGACATAATCCTATATAATTACGTCCTCTTTTTTCTAGTTTCACATATTCACTTACGACATCTAATATGTCATTCTTCTCACGTATTTCATTTATTAAATCTTGTTCTATACGCATCCTGTCACCCTTTAACGGTTTTGTTGTGTAATGATTTTAATAATGTCATTTGCTGTTTCTTCTATTGCCTTGTCAGAAACATCTAGTACAGGACAGCCAATTTTCTCAACAATTTCCTCGAAGTATCTTAATTCTTCTTCGATTCTGTCATCTTTCGCATAATTAGCATCATCACTTAAACCTAATTGAATTAATCTTGCTCTTCTAATCGCATTAAGGTTTTTTTGATTAATTTTTAAAGCGATACATTTCTTTGGATCAATTTCAAATAATCCTTCTGGTGGTGCAACTTCAGGCACTAATGGTACATTCATTACTTTATAACGTTTATGTGCCAAGTATTGTGACAATGGTGTTTTTGAAGTTCTAGATACACCAATAAGAATGATATCAGCTTTTGGTAAGCCGCGTGGATCTCTACCATCATCATATTTAACCGCAAATTCGATTGCTTCAATTTTCTTGAAATAATCTTCATCTAATTTATGGATATTGCCTGGCTCATTAAGTGGGGCTTCATTAAGTTCATTGCTTAATATGCTCATCAATGGACCCATAATGTCTACATTTTCAATATTATTTTCTTCTAATTTTTCTTTTAAGTATAATCGCATTTCTGGTTTAACCAATGTATAAACGACTATTGATTTTTGTTCTAATGCTAATGATACGACTTCATTAATATTACTTTCATTCTCTATATATGGTAATCTTACAATATCTAAAGCATTTCCTTCTGTCTTATATTGAGACGTACATGCTTTCGTAACAAGCTCTGCCGTTTCTCCTACTGAATCGGATGCTATAATTATTCTTATCTCTTCCATTTAACTAATTCCTCCTACTCATCTTCAATAAGTGAAACAAATGCTCTTGTGATCGTTGTTTTTGTAATTCTGCCTTTAACTTTCATTTTGTCGCCTTTAAGTTTTTTGACAACAGGTATCGCATCTATTTGTTTATCAATTAATAATTTAGCTGCATAAATCAATAAATCATCTTCTAAACATACTGTTATGTTTGGCATTCTGCTCATATTAATACTAACCGGTGTATCTTTTAAACTTTGACCACCTATTGCTGCCCTCAGTAAATCTTTTCTTGAACATACGCCAATTAAATTGCCTTCTTTATTTATAACAAATAATGTGCCGACATCTTCTAAAAACATCTTACATATTGCTTCATATACAGAAATACTTTCTTCTATTACAACTGGTATCGCCATCGATTCTTTTACGGTCATTTTTTTAATTGAATCACTTAATAATTGTGTACTTGATTTCCCTGTATAAAAATATCCTACTCTAGGTCTTGCATCAAGATAACCTGCCATTGTTAAAATTGCTAAATCTGGTCTTAAAGTTGCT
Organism: Mammaliicoccus sp. N-M50; assembly: GCF_022386995.1. NCBI lineage: Bacteria > Bacillati > Bacillota > Bacilli > Caryophanales > Staphylococcaceae > Mammaliicoccus > Mammaliicoccus sp. N-M50. The sequence continues at coordinate 323,525 of NZ_JAJNJA010000002.1, read as the reverse complement.
CTTGTTAAATTTAGTCGTTCAGCTATTTTTTCTCCTGTAATGGGTCCATTGTTCTTAACAATTTGTACAATTTGTTCTTGTCTTTGATTTAATTCGATTGCTCTCACCCCTTCGAACACAATTCAGATAGATTAATTATAACATGTAACGCAAATATTGCTCAATTTGAATATCTGTTTTCACTTGATAACTCTCCCATACCATGCTATATTTTAATTAACTTTGAAATAAAAGCGAGTTAAGGATGGTGAAAGCTTAACATTAAAGTTTTGGCTTACAAAATTTTATAAAAAGTGAGTGGCTACACTAATTTGGGTGGAACCGCGGGTAATATACTCGTCCCAAGGCATTATTTGATGATGTCTTGGGGCTTTTTTAATTTAATTGAGGAGTGAATTTTTATGGCAAAAGATATGGATAAGGTAGTAACATTAGCAAAACATAGAGGGTTTGTATTCCCTGGTAGTGAAATTTATGGTGGTTTAGCAAACACTTGGGACTATGGTCCACTTGGTGTTGAACTAAAAAATAACATTAAAAAAGCATGGTGGCAAAAGTTCGTTCAACAATCTCCATACAACGTTGGACTAGATGCAGCTATTTTAATGAACCCAAGAACTTGGGAAGCTTCAGGTCACCTATCAAACTTTAACGATCCAATGATAGACAACAAAGATTCTAAAATTCGTTACAGAGCAGATAAATTAATTGAAGATTACATGCATAATGTTGAAGGTGATGAGAACTTTATCGCTGACGGTATGAGCTTTGATGAAATGAAACAATTAATCGATGATAAAGGCATCACTTGTCCTGAAAGTGGTACAGCTAACTGGACAGACATTCGTCAATTCAACTTAATGTTCAAAACATTCCAAGGTGTTACTGAATCTTCAACAAACGAAATATTCTTACGTCCTGAAACTGCACAAGGTATTTTCGTAAACTATAAAAACGTTCAACGTTCTATGCGTAAAAAATTACCATTCGGTATTGCGCAAGTTGGTAAATCATTCAGAAACGAGATTACACCTGGTAACTTCATCTTCAGAACGAGAGAATTCGAACAAATGGAACTTGAATTCTTCTGTAAACCTGGTACTGAAATTGAATGGCAAAATTACTGGAAAGACTTTGCTGCAAAATGGTTAATAGATTTAGGTATTAAAGAAGAAAATACAAAATTACGTGACCATGACGAAGATGAATTAAGTCACTACTCAAATGCAACAACTGATATCGAATATAAATTCCCGTTTGGTTGGGGAGAACTTTGGGGTATCGCTTCAAGAACAGATTATGACTTAAAACAACATAGTGAATTCAGTGGTGAAGACTTCAAATATCACGATCAAGAAACAAATGAAAAATTCATCCCTTACTGTATCGAACCATCATTAGGTGCTGACCGTGTAACATTAGCATTCTTATGTGATGCATACGAAGAAGAAAATGAAGGTGAGAAAGATCAACGTACAGTATTGCATTTCCACCCTGCTTTAGCACCTTATAAAGCAGCAATCTTACCATTAAGCAAAAAACTTTCACCAGATGCTATTAAAGTATATGAAAAATTAAGTGAAAGATTTGCAATCGACTTTGATGAGTCACAATCAATCGGTAAACGTTACCGTAGACAAGATGAAATTGGTACACCATACTGTATCACGTTTGACTTCGATTCATTAGAAGACAACCAAGTTACAGTACGTGACAGAGACACAATGGAACAAGTACGTATGCCAATTGATGAAGTTGAAAACTTCTTAGCTGAAAAAATCAGATTCTAATACTAAACAAAAACAGAGCAAAAACTTATTATCTAAGTTTAGCTCTGTTTTTTTATGATTAAGTTGTTAAGAAACCATTACGAAACACTTCACATAAGACTTTTACATTTTTAAGTTTTCGAGTTGGTTGAGTAATTTTTTGGTTCTAAATACAACTCCAACGTATTCGTCATACATGTTATCGATTAAAGTTTGTATTTCTTTTTTGACTTGTTCGTTTATTTTAAAACTGTTTAAATGTTTGATCGGTAATTGATACATGAGATTCATAAAATATAATGCTCTATTAGATATTCGATATGCATGTTCATCATGTATTAATGCTTGATTGCTAAGTGGTCCGTTATATTTGAAACTATAGGCATTTAATTGCTGTTGATCCATATCTCCTGTTACAACGCATGCATTGAAAGTTGGTTCATAACCATATTTAGGCATACATTTCAACGCGACAATCATGCTCATCGTATCTGCATCAACGCCTCTTTCTACTGCTTGGAATACACCTAACAATAATTCATAAAAGAATACATCGTGTTCTTCCGCTTCTAACGCCTTATCTACGACTTCTATACAATATGCACCATATGCACTTTTAAAAATATCGGATTGCATCGTTCTATGACTGTTTATAATATCAGCAGATGATAGTGTGCCCATTCCTTTAAACTTCGAAAAAATAAACAAGCCATGTACAAAGGGCTGAGTAGCACCTTGTAGTGGATGACTTGTTTTTTTAGCACCACGTGCCATTAATGGAACTTTATGACCGTGTTCATTTAATATAGTGATGATTTTATTGTTTTCACCATAATCTACAGAGCGAATGACAAATCCTTCTTGTTTATAAAGCATTATATCATCGCCTCCATTCTAGTTAATACTCGTCTTCTCTATAACCAATTTGTTTGATGAAATTAGGTTTATTACGCCAATCTTTTTGTACTTTAACCCATAAATCCAAGTATACTTTTGAGCCAAGTAGCATTTCAATATCTCTTCTTGCACGTTTACCTATTTCTTTAAGCATTTTACCGCCTTTACCAATGACAATGCCTTTTTGAGAGTCTCTTTCAACATAAATTGTTGCTTCTACTTGGACTTTCTCACCTTCTGCTTTTGTCATTTTATCGACGTTCACACCGATAGCATGCGGAATTTCTTGATTCGTAAGGTGTAATGCTTTCTCTCTTATCAACTCAGCAACAACAAATTGTTCTGGGTGATCAGAAATTTGGTCTTTAGGATAATACATTGGACCTTCTTCAAGGTACTTTTTAAATTGTTCTAGTAGTGTCTCAATGTTTAACCCTTCTAATGCTGAAATTGGAATAATTTCTGCAAAATCCATTGTTTTTTGATACTTTTCAATTTCAACTAAAAGTTGATCAGGGTGAATTAAATCTATTTTATTTAACACTAAAAATACTGGTGTTTTCGTTTGTTTCAACAATTCGATAATGTATTCATCGCCTTTACCGATACTTTCATCAACATTAACCATAAACATGATTAAGTCTACTTCTTTTAAAGTATTTTTAGCAATTTTCATCATGTAGTCACCTAAAGCATGTTTAGGTTTATGAATACCTGGTGTATCAATAAAAATCATTTGAGCATCATCAGTTGTTAATACACCTTGCACTTTGTTTCGAGTCGTTTGTGCTTTATCAGACATTATCGCTACTTTATGACCAATAACTTTATTCATAAAAGTAGATTTACCAACATTAGGTCTACCTATAATAGATATAAACCCTGATTTAAATTCATTCATTTATTCTAGATCCTTTCCTGAGAAACCTAAAGGTAATAATTCATTAACTGTAGTTTCAATTCTTTCATTTGTTTGATGTGTTAAAAATACTGGCATGTCATCATCACATAACTCTTTTAACACTTGTCTGCATGTGCCACATGGAGATGATGGTTTATCAGCATCTACTGTAACTGTAATACATTTGAAGTCTCCCGGTCTATACCCATCTGACATTGCTGCAACGAGTGCAGATCTCTCAGCACAAATTGTTGATGGGTAAGCTGCATTTTCAATGTTAGCACCATAATAAGCTTTACCATCTTTCGTTACTAAATATGCACCTACATTAAATTTAGAATATGGTGTATATGCTCTCTTTTGTGCTTCTCTTGCACCTTCATACCACTCTTGTTTGAATTCCATACCATTTCCCCCTATATGTTTATATTATTTTTGGTAAAAATATCATTATCCCGATTATTGCAGCCATTATTGATGTTAATAAAACGGCTAATGCGGCTGTATCTTTAGCATGTTTAGCAAGTAAGTTATATTCATCCGTAAACATATCTACTACATACTCTATAGAAGTATTGAGAACCTCTACAATGAGTACACTAAATATTGCAAATAAAATCCATAACCATTCAAATGTATTGAGATTTAATATTAAACTAACAATCAATACAAGTACAGCGAATATAAGATGTAATAAAAAGTTTTTATCTTTTTTGAGAATCGTCACTAAACCTGCTAAAGGAAATTTAAAGCGATTTACAAATTTATTCACGTGTTAATCCAAATTCATTTAATATTTCATCTTGTCGAGAAAACATTTCTTTTTCATCTTCTTCAGTCATATGATCATAACCTAGTAAATGTAAAAATCCATGTAATGCTAAAAATCCTAATTCTCTACTCAAACTATGATTATAAGACTCAGCTTGCTCTTTAGCAACTTCAAGACAGATGATAATATCACCTAACACTCTAGGCATATCTAAGCCTTCTATTTCAGGTTCATCTTCTTCTAATGAAAATGAAATAACATCTGTTACTTTATCTTTATCGCGATAATCACGATTGATAGCTTGAATCTCTTCTTCATCGACAAATGAAATTGAAAGTTCTGCTTCTTCAGTAATATTTTCCTTTTTAGCAGCAAAAGTGAGCAATGATTCAATTTGATTTTTTGTATCTTCATCAATTACTTGTTGCTCATCTATAAAATCCATTGTTAGCATATTATTTCTCCTCTTCGTATGCGTTTATTATTTTACCTACTAATGGGTGTCTCACAACGTCTGTTTGTTCTAAGTATGTCATTGCTATACCTTTTACACCACTTAATCGTTGATCGGCTTCAATCAGTCCACTTTTCACACCTTTAGGTAAATCGATTTGTGTACGGTCACCTGTTACAACCATTTTTGAACCGAAACCTAATCTTGTTAAGAACATCTTCATCTGTGGGTGTGTTGTATTCTGAGCTTCATCTAGGATTACAAACGCATCATCTAATGTTCGACCTCTCATATAAGCAAGTGGTGCGATTTCTATCGTACCTCTTTCAATTAAACGTGATGTTTGCTCAGTTCCTAACACTGTATGAAGCCCATCATATAAAGGTCTTAAATAAGGGTCTACTTTTTCTTTTAAATCACCTGGTAAGAAACCTAATGATTCACCCGCTTCGACTGCAGGACGCGTTAATACGATACGTTTCACTTGTCCTAGGCGCAATGCCCTTGCAGCCATTACAACAGCTAAGAACGTCTTCCCTGTACCTGCTGGACCTATACCGAATACTAAGTCATTGTTCTTTATATTATTGATATATACTCTTTGACCCATTGTTTTAGCTCTTATTATTTTACCATTACTATCTTTAGTGATTTCTTCATCATATAAATTAATGAGTTGATCGATTGTTCCTTTGTCAGCCATTTTAACCGCTGCTTGTACATCATTAATCGTTATACTCGCACCACTCTCAATTACTTTTAGTAAGTTCAATAATACTTTTTCAGCTTTTTCAACATTTTCTATACGTTTACCACGGACAGCAATTTCTTGTCCACGTGTTAATATATCCACCTCGAGTTCATTTTCAATATACTTTATGTGCTCATCTCCGTTACCCAACAGAGCTTGAGCTTGATCCATATTCTCGATTTGAATTAATGTAGGCATTAAATATCTCCTTTATAAGTTGAATTGTTGACACTTTAAATGTACCAAACCTTATTGTAACGTGCAATCTTATGCACTTTATTTTGTATATTATTTAGTTTTTCACGTGCAATAATGAGATTTCTAACTTTTTCATATTCATGTACTCTATTGCTATTATTTAATTTAATTTTAGGATTAATTCGAATTAATGTAATAATAAACTCACGTTCTTCAATTGGACTCACTTTTTCGACCAATTCACCTTTTGAAACAATTTCTAACATGCTATTACCTTCTATAGATTTAGTCATATTAATTTGATCGATATCAAAAATATTGTAACGATTTTTGAATAATCCTCTTCTTATGGATAAAAAATGCTCTTTTATTGTGTATCTTTCAAAAAGAATGTTTAAAATTATAAGAAAAACGAGAATAAAAGTAATAAATATTAAATACTTATTACTAATAAAAAGCGGTATTAAAGCAATAAAAAATAATAAAATCGAAATGATAATAGATAATATACTCTGCTTTTTCTTAAATACCATTTTCATCACACCCTCTTGAATCCTACCTTTATTGTAAGTCTAAATGGTATTTTTGTGAATAAAAAACAAGCTGAGACATTACATTATGTCCCAGCTTGTTTATATTCGTTATTTTAATTCATTTGGTCTTTTTAAAATTTCTGACCAAATGATACCATTTACGACTTGGTTTTCATCAACATTGATTGCTTCATCGTTAAACTTATGTTTACTGTTTAAATAGAGTTGTTTAACCATCGCTCTTCTCGTTCTTTCTGAAAGTTGCGTGTTGTTGATAATTTGCTCTGCTTCTTTTTCAACATCATCTATACTTTCACGCTGTACATTCATTAAAGACTTTTTCTCTTCTTGGCTGTATGCCAATAGCTGTTTGATTGCTTCTTGTTGTTTTTTAGGTCTATTTTTATGAATTTGCTCTTTCTTCTGATTGATATAAGCATTCTCATGCTCATTAGAAGTTTGCTCTGGTTGTTGTTCTACTTTATGTGATTGAACAGCAGGCTTTTCAACATCTATATTATATTGTTTAAGATGATTGGCAAGTTGATCTGCTAAGTTTTTATAATGGCCAGACATTCGTTCAGTTGAACTTGTTTCTGCTTTTTGTTTATAAGTTTCATACTTATTAACTAACTCTTTTAATTCTTGCTCAGCAGATTTTTTCTTATCTTCAGCTTGTCTATTTACTGGATTTTGTCTTTGTCTTGTTTGAGGTTGCTTATTTTTCTTTTTATTTTTAGAAGCGCCTTCGATTATACCGCTCACGACACTAAAAATAACCCAAATAACAAAGATGATAATGCCTATTTCCATTTTAAATCACCTCTCTTATTGGTTCGGTGAATTAGAATCTTGTGGCTTTGTACTCTTATTGATTGCTTCTCTCATGCCAGTGTCAGCTTCTATATTTTTTAAATTATAGTAGTCTTTAACACCTAAATTGCCTGATTTAAGTGCTTCTGCCATTGCAAGTGGTACTTCTGCTTCTGATTCAACAACTTTAGAACGCATTTCTTGTACTCTTGCTTTCATTTCTTGCTCAGTAGCAACGGCCATTGCACGACGTTCTTCGGCTTTAGCTTGTGCAATATTTTTATCAGCAAGTGCTTGTTCAGTTTGCAAGTCTGCACCAATGTTTTTACCGATATCCACATCAGCAATATCAATTGATAGAATTTCAAATGCTGTACCTGAATCTAAACCTTTACTTAATACTGTTTGTGAAATACTATCTGGATTCTCAAGTACTTTAGTGTGATGTTGACTTGAACCAATTGTTGATACAATACCTTCACCAACACGTGCGATAATTGTATCTTCACCAGCACCACCGACTAATCGATCAATGTTTGCTCTAACTGTAATTCTAGCTTTTGCTTTAACTTCGATACCATTCATCGCAACACCTGAGATAAATGGTGTTTCAATTACTTTAGGGTTAACGGACATTTGAACAGCTTCTAAAACGTCACGACCAGCTAAATCAATCGCTGCCCCTCTTTCAAATACTAAGTTGATTTCTGCTCTTTGAGCCGCAATAATTGCATCAACTACTCTATCAACATTACCTCCTGCAAGATAATGAGATTCTAACTGGTTCGTTGTTAATGCTAAACCAGCTTTGTGCGCTTTGATTAATGGGTTAATAACACGTCTAGGTGATACACGTCTCAAACGCATACCAACTAAAGTACCAATACCTACTTTTACGCCTGCTGCAATAGCTGAAATCCATAATCCTACTGGTACAAATGAGAATAAAATCATAAGTAGTACGATTAATATGACAGCAATAATTACAAAAGCAATTAAACCTGATAACATATGCATTTCTCTCCTTGTCTAAATTAAATTTCTCTTACGACAACTCTTGTACCTTCAACCTGTACAATTTTAACTTGCTTATCCTTCTGAATAAAACTACCATCTGAAACAGCATCTATTCTTTCGTCATCAACAAGTATAATTCCTGAGGGCCTCAATGCAGTGTATGTTGTACATAGTTTGCCAATCAAATGACTTCTATCATCATGAGATGTATAGCCAGATTCTTTATTTGTAGAGTCTCTAAGAATGACTTTATCAAAGAATGGTATTTTACGATTGAATCCTTTCACTAATATCACCCACTCTATCGTTGTTAGAATTAATGCTACAGCAATAATCATACCCATAGTTAAGATATTTTCTCCAACTAATACAAAACTACCAATAATGGCAATAAAACCAAGGATACCTAGTACTGCTCCTATAACAAATAATTCAATTATTACTAATAATGCACCGATCCCAAAAAGTAAAACAGAAATCAAACTAATTTCATCAATTATAACGTAGCCGATGAAAAAGATAAGTGTACAAATAAAGCTTAAAATTCCCGCAAAATTAATACGTTCTGAATATAATTGATATAGTGCACCTAGAAAAATAATACAAGTCAGTATCAATGTGACTAATGGAGACGTAATGAACTCACCAATAGACGACATACTTTGACTTGAAACAATACCTAAATTCAAGTTGTTCTGAAAATAAGCAAATATGTATTCATACCCTGATGTCAATAATCTCACCCCTCATATTTATTATACAATAAAATAGGCGTGAACTAAAACGTATATACATAATATTCTAAATTTATAAACTTAAATGTTTTTCAAATAAATAAAAGAACACATAAACGATATCGTTTATGTGTTCTTTATGACGTTCAACGTTAAATATTGTTCATTATAATTAATTAATATTCATTGAGGGAGTTCAATAAAAAATTAATTATTTAAATTTACGTTTACGTGCTGCTTCTGATTTCTTCTTACGCTTAACGCTTGGTTTTTCATAGAACTCACGTTTACGCACTTCTTGAATCGTACCGCTTTTTGAAACTGTACGTTTGAAGCGACGTAATGCATCTTCGATTGATTCGTTTTTACGAACTACTGTTTTAGACATCTGTATTTCCCTCCCTCCAAATATCAACAAAGCTTTATATGTCATTTACATAGTATATATTACTATGTACTTAAACATTATAAAATAAGTCATTTTTTAAGTCAATAATCATTTGTTATGAATATTAATATGCAACTAATCTTTCGTCTTTATTTGTTGCATGATCCACAACTTTTACAAGTTTACCTTGATTGATAGGATAACCTGGTGTGACAACTTTCACTTTCACTAATTCTCCAATTAATGATTCATCGCCTTCAAATTCAATCTTCATGTAATTATCTGCATATCCGACTAGTTTACCATCAGTTGAACCTTTTTCTTCAGGTATCACTTCTAATACAGTTTGATCAAATTTAGAAGCATAATCTTTAGCTAATTGATTAGATAATTCAATTAAACGATGTACGCGTTCATTTTTAACTTCTTCATCAATTTGATCTGTCATTCTTGCTGCTGGTGTTCCTGTTCTCATAGAATAAGGGAACACGTGTAATTCAGAAAATTGATGTTTAACAATGAAGTCATATGTTTCTTGGAATTCTTCTTCAGTTTCACCAGGGAATCCAACAATTACATCACTTGTAACAGCTAAACCTGGTAAAGCTTTATGCAATTTTTGTAATCTTTCAGAGAAGTGTGCCATCGTATATTTTCTTCTCATACGTTTCAATACAGTATCAGAACCTGATTGTAATGGTATATGAAGATGTCTTACAACTTTAGTTGATTTATCGATAACATCAATAACTTCATCTGTAAGCTGACTCGCTTCTATAGATGATATACGAATTCTTTCAAGATTTTCAACTTGTTCTAAATCTCTTAATAATTGCGCTAAGTTATAATCTTTTAAATCTTCACCATATCCACCTGTATGAATACCTGTTAAAACAATTTCTTTATATCCTGAGTTTACAAGTGTTGTTGCTTGGCTTACTACTTGTTCAGGATCTCTTGATCTCATTAACCCTCTTGCCCATGGAATGATACAGAAAGTACAGAAATTATTACAGCCTTCTTGAATTTTTAATGATGCACGTGTTCTGTCAGTAAAGTATGGAACTTCTAATTCTTCATACTTTCTGTTTTTCATAATATTACCTACACCATTAATAGGTTGTCTACTTTGTTTATAGTCCTCAATATAAGAAATAAGTTTATGTCTATCTTGAGTACCTACAACAATATCAACGCCCGGAATTGCCATAATTTCAGCAGGAGATGTTTGAGCATAACAACCTGTTACACAAACAACTGCATCTGGATTTTTACGTATTGCTCTTCTAATCACTTGTCTACTCTTCTTGTCACCTGTATTTGTTACAGTACAAGTATTAATGATAAAGACATCAGCATTCGTTTCAAAATCCACTCTTTCGTAATCATTTTCCTTAAATAATTGCCAAATTGCTTCAGTTTCATAATGGTTTACTTTACAACCTAACGTATGGAACGCTACTGTAGCCAATTTTATTCACCTCATTAATTCTAATTGATAGCTTAAAGCAGCTAAAGCATACAATGGAGCGGTTTCAGCTCTTAATATTCTAGGTCCTAAACTCACCTTAATAGCATCATCATAAAGATTAACTTCATTTTCAGTTAATCCACCTTCTGGTCCAAATATCATTAAAACCTTTTGTCCATGTTTAAGGTTAGAACCAATTTGATGAAATTTGCTTGTTCCCCCACTTTTAGCTTCTTCTTCATAAGCTATTATTACATAATCATATTCATTCATATTATCATAAATTGATTTAAAATTCGACTTATACTTTATACTTGGTATAGTAAGTCTCATACTTTGTTCACTAGCTTCTTTAACAATTTTTTGCCATCTATCTAATTTTTTAGATATTTTTTTCTCGTCTAATTTGACAATAGACCTTTCGGATTGGACAGCAATAAAATGATGTGCACCCATTTCAGTTGCTTTTTGAAGCAACCATTCATATTTATCGCCTTTAATAAGCCCACTCGCAATCGTTATATCAACAGGTAGTTCCGTTTGTCTTGTAATGTCTTCTATCGTTTCTAACTCAATACTATCGTCATGAAAAGCAATGATTTTTGAAATTAACGACTTTTGATCTTCAAAAGTTAATATGATTTCTTGATCGATACTTTTGCGCATCACATTTTTAATATGATGTATATCATCTGTATTATGTATAAAAAAACGCTGATTTAACTCAGCGTTTTCTTGTAAGAAATATCTTTGCATCATTTCTCCTACTTTCTAGCTCGTATTGAAACCCAACCATCTTCACGTAGTACTTTTTCGATAGTATAACCAGTATTTTGTAGTTTTTCAATTATTTCATCGGATTTTTCTTCAATAATGCCTGAAGTAATAAAGTAGCCATTATCATTTAATCTTTCATAACTATCTTCTATCATTAAATCAATAATATGCGCTAATATATTTGCAATAATCACGTCATATTGTTCTGTTTCTTCAGTAAGCAAATTGCCAGTATCTGCGACGATATCTTTTTCACAATCATTGATTTCAAAGTTTTCTTTAGCAACTTTAATTGCTAAATCATCTAAATCCACCGCTTTAATGTCGTTTACACCTAGTAAATGACAAGCTATGCTTAGAATACCTGAACCTGTACCAACATCAATCACTTTGTGTTGAGGTTGTACAACCTCTTCTATATGTCTTAAACACATACTTGTTGTTGGGTGGTCACCTGTACCAAAAGCCATACCTGGATCTAGTTTGATGCAAAGATCACCTTCGTTATTTTGATATCCTTCTTGTTCCCAACTTGGAACAATCGCAAATCTTTCAGAAGCTTTAAACGGATGGAAATAATTTTTCCATTCATTTTCCCAATCTGATTCTTTAATAATCGTTTTCTCAAACGATAAAATTTCTGACTGAATGCCATTTACATTTGCAATTGTTTCTTGAATTTCTTGTTCTAATTGATCCGTAAATACTAATTCATTAAAATAACATTTAACCCTAATATCATGATCAGGATAATCTGCGGGATTTAATTCATAAATCTCACCGTATACATCTGTATGTTCTTTCTCTAATTCTGCTGAATCTTCAATTACGACACCATTTGCACCTAATTCATTTAACAATGCTGTAACTTCTGGTTCTGCTTCGCTATTTATCATGATAGAATACTCAATCCAATTCACAGGCTATTCTCCTTTAAAAAACTTTTTGGCTCTGTCTTTAAAGCTAGATGGTTGTTCTGTAATAGTTTCTCCACCTATTTCAGCAAACTCACGTAATAGTTCTTCTTGTCTTTCAGTCATTTTATCTGGTGTTACAACTTTAACAGTTACAAAGTAATCACCTTTACCGTAACCATGAACGTTTTGCACACCTTTTTCTCTCAATCTAAATTGTTTACCAGTTTGTGTACCTGCTGGAACTGTTAATGACACATTACCAGTCAACGTAGGAACAGTAATTTCATCACCAAGTGCTGCTTGAGGGAATGATAGATTTAGATCATAGAAGATATTGTCTCCATCACGTCTAAATTTACTGTGTGGTTTCACTCTGAACACAACATATAAATCGCCTGCAGGTCCTCCATTTATACCTGGACCACCTTTACCAGCTAAGCGAATTTGTTGGTCGTTATCTACACCTTCAGGTACTTTCACTTTGATTGTAACTTTTTTGTTTTGAGTACCTTTACCATGACAATCTGAACATTTTTCTTCAAATACTTGTCCAGAACCTTCACATTCAGGACAAACTTTTTGTGTTTGCATTCTGCCTAGAATAGTATTTTGTTCAACTGTTACATGACCTTGTCCGTTACAGTACGTACAAGTTTTCTTCTTAGTGCCAGGTTTAGCACCATTACCATGACATGTGTCACATTCTACATCTTTACGAACTGTAATATCTTTTTCTGTACCAAATACAGCTTCTTCAAATGTTAATGTCATGCTATATTGTAAGTCATCACCTTGTCTTGGAGCGTTAGGATCTCTTCTAGCGCCACCACCACCAAAGAATGAACCGAATATATCTTCAAAGCCACCGAATCCAGAGAAGTCTTGTCCTCCAAATCCTTGTGATCCACCGAATCCTTGTTGCGGACCACTATGACCGAATCTGTCGTATTGCGCACGTTTGTTTTCATCACTTAGCACTTCATATGCTTCTGAAATTTCTTTAAACTTTGCGTCAGCACCTTCTTCTTGATTGATATCAGGATGGTACTTTTTTGATAATTTACGATAAGCTTTTTTTATTTCATCTTTAGAAGCATCTTTGGATACGCCAAGTACTTCATAATAGTCTCTTTTTGCCAATGTAATCTCTCCTTTACACACTGATTTATAATACGTATATGAATTAAAAAAGTCAAAGCCAATCACATTGACTTTGACTTTTTAATGATTAGTATTATTTTTTATCGTCTTCGTTGACTTCTGTATATTCAGCATCAACTACGTCATCATCGTTTGAAGTAGATTGGCCTTCAGCGCCTTCCGCACCTTGTTGTGCTTGTGCAGCTTGTTCATACATTTTAACAGATAATTGTTGTACGATTTCTTGAAGTGCATCTTTTTTAGTTCTGATATCTTCTATATCATTACCTTCAAGTGCTTTTTTCAATTCTTCTTTAGCTTCTTCAGCTTTAGCTTTTTCGCTTTCATCAACGTTATCGCCAAGATCAGTTAAAGTTTTTTCAACAGTAAATACCATTTGGTCTGCTTCATTTCTTAAATCGATTTCTTCACGACGTTTTTTATCTGCTTCAGCATTTTTCTCTGCATCTTGAACCATACGATCGATTTCTTCATCTGATAATGATGAGCTTGATTCAATCGTAATTTTTTGTTCTTTGTTTGTACCTAAATCTTTAGCTGTTACATTAACGATACCGTTTTTATCGATATCAAATGATACTTCGATTTGTGGCACACCACGTGGAGCAGGTGGAATGTCCGTTAATTGGAATCGACCAAGTGTTTTGTTATCTGCTGCTAATTGACGTTCACCTTGTAATACGTGAATATCAACTGCTGGTTGGTTATCAGCTGCAGTAGAGAACACTTGAGATTTAGATGTTGGGATTGTTGTATTTCTTTCGATTAATACTGTAGATACGCCACCCATAGTTTCGATACCTAATGATAATGGTGTAACGTCAAGTAATACTACGTCTTTAACATCACCAGTGATTACGCCACCTTGAATTGCAGCACCCATAGCTACTACTTCATCAGGGTTAACACCTTTGTTAGGTTCTTTACCGATTTCTTTTTTGATAGCTTCTTGAACAGCTGGGATACGAGTTGATCCACCAACTAAGATAACTTCATCGATATCAGAATTAGATAATCCTGCATCTTTCATAGCTTGACGAGTTGGACCCATTGTTCTTTCTACTAAATCGCTTGTTAATGATTCAAATTTAGCTCTTGAAAGTGTTGTTTCTAAGTGTAATGGACCATTTGCGCCACCAGAGATGAATGGTAATGAAATTTGAGTTGAAGATACGCCTGATAAGTCTTTTTTAGCTTTTTCAGCAGCATCTTTAAGACGTTGTAATGCCATTTTATCTTGTGATAAATCTATGCCATTTTCTTTTTTGAATTCTTCAACTAAATATTTAATGATAACGTCATCGAAATCGTCACCACCAAGTTTATTGTCACCTGCAGTTGCTAATACTTCGAATACACCGTCACCTAATTCAAGGATAGATACGTCGAAAGTACCACCACCAAGGTCAAATACTAATACTTTTTGATCAGTTTCAGTTTTATCTAAACCGTAAGCTAATGCTGCTGCAGTTGGTTCGTTAATAATACGTTCTACTTCTAAACCAGCGATTCTACCAGCATCTTTAGTTGCTTGACGTTCTGAGTCATTGAAATAAGCTGGAACTGTAATAACAGCTTTTGTTACTTTTTCACCTAAATAACTTTCAGCAGTTGATTTTAAGTTTTGTAAAATCATAGCTGAGATTTCTTGTGGTGTATATTCTTTATCTTCAACTTTTTCTTTATAATCAGTACCCATATGACGTTTAACTGATTGAATTGTATTTGGGTTAGTTACTGCTTGACGTTTAGCAACTTCACCAACTTGTGTTTCACCATCTTTAAATGCAACAACTGATGGTGTTGTTCTGTTACCTTCTGGATTTTGGATTACTTTAGGTTCTCCACCTTCTAATACTGAAACTACTGAATTTGTTGTACCTAAGTCTATACCTATTACTTTACTCATAAGAATTATTCCTCCAATTTATAATTAATTAATCATCGAGTTCATTATTCGTTTACTTTAACCATTGCTGGTCTTAAAACACGATCTTTCAATTTATATCCTCTTTGTAACTCTTCAGTTACAACACCTGATTCAAAGTCAGGATTGTTATCTTGCATTACTGCTTGATGTACATTTGGATCGAATGGTTGGTTGTAAGATTCGATTTCTTCTAAACCATTATCTTTTAATGATTTAAGTAAATCGTTATAAACCATGTCTACACCTTTTTTGAAAGTTAAGAAGTCTTCAGACTCACCTTCTTGTTTAAGTGCACGATCCATATTATCTAGCGCAGGTAATACATCTGTAAGTACACGCTGTGCTTGATAATCTTTAATAATGCTTGCTTCTTGTTTCATTCTACGTTTATAGTTTTCAAACTCAGCGTATAAACGTAAGTATTTTTCTTCTTCTTCATTTGCTTTTTGTTTAAGTTGTTCGAGTTCAGCTTCCGGAATTTCGACTACTTTATCTTGCTCAACCTCTTCAACATTTTCTTCAGTTTCATTTGCTTCTACTTCTTCAGTAGCGACAGATTGAGTTTGATCATTAGTTTCATCGAATTGTTCATTTTGCTTTTCTTCCGTCATTTCATGCCCTCCATTTTCTTTCCTTATTTAAAAATGATTCAAAAGTTGAATCACTTTGTTATAATGCATTGCAGTTGGACCAATAACGGCTAAATGACCAGTTATATCACCAGAAATTTCATAATTGGTACTTATAATCGAAATACCATGTAAATCTTTATTAATTTCTTGTCCAATTTTGACACTTATCGAATCATTAGAAGTTTCATTTAAAAATTGAGCGATACGTTCAGATTCAAGATACTTTAAAATCGATTGAATCATAGATACATTTGTTACATCTAACGCGTCAATTAGGTGCATCTTACCACCTAGAAACATTTCTTCATTATGATCATTAATTTGCGTTAATAACGCTTGTTTAAAATTAGTAATAAATTCTTGATCAATGAATGACAACGATAATGATTCTAACGTTTTTATCATTGTAGTTAAAGTATTTTGCTTAAAATACTGGTTTAAGTAGTTCATAAATTTCTCAATCTGTAATTGATTTAAAGATTCATGAATTTGAATATGAACTTTCTCTACATAACCATCTGTAAATACAATGACGCCCATGAGATGAGTTGGGCTGACTCTCACAAAATGAATTTCAAATATAAATCTTGAAAATTTATTCGGTCCGAGTACTACAGTTGTATAATGTGAACGATTTGAAATTTCTAATGCTAACCATTTAAGCATTGCGTTGACATCATATTGATTTTTATCTTGAAAATGTTCAAACCAATTTAAACTTTTCTTACTTTGAGATTTAGTCTCAAGTAATTGATTAACATAATACTTAATCCCTTGTTCAGAAGGAATACGACCTGATGACGTATGTGTCTTCTCAAGAAGGTTCAAATCTTCTAATTGTTTCATTTCATTTCTAACTGTCGCTGGACTAATCGGCAATTGATGCCTTTCAATAATCGACTTAGAACCAATTGGTTGTCCTAACTCAACATAATCCTCAACAATTACATTCAAAATTTGTAATTGCCTCTCAATAATCATGTCATCACCTCGATTAGCACTCTATCTTCCTAAGTGCTAATTATAATTTATCAAATTGGTCAAAGAAAGTCAACGTTAAAGCATTCAATTTTTATATCTTTTTTTAATACATATTTTTAGCTTAATAAAAACTTCTCAAACACTTCATTTCCGATTATTTGTCCGCGATTACTTAAGCGTAAATAGTCTTCTTCATCTAGTAACAATTCTTGTTCAATGAGTTCTTTCACATGTTGACCAAATACATCTTCTATTGATTGGTCAAACTTATTTTTGAATTTTGATTTAGAAACACCTTTTGTCATTCTCAATCCAAGAAACATTTCTTCTTCCATTTGTTCTTTCAATGACACTTCTGTACTTTGCAATACAGGCATTTCACCATTCTTTAATTTCTTAATATATTGATTAACCGGATTAATATTGCCATAGCGTACACCATTAATATAACCATGAGCACCTGCACCGAAACCATAATATTCTTCATTTTTCCAATATACTTTATTATGAAGAGATTCATGCCCTTCTTTCGAGAAGTTTGAGATTTCATATTGATTTAGGTTAGAATCTGCTAATTTCTTTTTCAAATGTTGATACATTTCTTCACCTAAATCTTCATTAGGTAACTTCAAACGCCCTTTTCTATATAAATTATAGAATTGCGTCTTAGGTTCAAGTATAAGGGCATAACTTGAAATATGATCTACATCAAGTGATAGTGCCTTATTAAGTGAATCATCAAATTGTTCTAATGTTTGACCTGGTAAATGAAACATAAGATCTAAACTTACAGAAGGGATTTTATGTTTTCTAGATAATGTAACGGCTTTTTCAATATCGTCACTATGATGAGTTCTTCCTAATACTTTTAACAATTCATCATCAAATGTTTGAACACCTAATGACAATCTGTTCACACCATATTGTTTGAGTAATTTTATTTTTGCTTCTGTTAATTCATCTGGATTAGCTTCAAATGTATACTCTTTTGTAATCACAAATAAATCGTTAATAGCTTGCAGTAATCTTTCAAGTTGTGCTTCAGATAATGCTGTAGGTGTACCTCCACCAACAAAGACAGTCTCAACTTCTTTATCTTTTCTCGTTGACATCTCTTTTATCAAACAATCTAAGTACTCATCTACCGGCTGATTAGCAATATAGAACTTATTAAAATCGCAATAAGTACAAATTCTCACACAGAAAGGTATATGAATATATACACTTTTTGCCATATAAACGCTCCTTTAAAAATAGAAACAGCTACATATTATGCAGCTGTTTCAAAATTATTCTTCATCCATTTTAAGCACGGCTAAGAAAGCATCTTGTGGAATTTCCACATTACCTACTGATTTCATCTTAGCTTTACCTGCTTTTTGTTTTTCAAGTAATTTACGTTTACGGCTAATATCCCCACCGTAACATTTTGCTAAAACATTTTTACCCATAGATTTAATGTTTGTTCGAGCTACTATTTTATTACCAATTGCTGCTTGAACTGGTACTTCAAATTGTTGTCTTGGAATTAATGTTTTTAATTTATCTACTATTGCTTTACCTCTATCATAAGCAAACTCTTTATGGACAATAAAGCTTAATGCATCTACTTTATCACCATTTAATAAAATATCCATTTTAACAAGTTTACTTTCTTGATATCCGATTAATTCATAATCAAACGATGCATAACCTTTCGTATTAGATTTCAACTGATCAAAGAAATCGAATACGACTTCAGATAATGGAAGTTCATAAATAATATTGACACGAATATCATCTAAATAATCCATCGTCTTAAAGTTACCACGTTTTTTCTGACAAAGTTCCATTACAGCGCCCACATAATCATTCGGTACCATCATTGTTGCTTTAACATACGGTTCATATATTCTGTTGATTTTTTGCGGGTCTGGGAATTGTGATGGGTTATCAATTTGTAATTTTTGTCCATCTGTTAATTCACATTCATAAATAACTGACGGTGCTGTCGCAATCAGTTCAATATTAAATTCTCTTTCAATTCTTTCTTGAATAATTTCCATGTGTAGTAAACCTAAGAATCCTGTTCTGAAACCAAAGCCTAAAGCTTGAGAAGTTTCAGCTTCAAATTCTAAAGATGCATCATTAAGTTGAAGCTTTTCAAGTGCTTCTCTTAAATCATTGTATTTACTATTATCAATTGGATATAATCCACAGAATACCATTGGATTCATCTTTTTATACCCTTTTAAAGGCTTCTCAGCAGGTCTGTCAGCTAAAGTAATAGTATCACCAACATTGGAATCTCCAACATTTTTAATTGAAGCTACAATGTATCCTACATCTCCGACAGATAACGTATCAACTGGAAGTTGTTTCGGTGTATTAATCCCCACTTCAGTAACTTCAAATGTCTTACCTGTAGACATCATTTGAATTTTGTCTCCAGCTTTAACTGAACCTTCAACAACACGTATAGAAGAAATTACACCTCTATAAGCATCAAAAGAAGAATCAAAAATAAGCGCTTGTAATGGGTTATCTGGATCACCTTCTGGAGGTGGTACCATCTCTACAACTTTCTCTAATATGTCTTCAATTCCAATATTAGATTTAGCACTTGCAAGTACTGCATCACTTGCATCTAAACCAATTACATCTTCAATTTCTTGTTTAACACGCTCTGGTTCAGCTGCAGGTAAATCAATTTTATTAACAACAGGTATTAATTCTAAGTCATTGTCTAATGCTAAATATACGTTTGCTAACGTTTGAGCTTCGATACCTTGTGCAGCATCTACAACTAAAATCGCACCTTCACATGCTGCGAGTGATCTTGAAACTTCATATGTAAAATCGACATGCCCCGGTGTATCAATTAAATGTAAGATATATGTTTCCCCATCTTTAGCAGTATAATTTAATCTAACAGCATTAAGTTTGATTGTTATACCACGTTCTCTTTCAAGATCCATAGAATCTAATAATTGTTCTTTCATTTCACGTGATTCTACACTTTTTGTATTTTCCAAAATTCTATCAGCTAACGTAGATTTACCATGGTCAATATGAGCAATGATAGAAAAGTTTCTAATTTTATTTTGGCGCTCTAGGCGTTTAGTTCTGTCCATTTGAACTCCAACTTTCTCGTTAATTTTACATGTATTAAATGTAAGTCGCATCTTTGATATGATACCGTCTTTATGAAATAAATGCAAACGTATTATCAAACTATCAATAAAGTGTTATGCTTTATAAGGAATGTGTAAATAATCATTGCACTTATGCCCTACATTTGATAAAATATTTTTTGTTGCAATCAAAAATTCTTTGATCACGGACAACATATTTAGGAGGTGACTCTCATGCCAAACATTAAATCTGCTATTAAACGCGTTGCTGTAACAGAAAAGAAAGACGCTGCTAACATTTCACAAAAAAATGATATGCGTTCAGCTGTTAAAACTGCTAAAACTGCAATCGAAAACAATGCTGAAAACAAAGCTGAATTAGTTTCATTAGCTGTTAAAAAAGTTGATAAAGCTTCTAAAAACAATCTAATTCATTCAAATAAAGCTGATAGAATTAAATCAAGCTTAATGTCAAAAGCTAACTAATTATGTGAGAGCGTGACACAGAACATTCTGTGTCACGCTCTTTTTTATGGCATGAAATACCAACCTCATATCTTATATTTTTAAAATGAAAAGTTCTAATATGAGTACTTTATCCATATATGAAGATTTCAATTGGTAATCTGTATCAGCACAAATATCAATAGTCGCTAATAAACGATCGAGTGATAGCTTTCTCGTAATACGAAGTGCCAGTTTAACCCTATATGGATGTACACCAATCGTTTTGGCTATTTGTTGTTCGCTATAATGTTTACCAGCAAGAATCTTACATTGATAATACAAGCGATAATTACTTGTGATTAACGCTAACAGCTTAATCGGCTCTTCTTTCATATTGATTAAGTCTTTCAGTAAATTAATAGACTTTTCTTTTTGACCCTTCTGAATATATTCCGTTAACAAAAATACATTCTGTTCTAGAGAACGACTCACAATTTCTTTAACGTCTTGTTTATTAATAACCGCTTCATCACCAATAAATAACACTAATTTATCTAATTCTGCTTTAATAATATTAAATTGAATACCTGTCAGTTCTAAAAATTCTATTAGTGCATCTTCTTTTATATCTTTATATTGTTCATGCAAATAAGATTTAATCCATTGTTTTATTTCTTGTTCAGTCATTTGGTCAATTTTATTGAGCCTTGCATTTTTCTTAACTGTTTTAACGAGTTTCTTTCTTTCATCTAATTTCTCATTAAACACATCAAATACGACTAACGTTTCACCATCATATTGTTCAATAAATTGAATTAATTGATCGATATTTTGATTGATTTGAGTACTAACTTTTTCTCCTGTAAAAAGGTAAGCATTCTTAACATGTACAACTTTTTTGTCTGAGAGGAATGGTAAAGTTAATGATTCTTCTATCGCGCTTGAAATAGGTGTTTCATATAAATCAAATTTAACATAATTGAAATCGTCTCTTTCTCCACCTAAATATTGATTTATAATTTCGTCAGATTTTTTCTCAATAAGTGCATTTACTGCACCATAATTCAATACAATATTGTCTTCCAAAATAAGTCTCCCTCTCTTATAAAGTTCTAATTAAGTATAGCATTTTTAAGTTTAATATCATATAATGAAAGTAAGTATAGGAGGGAGTCATATGAACAGATTTGAAGGTGAAAATACTCAAGGGCGTAACAATGATGTTAAAGACTCTGGATTTGGATTTATAATTGGTTTCGTATTCTTAGCAGCAATTTATATTATTGCACAAGTATTCAGTTTACTACCAAACTAATATATCAAATCCATTTATATAAAGCTTACAAACGACTACTGTCGATTGTAAGCTTTTTTATTATGTTCTTGTAGTCCATTTGTCATTATCATGTTGTCTTTATTGATTTCAAATTGCACCATTCCGTAATCTTGTGTATTGAACACTTTACAATTGTTTTGTTTAAGTTTATTTACAATAGCCTCTTTCGGAAGTCCATGCCTATTATGTCGACCAGAACTTATGACACAAATATGTGGCTTTGCTTTTAATAAAAAGCGATCACTTGTACTTGTCAAACTACCATGGTGCGCTACTTTTAAAATATCATAATGCCCTTTAAGTTGACTCAATATACTTTCCTCTACCTTTTCTGTTGCATCACCCGTCGTTAATATCGTACTGCCAAACGTAGTGATTTCAGTTACGATTGATGTATCATTCTTATCTTCATAATTCGGACTATTTTGATTGAAAAATTTATATGTCGATTCTCCAATCTTTAATTCATTCAAATTTGAGCTATCTACAATTTGTGTGTTCGTTTCTTTAACCTCTTCTAACAAATGTTTTAATTCACGGCTATCCCAAGTCTTTTTATTAATAATTAAATGTTTGATTGATACCCTTTTACTCAAAGTAGCTAATTCTCCCATGTGATCTGCATGTGGATGTGTGATGATTAAATAATCAATCTTTTGAAATCCCTTTTCTTTAAGTTCAGGCACAATAATTGAATCTGTATAATTTGATATTTTACTTCTAGTTTGCCACGGTTTCTTCTTCAATTTATCTTTACCACCCGTATCGATCATCACAATTTGATTTACATCATGATGATAAGCTATCATTGCATCTCCTTGGCCAATATCAAGAAATTTTAAAATAACCTCATTATGATTAAAATGGTATATGATTGCAAAGACTAACATCGTGAAAAGTAGTAAAAATTTAATATATTTCCTTTTAATAAATAAAGTTAAGACTAGTACTACAACTATAAGGACGATTAAATATATCCATTCGGCTAGATTTCTAACGACCAACTCGTTTATTGGAATACGACTCATAACATCTATTAATTTAAAAGTTTGATTCATACAGATTTCTATTAGTGTTGTAAATAAATTTGGAACTTTACCAAAAGTTGCAAACATCAACATGAATAACATCACAAGTGGAAAAATAATTAATTCAAAAAGTGGAATAAAAAGAAAGTTTGTTATAAACCCTAACCATTGAAAAGTATTAAAGTGAATCAGTAATATGACAAATGAGGATAATTGAGATACGACATTGATCGTAATGATTTTATGGATTGTATTGAAAGACTTTATAAGTGGTACACATAAAATGATAAACGTGGAGACAATATAAGATAATTGGAAACCAATATCGAAAATAATGTGAGGATTATAAATTGTATAAACAATGAAAGTGATAGATAGGATTTGTAAAGCGTCTATTTTCATGATTTTATTCAAAATCATATAAACCATTACTACACCTACTGCTCTAAGAACACTCGGGCTTAAGCCAGTTAAGACAGCGTATATTGGTAACAATATAAATATCATATTCTCGGCATGATGATATTTGATATTCATTCTAAGTAATAATTTAAATAAAAATATATTTAACAATGCGACATGTGATCCACTTACAGCATATAAATGATATATACCTAATTTCTTAAGTTGATCTATTCTTTCTTCACTTAAATAACTTGTATCACCTAATGTGAGCGCAATAATATCATCAACACCATCTAAATCAAGTTGTTTCATTTCATGAATTAAATTCGTTCGATATAGTTGAATACGTTCGATAATAGTTAATGACCGATTCGAACAAGTATTTAAAAATAAGTGTTCTATCTTAATAACACCTTTAATATCATGATTTTGCAAAAACTCAAAGTATTGAAATTTTAATGCGTTAGTATTAGGTAAAGTTTGATTAACAGAGTAAGTAATACGGCAATTTTTTAAATAAGGCATTTTCTTCAGAAGTTTAAGCTTTTCTTTTTCATTTTTAATCGTATAAAATGCTTTATACGTTTGATTATGGATTTGTCCTTCAGCTTGAAAAGCATCTCCATCAATCGTTATCTTATCTCCAAACTGAATCACTTCAGTATAATTTTTATGATTTTTTGAAACATTAAATGATTCGTAATATTGTATTGGATCATTCGGATAAATTAAGCAACCTATCATAAAAAAAATAAAGCTCATCACCAAAATTTTTAATGATTGCCATTTAATATAGCAACTTATAACTAAGATAATGAGCATGACTATACTTACATAGGGATGTACAAAGAAAATTAAACCGGACAATAAATAAAGTGCAAAATAAAACCACATCTTATATATTAGTCCTTACTTTAGATATTTAATAATGTCTTCTGGATGGAAATTAATTTTTTCATAGTGTACACCAGACTGTTCTAACAATTGTATTGCATATGTATGATTATGATAATCGTCAGCATAATAAATTTGTTTAATACCAGCTTGTATAATTGATTTCGTACAGTTTAGACAAGGGAAATGTGTAACATAAATAGTCGCACCTTCTGAGGAAACACCTAACTTAGCACATTGTATAATCGCATTCATTTCAGCATGAATGGTTCTAATACAATGACCGTCCACTACAAGGCAGCCATTATCTATACAATGTTCTTCTCCTGAAACAGAGCCATTATATCCACCAGCAATCACTCTATTATCTTTAACGATTGTTGCACCAACAGATAATCTTTCACATGTTGACCTTAATGATAATAGATGACTTTGAGCCATAAAATATTCTTTCCATTCAATTCTATCCATTACACATCGACCTACCTTTCATATATTCTTATTGTAAAATTTAACAAGTATAAATGCAATTCAATTTAAAACGATAAAGTCTTTTAAACTTTCTACTGTTTTATCTCCAAATCCTTTGACCTTCTTCAAATCATCCACAGTTTTAAATTCTCCATTTGTTTCTCTATATTGTAAAATGGCATCTGCTTTACTCGGACCGATACCAGGTAATTTTTCAATTTCTGATTTATCTCCTGTGTTGATATTAACTTCTACTTTATCATTAGAAGATTGGTTTGTATTAACACTTGGCACATGTTCGCCAGTTATTGGAACATATATATACATTTGATCTTTAAGTCGTTCTGATAGATTGATTTTAGACAAATCTGCATTATGCTTTGTTTGAGCTTTCTTTAACACATCATGTACGCGATCCTTTGAAGACATTGAATATGTATTGGGATAATTAACAGCTCCTTTCACATCTACTACGACATTTCGATCAACATCTTTAGTAAATTTAGATTCATCCATCTTATCAACTGGCTTCTCTTCTGAAGACTGTTGTTTAACTTCATTTATAGTATCTTGTTGATGAATAATAGCTTCATGATCATCATTACCAGTCAAAAGGCTATTACAAATAAAAAACAATACAACAATCATGATGATTGCAAGTTGATAATTCTCTATTATCCATTCTTTTATTTTATGAATGTATTTCAAAAAAACACCTCCTACATAATTAAACGTAGGAAGTGTTCTAAATTACTTTCGTGCAACTATAAAATGTCTATCGCCTTTTTCATCAAATTGTTCAATATTGAAATCAGTAAATACATTTTCAACTTTAAATCCAGCAAAGTCTAAAAGTTGTTTATAAAGGTCGATTTCATATGTGACTTGATAATGTTCTTCATCGAATCGTTCGTAAAGTCCATCTTCTCTTTCGATGAAAAATGACATTTGATGATATACACTATTAGGTTCTTCACCAGCAATTGCTTGCCATGCTAATGTTAATTGTTCGGTTTCATCAATATAGTTACGGTTATTAAATTGATGATTCATCTTATATAGTGAATGCACATCAAATATAAGTAATCCACCATCATTTAAAAATTGATTAACATAGTTAAATACTTGAAGAACTTCTTCAGGGTCGGTTATATAGTTCAAGCTGTCACAAAAGATGGTAATTACATTGTAACTTTGTGGTAAGTCTAAATCTCTCATATCTTGGCAATACCAATTTATATTAGGATTACGACTTTCAGCTACTTCTAACATCTCTTCACTTAAATCAAGTCCACTTACACGACCATATTCTAATAATTGCTCTGTTAAGCGTCCTGTCCCACAACCAATATCCAAAATATCGTTATCATTACCTGTAACATAATGACCGACAATGTCTTTCCATTTATCATATGGTTGATCTTCAGTCAGAAGGTCATAATAATGACTCATACGATTGTATGCCATTATTGTGCTACCTCATTTAGTGTAATAATTGGTGCGTCTTTATATAATCTTTCTAAATCGTAGTAATCACGTTCTTCTCTATGGAATACGTGTACAACAACATCGCCTAAATCAATTAATACCCATCTTGCTTCATTAAAGCCTTCTAGTCTTTTTACTAATATATCATTTATTTCCGCTTCGTCTTTAACATTTCTTGCAATAGCTTGAACTTGCTTGTCACTGTTACCATGACATACAACAAAATAATCAGCTATATCGCTAATACCTTTCATATCAATTGCAATAATATCTTCAGCACGTTTATCATCACATGCTAGTAACGTTTGTTTCATTAAATCATTTGAATTCATTTAACCATTCCTTTATTGTTCTGAATGCATATTATAATAATTTAAGCATTCTATAGTTTTTAAATGTACTGTTTTATCCTTATTAATTAAGTGTAACACTGTACGTTTTGATATTTCATAAACTGCTTTATCCAAGTTGCGTTCTTTAAAGACAATATCTCTAATTTCATCTACACCTGGAGTTGTTCTTTTAGGTTCAATATAGTCAGCAATAAAAATTATTTTTTCAGTCTTATTCATTTGTGCTCTACCAGTCGTATGATTATAAATTGCATAATAAATATCTTCGTCATTTATATCATATTGATCTTTAAGCCTTGCAGCAGCAACTGGTCCATGTAGTATTTCTGAGCCATAACTTAATAAATCTTGCCCTAGATCATATTGCGTTACACTTTGGTATAACGCTGAAAGTTCTTCATATTTACATAAATCATGCAGTATACCTGCTAATTCAACTTTTTTCATATCACCATCAAAGATTTCTGCCATTTTCTTACCTGTTTCGGCTACTCTCATAGAGTGATTATATCTTTTTGATGGTAATGTTTCTTCAACCAATTTGACTGCTTTTTTAATTTTCATACAATCGTCCCCTTTTGATATATCTTTCAATTCGTGGCGTAACGAGCATCTTTATAGATTGACGATTTTTACATCTATTGCGAATGTCTGTTGAGCTTACATCCATTCTAGGAATGTGTAATGCTAACATTCCTTCTTTTACATCTTGTTTATCAACTTCTCTATTAACTACGACAAATGTTAATAATTCTTTCAATTCTGCAATGTTTCTCCATTTATGCAAATTCTCGTATTGATCTGAACCGATTACAAAATATATTTGATAATCAGGAAATTCTTGTTTAAATTCTTTAATCGTATCAAATGTGTAACTCGTACCTTTTCTATTAAGTTCTCTCTCATCAACTTCACCGAATTGCAAATCTTCAATAGCTAATTCTAACATTTTTACACGTTCTGATTCTATTAAATACGATTCGTTATGTTCTTTAAGTGGTGATTGATAACTTGGTAAGAAAATGAATTTATCAGGTTGAACAAATTGATATGCTTCACTCGCAACTAACATATGTCCAATATGAATTGGATTAAATTGACCTCCATAGATCATGAGCTTTTTCATAATATTATGGTAGTTCTAATCTTTTATTTTCTTTAGATTCTTTATATAAGACAATAATATTACCGATAAGTTGTACGAGTTCAGCACCTGCTTGTTCAGCGATTGATTCAGCTACTTCTTTATGATCATCCATATTGTTTTGTAAGATATGAATTTTGATCAATTCTCTTTTTTCAAGTACGTCTTGCACTTGTTCTATCATATTGTCATTTAATCCACCTTTACCAATTTGGAAAATTGGATCTAAATGATGCGCTTCTTTTCTTAAATATCTCTTTTGTTTACCTGTTAACATAATAATCTCCTTTTAAGTTCCTCTTGTACTTTATTTCTCATTGATTCTATATGAGCTTCTTGTCCAGTCCATATTTTAAAGCTTTCTGCGCCTTGATAAACGAACATATCCAATCCGTTATATATTGCAATACCTGCTTGTTCACATGCTTTGAGTAGCGGTGTCTTGTCAGGAATATAGATAATATCACAAACTAAACTACTTTTACTTATCTTCTCCACAGGAATAATGAATTCACTATGCTGAGTATTCATGCCTACCGGTGTCGTATTAATAATAATATCAAATGTGTGAAGAATAGATTGAACATCTGTAAGACTTATTGTATTTATATCAATTTGCCAATTATCAAATCTAGACATCGTTCTATTTGCTACTGTTATTTTATGATTCGTGAACTTCTGCATTTCCGAAACAATACCTTTACTCGCACCACCAGCACCGAGTACTAAAATTTTACGATCTTGAATACTACCATAATGTTCAATTAAACCTTTAACAAAACCAATACCATCTGTATTATACCCAATCCATTTATTATCTTGTATTAGAACGGTGTTAACAGCACCAATATGCTTAGCATTTGATGATACTTCATCTAAATAAGGCAAGATGGATTCTTTATGCGGTATTGTAATATTAAATCCATCTAAAGCTTTTTCATTTATAATTTCTTTAATTTGTTTAAATTGTTCTGGTGGGATATCTAAAGCACCATATTCATCTTCTCTACCTAATGCTTCAAAATTTGCTGCATGCATAATCGGTGAAAGTGAATGGCTAATAGGATGTCCGATAACTCCAAACTTCATTTAATTCACCTCTTATAAAATAGATGTTCTTAATGTAACTTCGACTTCTTTAGGTGCCGTAACATGTATTTCTGCACCTGCATCTACAGTTACAAATCCTAATCCTGAAATCATAACATCTTTTCTTTCAGCTTCAGTTGTAATCTTAGTTGTTTTTAAGTTGTCGAAGTTAAAGTTTGATGGATCATATGGAGGTTTAAGCAGTTCACCAATTTGACGTTTCCATAAATCATCAGCGTTTGATAACTTTGTTCTATGAATGTTTAAATCGTTTGATACAAAACAAGTTAATGAACGTCTACCGCCACTTACATAATCCACTCTAACTAAGCCACCTAAGAATAAGCTTTGTTCTTCGTTTAATTGATACACTTTAGGCTTAATTTCTTTTTTAGGCATAACAACTTTTAATTCTTTATCTGTAACGTAATGTGTCATTTGATGACTTTGAATAATACCTGGTGTATCAAACATATATGAATCATCATCTAATGGAATATCAATCATATCTAATGTTGTACCTGGAAAATGACTTGTTGTAATCACTTCTTTTTCGCCAACACTCTTTTCAATCAATCTATTGATTAATGTAGATTTACCTACGTTTGTTGTACCCACTACATAAACATCTTTACCATCTCTAACTTTCTCGATAGTTGATAATAAATCATCAATTCCTTGATTTTTATATGCAGAAATCAGTACAACTTCGTCAGGATTAAGTCCAAAGTCTTTCGCACGATTTCTTAGCCATATTTCAACTCTTCTTTTATTAATGGCTTTAGGTAAGATATCCATTTTATTCGCGACAAGTACAACTTTTTTCTTACCTACTATATCTTTTAAGCGATGTATCATCGAACCTTCTAAATCAAATACATCCACAACATTGACGATTAGACCATCTTCATTGTGAAGAGATTTCAACATATTTAGAAAATCTTCACTTGTTAAATCAACATCTTGGACTTCATTATAATTTTTAAGTCTAAAACATCTTTTACAAATGACATCTTCTTTATTCAAACTTGATTGTGGAACGTATCCAGCTTCATTCGGATTTTCAGATTGAAGTGTTGCACCACAACCAATACATTTAGCAAACTCTGTCAAATTTATTCCTCCCAGTTAATTAAACCTTTTCTCTTAAAGTAATTTAAAAATCTTCTTTCTATTAATCGATTAAATTTCGTAACGAAACCATCTGTTTTTTTCACAGGTACGACCATAATTGTATATAATCCGTTTCTATTTCCACCAAACACATCTGTTAACATTTGATCACCAATAACAACTACTTCAGACTTATTGACGTTCATTAATTTAGCTGCTTGTCTAAACGCTTTACCACGTGGTTTACGCGCTTTAAAAATA
The DNA here is from genome assembly GCF_022386995.1 of Mammaliicoccus sp. N-M50. Lineage (NCBI taxonomy): Bacteria > Bacillati > Bacillota > Bacilli > Caryophanales > Staphylococcaceae > Mammaliicoccus > Mammaliicoccus sp. N-M50. The sequence continues at coordinate 293,287 of NZ_JAJNJA010000002.1, read as the reverse complement.
TAATCAATATTTAATGTTGATGAAAATGACGCAACACGTTCTTGATTATTATTAGAAACAATCGTAACTGTTATACCATTATCTTTCATATTTTCAAACCAATTTCTCACTTCATCTGTTGGATCTTTAACATCCCAACCAACTAATGTATTATCTAAGTCTGTGATAATTGCTTTTATATTTTTAGATTTTAAATGTTCAGGTTCGATATTAAAAACTGATTGAACATATTCATTTGGTAAAAAATATTTTGTAAATAATCCCATTATTACACCTCAATATTATCTTTTATTTTAACATAAATTATATTTACATTCCTTTAGTTCAATACAAAATAAAAGTGTTGCAAATCACTTACGATTCGCAACACTAAATATTATTCTGTAATTTCACGGTCAGAAGATTTTTCAACTTCTGTATTCGCATAAATCACATAACCAACAAGTGCTGTAGCAATGACAGCGATAGCCATTAATATTAACATGAAACTGCCTCCTTATGCCACTCTATTTAATAATAATTTTACAATTTTACTAGAATTGACGCAAGCTACTTTTAAAAATTCTTCAAAAGTAACATCAGATTCTTTATCTGCTAAATCTGAAACAGCTCTCGTAACAATAATAGGCACATTATATTGGTAACAAGTTTGCGCAATTGCACCAGCTTCCATTTCTACGACACTCGCAGTAGGAAAGTTAGATTTAATCACTTTACGCTGATCAATTGAGCCTATGAAACTATCACCTGTAGCAACTTCACCAACAATACCATTTAAATCAAGTTGTTCTATTGATGATTTAGCTAAGTCAATTAATTCCTTATCAGTTTCATAAAATTCTGGCATACTTGGTACTTGTCCCAATTTGTAGCCAAATGCCGTTGCATTAACATCATGATAATAAACTTTATTACTAATAATGATATCACCAATATTTAATTCGCTATCAACAGAACCTGCTGATCCAGTATTAATGATTAAATTTGGTTTAAATTCATTGATAAGTAATGTTGCTGTAATTGCAGCATTTACTTTACCAATACCACTTTGTGCTAATACAACTTGTTTATCTTCTATATTACCTTTATAAAAAATAACATGTGCAATTTGGATTGTTTCTCTATTTTCAATAGATGACTTTAATATTTCTACTTCTTCTTCCATTGCTCCAATAATACCAATCATGCTTTATCACTCCATCATATTCATTCATATTTATATTAACATAATTAGTATACTTTGAAATAAGTTTTTAACTATTCCACAAACTTTGTAAGCCTTGTAATGATAAGACCCCTGCTATTAATGTTGTAACAACAGCAATAATACCAATTACAATCATCCAAGTTGGGTGTTTATAGTCACCAACGATACTTTTCTTCTTAGAAGCAATTAAAATTGTTCCTAAAGTTACTGGTAAAATCAAACCGTTCAATGCACCAGCAATAATCAACAATTTAACTGGCTTACCAATTGTTAAGAATACAATAGATGAAACGACTATGAAAATAATAATAACTAAGTTTCTATGATTTTTAATAGATGGATGTAATGATTGAATAAATGTTGTACTTGTATATGCACAGCCAATTACGGATGATAATGCTGCTGCAAATAATACAACACCGAATACTTGTTTACCGACAGGTCCTAATACATGTTCAAATACAGAAGCTGGTGGATTGTCTGGATTTAAAGTGAATCCTGTAACAACAACACCAAGTACTGCTAAGAATAAAAATGTTCTCATTATACCCGTTGTTAAAATACCTGAAATGGCCGCTCTATTTACAAATGGAATATAGCCTTTTCCAGTGATACCCGCTTCTAACAATCTATGAGCACCTGCAAATGTAATATAACCACCAACAGTTCCACCAACCAATGTGATGATTGGTACGATGAGTTTACTAATATCATCAGGTACAATCATTTTTTGTGCCGCTTCGACAACTGGTGGTTTCGTTAATACCATTACATAAGCAACAATGGCAATCATGAGCACACCTAAAATTTGTGTAATAATATCTACGACTTTTTGTGCGTTTTTAACAACAAATATTAAAATCGCTAATACGCCTGTAATACCTGCACCAATTCTTACATCTAAACCGAATATCGCATTAAGTCCTAGTCCAGCACCTGCAACGTTACCGATGTTAAATGCTAGCCCACCAATAGCGATTAATATTGCGATAAATGTACCTAACCCCTTAAACACATCATTCGCGATATCTTGTCCACCTTTACCGACAACTGTGATAACACGCCAAATATTAATTTGTGCACCGATATCAATCAGAATAGATGCAAGTATTGCAAATGCAAAGCTTGCAAGAAATTGCTCAGTAAAAACTGCCGTTTGAGTTAAAAATGCTGGTCCAATAGATGAAGTAGCCATTAAGAATACTGCACCCCATAGAATTCTTCTATGCTTATTTGTTATTTCAAACGGTTGATTTAACTCCTCATACCCTTTATTTTGCTTCATACGCTTTCCTCCTATTTCATTGCACTAATTTCTATGCCTTCAGCTTTAAACTGTCGAATAATTTCTTGAACAAAATCTAAAGCATGTTGTCCGTCTCCATGTACACAGATTGTATCTGCTTCAATCGGAATTTCATTTCCATTTATCGTCATAACTTTAGATTCTTTTACCATTTTAATAACTTGTGCGACAGCTTGGTTAGTATCTTTTATAAGCGCGCCCTCTTTTTTTCTTGAAACTAATTGGCCATTATCTTCGTATGCACGATCAGCAAATACTTCGCTCTTATACGTTAAATTATGACGTTTACATGATTCGATTAGTTCACTGTTAGATAAACCAACAAATAATAATTGATCATCAAAATCTTTCACTGCTTTAACAATTGCATCGGCAATTACTGGATCTTTAGCACCCATTTGATACAACGCACCATGTGGCTTTACATGGTGTATTTTTGTTTGATGTATTTTACAAAATCCAGATAATGCACCTAATTGATAAATGACTAAATCATAAACTTCTTCTGGTGTAACATCTATGTTTCTACGACCAAATCCAATTAAATCTTGAAATCCTGGATGAGCACCAATATGTACATCATGTTGAACTGCCAATTTAACTGTTTCATTCATAACGTGCTGATCTCCTGCATGAAAACCACAAGCGACATTTGCAGAAGTAATTAAAGGTAATATACTTTCATCATTACCAAGTTTATAGTTACCAAAGCTTTCTCCTAAATCACAATTCAAATCAACTTGTACCATAATACCCTCTCCTTAAACGATTTTATGTTCATGTAGAAATTTAATGGTTATATCATTTTTAATATATGGTTCATAGCTCAACACGCGATATAAAAAGTCTAACGTTGTCGGAAAACCATCAATGACCGTTTCTTCTAACGTACCTTTCATTTTTTCAATTGCTTCAAGTCTATCTTCACCTTTAACAAGTATTTTAGCGACTAATGAATCGTAGTATGGTGGAATTTGATAGCCATCATATAACATACTGTCTACTCTCGTATTAAATCCATTAGGTAAATGTAATGCTTGAACAACACCTGCTGCTGGGCGGAATTGTTTTTCTGGATTTTCAGCATTTATACGACATTCAATCACATGCCCATCAAAATGGATATCCTCTTGATTAATAGATAACTTCTCACCATTAGCTACTAATATTTGTTGCTTAATTAAATCAACACCTGTTAATAATTCTGTGACTGTATGTTCAACTTGAATGCGCGTATTCATTTCTAAGAAATAATAGCCGTCATCAGTTAGTAAAAATTCAATTGTTCCAGCACTTTCATAATTACAAGCTTTAGCAGCTTTAACAGCATCAGCATGTAGTGAATTTCGCGTTTCTTGATCTAATGCTGCACAAGGTGCTTCTTCGATTAACTTTTGGTTCTTTCTTTGAATTGAACAATCACGTTCACCGAGATGAATCGCTTCTCCATGTTTACTCGCGAGTATTTGAACTTCCACATGTCTAGCTTCATCAATAAATGTTTCAATATACACACGTTTATCTCCAAAGTATTTTTCGCCTTCAGATTGAGCTTCTTTAAAGAATTGTTCAAGTTGGTCAGGTTCTTGTACGATTCGAATCCCTTTACCACCACCGCCACTAGCAGCTTTTAATACAAATGGATAGCCTACTTTTTGAGCAACTTCTTCTGCTTCTTTAACTGTCTTTACTTCTCCAATAGACCCAGGAATAATAGGTACGTTCGCGTTGTACATCGTTTCTCTTGCTTTTATTTTATCTCCCATTAAATCCATCGTATTATAACTAGGACCGACAAAGATAATATTTTCTTCATCTACTCTTTTTCTAAAAGTCGTGGATTCTGATAAAAATCCATAACCAGGATGAATCGCATCTGCTTTACTCATCTTACAAGCTTCTAAAATGCGTTCAATATCTAAATAACTATCACTTGATTGACTTGGTCCAATACAAATGGCTTCATCTGCTAATTGCACATGTAAACTATCTTTATCTGCTTTGGAATATATTGCGATTGTTGTGATATTCATCATTCTACATGTTCTAATGATTCTTACCGCAATTTCACCTCTGTTTGCAATCAGTAAACGCTTAATCATATAAATCCCCCTTATTTCAATGTGATAATCGTTTGTCCGTATTCAACAGGATCCCCATGATTAATTTGAATATCATTAACGATACCGTCATACTCACTTATAACTTCATTGAGCACTTTCATTGATTCGATATAACCGACAACTTGACCTTTTTTCACTTCATCTCCAACTTTGACAAGTGGATTTAGTAATGTTTCTTCATCTTGTAAATAAAATGTTCCAAGAATTTCCGCTTCTATTGTATTAAGCTGTTCTTCCTGATTTGCTGATGGCGTGTTTTCTTCAACATTATTGACTGGTGTTGTAGTCACGTTATTTGATGTTGATTTTAAATCTAACTCGACTTCGACCGTTTCATCTTTATATTTCATATAATTTACTTGATTTTGTCTCATGAGTTTAATAAGTTCTTCTATCTTTTCTATATTCATGACTGATTCCCCTTTATAAGTTTTGCGATTTTTTTAGATTTAGGACGAATATTGCTTAAATCTTTATATTTTTTCAGTTTAATATCATCTATATCTGCTTCTAATTGTTTAATATATGTTTGATATTCAAGCGTGGCATCTTCAAATGAAATCCATTTAAAAGTAATGCTGTCATTTGCTTTTAATTGAGAGAGCTTTTCTCTACCTATAAAACTAACTGTAGCAATCTTTGTATAACCACCTATCGTCTGACGATCATTAAGCAATATAATCGGTTGACCATTAATAGGAACTTGTACACTACCTGGTGCAATCGGTTCAGAAATAATGTCTGCGTTGTGCTTATGTTCAAGCGGTTCATCCCCATTTAATCGATAACCCATACGATCTGACATTTCTGATATTGTATATGATTGATTAACAAGTTGGTCATGTGCTTCTGATGTAAATTCATCAAATTGTAGCCCTTCCATAATTGGAATGATGTTTGCATCTTCTAATTGATTGATATTAAACGTATTACCTATAATGTCATGGTTGATTGTTTTATCTTTGAATTTCAAAACATCATTTCTATTTAATATTCTTCCATTCATGCCACCTATGCCACTTCTAGTATGTGTCGATACACTGTCTAATATGGGTTCAATATTTAAAGACTTATGAAAAGCTAAATAGCCTCTCGCCCCAGATGAAATAGTCTTTATATTGAGCACTTGCCCTTTTTCTACATAAATTGCTGTATTTACTGGTATTGTTTGATCATCAAGCTGTATATCAGCATCATACGCAACAAATGCAACGATGTTCGATTCTTCAAATTTCAATGTAGGACCATTTAAAGTCACTTCTAAAACAGGTGCATTGTCATTATCCACTAAAGCATTTGCGATACTGTATAAATATTGATTCATAACACCCGCTTCAGAAAATCCATCTTTTTCAAACTTTGATCGACCAATATCTTGAACAGTTGTAAACAAACCGGGTTTTATACATTTCATTTCAATTCACCTACTAACTGACTATAATCAAATGTGCCATTTGCAATTTCGTCTTCGATTCTTGTAAATTCTTCTTGATGAATTGCTTTAAAAGCAATATAGTCTCCAGCTTCGTATAAAATCATAGGCTCTCGATCTAAGTTAAAAACATCTATCGGCGTGCGACCAATAATTTGCCATCCGCCTGGTGATGATTTCGGATAAAGTCCTGTTTGATTATTTGCAATTCCAACAGATCCTTGGACGATTTTACTTCTAGGAGTTTCCTTTCTAGGTGTATGTATTTTCTCATTTAGTCCTCCTAAAAATGGAAAGCCAGGTAAAAATCCAATTGCATAAATTAAATAATTTTCTTCCGTATGTATTTGAATCACATCTTCTTCTGATAATTGTGCATGCTCAGCAACAATATTTAAGTCTGGTCCAAATTCACCACCATATACAACTGGTAATGTTATCAATTTTTTTGAACGTGATGCATTTTCTTGATTAAGATTTAAATGATGTAAGTCTAGTTCATCAAGGAGTGTTTCGTATGTATAATGTTTAACATCAAATGCGACCATGATTGATCGATATGATGATGTCACACTTATAACAGCAGGATGCTGCAATGATTCAATATGTAAAGCGATTGTCGAAATTTTATTCCTTATTTCTGGACTGATTTCATTTTGTTCATAAATCATAAAATGCGTCTCACTCACTTGCTTAATATCCAATTTTACCACCCCTTTGTTAACGCTTTTAATAATCAGATAATTAAATCAATTATACTTTATCATAATACCATGATTTATATATAAAAAAAAAGCTGTAAAAACGTTTGTTTCATACGTTTCTACAGCTTTTCTATTAAATTATTATACGATTAATCGATTTTTACGATTTTAACTTTCATTTCGTTACCATTTGGTAATGGAACATTTACTTCTTCGTTTAATTTTTTACCAATTAAAGCTTTAGCAATTGGAGATTCATTAGAAATTTTACCTTCGAATGGATCTGCTTCTGCTGAACCTACAATTTTGTAGCTTTCTTCTTCGTTACCTGGAATTTCAGTAAATGTTACAGTTCTACCGATTTGCACGTCATTTTTTGAACCATTATCTTCAATAATTTGAGCATGACGAATCATATTTTCAATTTTTTGAATTTCTTGCTCAATGAAACCTTGCTCATCTTTAGCTGCATCATATTCAGAGTTCTCAGATAAGTCACCAAAACTACGTGCTACTTTTATTTTTTCAACGACTTCTGGTCGCTTAACTGTTTTTAATTCTTCAAGTTCTTTTTCTAATTTGTTAAAACCTTCCTGTGTCATAGGAAATTCTTTTTGTGTTTCCATTCTTCCATCTTCCTTTACTTTATAATTATTTAAATATTTTTAACTAACGATTGAATTTTCGTAGTCATAATATCAATAGCTACCTTATTACTACCACCTTCAGGGATGATGATATCCGCATATTTCTTAGTTGGTTCAATAAACTGGATATGCATCGGTCTTACAACTGATAAGTATTGATCAATTACTGACTCCATCGTACGTCCTCTTTCTTTAATATCTCTCGTTAAACGACGTAAAATTCTTAAGTCAGCATCAGTATCAACATAAATCTTAACATCCATTAAATTACGTAAATCTTCATTTTCAAGCGCGAATATACCTTCAAGTATAATAACATCTTTAGGTTCGAATCTAATCGTCTTATCGCTTCTCGTGTGATTTGAATAATCATACGTAGGCACTTCAATTGCATGTCCATCTTTAATTCTTGTTAAATCTTGTTTTAATCTTTCATTATCGAAAGCGAATGGATGATCATAGTTAGTCTTCAATCTATCTTCAAAAGACATATGTGATTGATCTTTATAATAGTAATCTTGTTCTATTAATGCAACACTATATCCATCTAAATTTTTCATAATTTCGGATGTTACAGAAGTCTTACCTGAACCAGAACCCCCTGCAATACCTATAATTGTAGTCTTTCCCATCAAACGATTCCCTTTCTCATCATGTTATTTGGATAAATCTGACGATCCACTTTTATTTGAATGACTTGAAGTGGATGTCTGGCTGCGTCTAGCTCTTCACCATTTTCATCATATATCTTATCAATGACTTGAGTGAAGTTTTCAATCTCAGGTCCAAAAAATTCAATTTCTTGTCCTGGCTTGAAATAATTTCTTTGTTGGATGGTAGCTATTTGTGATACTTCGTCATAGTCTAACACTAATCCACAAAAATCAAAAGGTGTTTTTTTATTTGATTCGTGTCCAAACATTTGTTCTTCGTAATGTGGTACACCTTCGAAGAACGCTGGTGCAGTGTCTCTATTCGCACATTTATCTAATTCAATCAACCATCTAGGATCAATTTTAAAGTTTTCTGGATCCTCAGCATAGCGATCAATTACTTTACGATATACAGATACAACAGTAGCAATATAATGAATAGATTTCATTCGACCTTCAATTTTTAGAGAATCTATACCGATGTCCATCATTTTAGGTATTGATTCGATTAATTTCAAGTCTTTTGGACTCATTGCAAAAGGTGTGATCTCATTACCATCGAAATATGGCTCTAATTCTCCATCTTCTTCTACTGAAATTAAATCATAATCCCATCTACAACTTTGACAACAGCCACCTCTATTTGAGTCTCTTGCTGTCATATGATTACTTAATGTACATCTACCAGAATATGCAATACACATTGCACCGTGAATAAATGTTTCTATTTCAATATCAACTTTTTCTTTCATTTCGCGCATTTCTTCAGCACTCGTTTCACGAGCTAGAACGACTCTCTCAAGCCCTTCTTCTTTCCAATATTGAACTGCACGGTAATTTGATAAAGATTGTTGTGTACTTAAATGGATTTCTAAATTAGGTGCAACACGTTTACACGTTTCTATAATAAGTGGATCGGCAACTATAATACCGTGTGCACCCGTTTCATTTAGATTTTTTAAATATTCTTCTAGCCCTGGAATATTTTCATCATGTGCAAAAATATTTGTTGTAACATAAATTTTCGCGCCATATTTTGCTGCAAACTGGACGCCTTCTTTTATTTCTTCCATCGTAAAGTTATCAGCATTTGACCTTAAACCATATTCTTGTCCACCTAGGAACACTGCATCCGCACCATAATGAACAGCAATTTTGAGTTTTTCTAAATTTCCTGCAGGCGCTAGAAGTTCTGGTTTTTTTATCTTTGTTTGACGACTAGCGCCAATAGGTTCTAGAACTTTCATATATATCATTCCTTTAATATAACTTAATAAACTGTTTGTTTGAACATAAATCCTTGATCCATTGGACGATGATCTTTTTGAACCTCTTCAATAGGTTCAACTAACATAAATTTTTCATCTTCATATAACTCTGGATCTTCGTTATATAAGTCAATCGCTTGTCTATATTGCTCAGTCGCGATATTAATATATTCTTCTGTTTGAAGTACGCCGTCAATCTTAAACGCATCAATTTGTGCTTCTAATAAATCCTCTAAGTCTTCGATTAAGCAAATATCATTCGGACTCATAATGTGTGTACCATTATAATCTTCATAAATTGGATATTTATTACTTCTTTCTTCATCATATAAAAGCATGTCTTTATTTTCTTTACGATTTTCAATTTTCATGACTTTATCTTGATACATAAAGTAATTACCAAGTAATTTTCTTTTAGACTGGAACATACAAGTCATGCCGTGTACTTGTACTTCAATTTCGACATTACTTTTTTCTTTAATTTCTAGTACTTCTTCAATACTTAACTCACGAGCCAACACTGCTCTAGCTGAACCTCTATCACCCCAATAATTACATTGAAAATGATTTGTCACGATTGTTTCAGCATTCCAATTTAAAGGTATAGGATTCTCACGATGTTTCATTGCCATAACAACTGCTGGATCGCCAAAAATGATTCTATCTGCTTTTAATTCATGTAACAGATCAATATAGGATTCCAAATCATCAATATGTTCATTATGAAAAATACCATTTACCGCTACGTATGCTTTTTTACCATGCTCATGGATAAGCTTAATGGCTTCACGAAGTTCTGGTTCTTTAAATTCACCAGCAAGTCTTAATCCAAATTTTTCTTCACCAATGACAAATGCATCAGCACCTAATTTGATTAATTGTTCAATATGTTCAACGGACTTAGGTGTCACTAGTAATTCTGTCATTACAATTTCTCCTTTTTAGAAATGGCCATTCCATCACCAATATTAATCAATGTCGTTTTATAATTTTCATGATTCATTAACCAATGATTATATTTTTGAACTTTCTTAACCATTTGTTTAACGTTTCTGTTTCTTACAATTTCAATATTACTTACAAAACCATGGTATAAAATATTGTCTGTAATAATGATGCCATCATCTTTAAGCAGTGGTTCATAAAGCTCAAAAAACTTTTGTGATTGTGCTTTAGCAGCATCGATAAAAATCATATCAAATGACTGGTCGGTAGGTAATAATTCAAAAGCTTCTAATGCATCAGAAAAGATAACATTAACTTGGCTTTCATAACCAAAGTCTTTAATATTTGAAAGAGCTTGTTCATACATTTCTTCTTTTCTTTCAATCGTCCACACATTAATACTCGGATCACATGAAGCAAAATGCATCGCGCTATATCCAATTGCCGTTCCAATCTCTAGAATACTTTTCACATCTTTAATTCTAATTAATTGTTTAACAAACTCTGTGGAGATTTTGTCCATTATTGGAACATTATATTGTTCAGCATAATGCCTTAATTCATCGATATTTGATGAATTTTGAAACAACAATTGTTCGATATATTCTATATCTTTTTCCATGTCATTACTTCCTTACACTCGAATATAATAAAAAACCCAACTAGTCTCCTGACTAGTTAGTATGTATCAGTCATATCTGCAATATGATTTCATAAACATTAGATATTTTACCATATTTTCGAATAAAAAGTAAGTATATATATAACAAGAACGCTTTTAAAATTTAAAAGCGTTCTTGTTATATTATTTATCTCTATTCTTTTCTTGTTCCTTTAAGTTCTCTGCAAATAATACTTTACCCTTTTTAGTTGTTGTATAGTAAAAATAATCTGTTTCCGGAGGGTTTACCGTTGTTCTAGCTGTTTCATCAGATATATTACATATTGGACCTATAGGTAATCCTTTATGTGCATATGTGTTATATTTTGAATCATTTTTATAATCTTTATCTGATAATACTTCAGTTGTCTCTTTTTTATTTGCATATCTTACAGTCGCATCTGAATTCAAAGCAATTTGTGGATTGTTTTCAATTCTGTTTAACAGTACTGAAATATATCTCGATTTATCTGTCACGTTTTTCATTTCTGATTCTACAATTGATGATAACGTTAAATACTCATGGAAAGTAATCTTCTTTTCTTCATAGTTAGTCGTATATTTAAAGCCACCATTTTCTTTATATATTTTATAAGTTGTATGGTAAGTTTCATTCAGCATTTCATTTGTAACGTCATCAATCGTCACATCTTTTTTTGAAAACTGATACGTACTTGGTGCTAAATAGCCTTCTAATGGGTATCTTAAGTTTTTATTTAATACTTCGTCCGTTAACATATCGGGATATTTTTTTTGATATTTTTTCACAAAATCTTGATCTCTCATTTTCTTTAAAAAGCTTTCGCGACTAATAGAAGTATTTTCTTCTAAAATACCAGCAATTAATTCTATATTCGAACCTTCTTTTATATCATATTGGACTGCTGTTTTTAAATACACTTTTCCAGTTTCTAAACTTTTCGCAATATCTCTTGGTGACATTGATGGTGAAAACTTATATTCCCCAGCTTGAAAGCTAGAAATATTATTAAGTTTCAAATAATATTTGAAAATAGTAGCATTTCTAATTATTTTTTTATCGGATAACTCTTGGCTTAACATTTCAGTATTTGTGTTTGGATTAACATTGACAATAACTTGCTCATTGCTATCGGCGTTAACAGGTTTCACATTAATACCTACTACAATTAAGCCTATTAAAGTAATTAATATAAGTAATAAAAAGAGGATGCTGATGATTGTTAAACTAATATACTTAGATAATAATCTCGCATCTTTATATATACTATTTTTTTCCATATGTAACTCCTTATGTAAAATAAATACCCCTAATGATTATATCACATTAGGGGTAAAGTGTACTATTACATATTAAATTTTAAACATCGTCCATTTCAGTATTAACGATTTCTTCAATCATATCCCACTCTTCGTCAGTTTCAACTGGTAATAATTTACCACCTTCACCGTCGTCATTAGCTTCATTGATCATTGGGATTAATTCAATTTCTTCATCATCTGCTGTACCTTCTTCAGCTAAGATGATGTATTCTTTCTTGAATTCTGGGTGATAGAATTCTAATACTTTACGGTATAAGACTTCATTATTATTTTCGTCTATTAATGTTAATAATTCTTCCTCATTGTTAATTTCTAAATGTCCTTCGTGATTATGTTCAGTCATTATTCATTCTCCTCATCAATTATTTAATAGAATCTAGGTAACCCTGTAATATAAATACAGCTGCCATTTTGTCTATTACTTTTTTTCTTTTTTTTCGAGAAACATCTGCTTCTAATAATGTGCGTTCAGCACCAACTGTGCTTAATCTTTCATCCCACATTACCATTTTTAATTCTGGTCTTTCTTGTTGAAGTAAATCTTTGAATTGAATGGATGCCTCTCCGCGAGGACCAATAGAATTGTTCATGTTTTTTGGCAATCCTATAATGACAGTATCAACATCATATTCATCAATGATTTTTATAAGTTGGTCAATTCCAAAATCTTCGTTTTCTTCGTTAATGCGGAGTGTATCTATACCTTGAGCTGTCCAACCCATCGCATCACTTACAGCTACACCTATTGTTTTACTACCGACGTCTAAACCTATTATCCTGTTTTTAAGCATTGAATTCATTTTCTTGCTTTAAATAGTGTGATACAAGCTCTTCCATAATATCATCTCTATCTAAACGTCTTATTTGATTTCTTGCTTCGTTGTGTCTAGGTATATAAGCTGGATCGCCAGAAAGTAAATAACCGACTATTTGATTTACTGGATTATAGCCTCTTTCTTCTAAAGTTCGATAAACATTTTGTAGTACTGTTTTGACATTTTCTTTTGGAAAATCATCATAGTTAAATTTCATAGTTTTATCAAAATTATTCATCTTTATTTACACTCCCTAACTCCATTAACTTAATATTAATTATATCATATTCTAATTACACGTAAAATTATAGCGTTTTAATGTAGTCTTTAACAAACTGTAATGCTTCTGTTACTTTAGATGGATCTGTTCCGCCACCTTGAGCCATATCAGGACGACCGCCACCTTTACCGTTTGTAATTTGAGCAGCTTCTCTAATAATGTCACCAGCTTTAACTTTATCCGTTAAATCTTTAGGTACTGAAGACACAAGTGAAACTTTATCTCCGTTGACACTAGCTAATAATAGAACTGTATCTTGCATTTTAGATTTAAAATCATCCATGATTGATCTTAATACTTTTGGATTTTCAGCTTCAACTAATTGTGAAAGTACTTTAATACCATTAATTTCTTCAACGCTATCTTCAATATTGCCTGATTTTAATTCAGTAATTGTTTTGTTCTTTTGTTGAACTTCTTTTTCTAAGTCTTTATTATGTTGTTGAATTTGTTCGATTTTTTCAATTGTTCTTGATTGGTCTTTAATTTTGACATGTTGCATAACATCTTTAAGGATTGTTTCTGTTTCTTTTAATGTTTCGTATGCTTTTCTACCTGTTACAGCTTCGATTCTTCGAACACCTGCACCTGTACCAGATTCTGAAACAATTTTGAAGATACCAATTTCACTTGTGTTACGTACGTGTATACCACCACATAACTCGATTGAGTATGATGACATTTCAACAACTCTTACAACATCACCATATTTTTCTCCGAATAATGCCATAGCGCCTTTTTCTTTAGCTTGTTCTATTGGCATTTCTTCGATTACTACAGGAATGTTTTGCCAAATTTTTTCGTTAACAATTTTTTCGATTGTTTCTAATTCTTCTTGTGTAACTTGACCAAAGTGTGAGAAGTCAAATCGTAATCTATCACTTTCAACTAATGAACCTGCTTGATTAACATGCGTACCTAAAACTTCTTTTAAAGCTGCATGTAATAAGTGAGTTGCTGAGTGGTTTTTGATAATTGATTTACGATCATCTTTATTAACAATAGCTTCTACAGTTTCACCAACATGAACTTGTCCAAATGTCACATGTCCAGCATGTAAATTTTGACCATTAGGTGCTTTTATAACTTCTGTCACTTCAATTTCAAATTGATCATGACGAATGATACCTTTATCCGCTACTTGACCACCTGATACTGCATAAAATGGTGTTTCTCTTAAAATAAATTGGATGTTTTCTCCACTTTCTACTTCATCAACTAATTCACCATTAAATATAATATCTGTAATTTCTGTTTGTGCTTCTGTTACGTCATAGCCAACGAATTTACTTGGTGTATTAATGCTACCAAGTACTTCATTTTGAACTTGCATTGATTGCGTCTTTTGACGTGCAGCTCTTGCTCTTTCACGTTGTTGATGCATTTCATTTTCAAAACCTTCATTATCTATTGAAATGCCTTCTTGAGCAGTGATTTCTTCTGTTAACTCGATTGGGAAACCATACGTATCATATAATTTAAATGCATCTGATCCAGATAATACATTATCCTGTTGCATAGCTGATGCCATCATTGTGTTTAAAATTGCTAAACCTTCTTCAAGTGTTTCATGGAAACGTTCTTCTTCAGATTTTACAACTTTTTTAATGAAGTCACTTTGTGCTTTAACATTTGGATAATAAGGTTCCATAATTTCTGCTACAATATCAACTAATTTATATAAGAATGGTTCGTTAATATTAAGTGATTGGCTAAAACGAACAGCTCTTCTTAGTAATCTTCTTAATACATATCCTCTACCTTCATTTGCAGGTAACGCACCGTCACCAATCGCAAAACTGATCGTTCTAATATGATCAGAAATAACTTTAAATGCGATATCTTGTTCTTTATTCTCTAAGTATTTTAATCCACTAACCGCTTCGACTTGTTCAATAATTGGAATAAATAAGTCTGTATCATAGTTCGTTGGTACATCTTGAGAAATAGATGTCATACGCTCAAGACCCATACCTGTATCAATATTTTGATTTGGAAGTGGCGTATAAGTATGGTCAGCATTATGGTTAAATTCACTAAATACTAGATTCCACACTTCTAAATAACGTTCATTTTCTCCACCTGGATACATTTCTTCAGCTGGATCTTCTTTCCCGTATGTGTCGCCTCTGTCATAGAATATTTCAGTATTAGGTCCAGAAGGTCCTTCACCGATATCCCAGAAGTTACCTTCGATTCTAATAATTCTACTTTCTTCAAGACCAATCAAATCATGCCATAAATCATATGCTTCTGTATCTTCAGGATGAATCGTTACATATAATTTCTCTGGATCCATTGCCATCCATTTATCACTCGTTAAAAATTCCCAAGCATATTCAATTGCTTCACGTTTAAAGTAATCACCAATTGAAAAGTTTCCTAACATTTCAAAGAATGTATGGTGTCTTGCAGTAAAACCAACATTTTCAATATCATTTGTTCTAATTGCTTTTTGAGCATTTACAATTTTAGGATTTTTAGGGATTTCTCGACCATCAAAATATTTTTTTAAAGTCGCAACACCTGAGTTTATCCATAATAAAGTATCATCATCAATTGGCACTAAAGGTGCAGATGGTTCTACCATATGTCCTTTTTCAACAAAAAAGTCAATATACATTTGTCTGATTTCACTAGCTTTTAATTTTTTCATTGTCTTCACTCCTCAATTAAAATAAAAAAACGTCCATCCCCTAAAAAAGGGACGAACGTATCGCGGTACCACCCTAGTTATGACTATAAGTCATCACTTTAAGTTTATTAAACTTTTATAAAAGAAGTAGCGTTCAATAATCATTGTCATGTTTCTCACCAGCCAACATGTCTCTTAAACAATCAATTATTTACTCGGTTTCTTTTTTGTATTCTATTTGATTATAATCACTCGATTTTTAGATGTCAATTATTTCATAAAATCATATGGTGTTTTATCATTCATATTAATCATTGGATCTATTTCAAACATATTATCTTCAGTTAAAATAATATGTTTCGTTTGAATAGATTCTGTTTCAGACTCCGTATCTTCTTCAACATCAGTATCGAAATACATTTTTAATTTCGTATCAAACGATGTCATTCTCTCATGACCTAGCGTTTGAATACCTTGGTTAAAGGCTTGTTCTTCACCGCAGACGACAAGCGACTGTTTCGCACGTGTAAGTCCGGTATATAGAATGTTCTTTTGTAACATTCTAAAGTATTGTCTGACAATAGGCATGATGACTATCGGGAATTCTGACCCTTGTGATTTATGAATTGAACAACAATAAGCATGTGTAATTTCTGATAAATCTTGTTTAGTGTATGTTATGTCATTCCCTTCATAATCTACAATGACGACATCTTTGCCAAGTGCATTTTCTTCTGCTTTGTAAACACCTGTTACTACACCAATATCACCATTAAATACATTATCATCTGGACGATTAATAAGTTGTAGTACTTTATCATTTTCTCGATATTCAATATCGCCATATTGAAGGAATCGTGTATCTTCATCTTTCGGATTTAATATATCTTGCAATAATTCATTTAATTTATTAATACCAGCTGGTCCACGGTATATTGGAGCTAGCACTTGAATATCTTGCATATTATATCCTTTATTTACGGCACCTTGAACGACCTTTTCTACAACTGTCGCAATTTGATTACTACTGCACGGAATAAATGAACGGTCGTGATGTTTTTCATTGATAGAAACAGGCAATCCATTTTTTATTTTATGCGCTAAATCTATGATAGATGATCCTTCTTGTTGTCTATAAACTTCTGTTAAGTTCACTCTCGGTATAACTTTAGAATCAATCAAATCTTTAAAAATCTGACCCGGACCTACTGATGGTAATTGATCTTCATCACCTACAAATATGATTTGGGCATAATCAGGGACTGCTCTTAAAAATTGGTACATTAACCATGTATCTACCATAGACATTTCATCTAGAATGATTAAATGGGCATGAATATCATTATCTAACACATCATCCGGTTGCGTATCTTTACTCCATCCAATTAATCTATGAATTGTCATCGCTTCTAGTCCCGTTGATTCACTTAAACGCTTTGCTGCACGTCCAGTCGGTGCTGCTAATACAATTGGAAAGTCTGTCCCTTCTTGATAATCATCATAATTCAAACTCACACCGTGTATTTCAGAATACAACTCACAAATGCCTCGAATAACGGTCGTCTTACCTGTTCCAGGTCCACCTGTTAAAAGCATCATTTTATGATTAATAGCTGTCTCTAACGCTAATTTTTGTCCATCTGCATATGAAACATCATTCATATCTTCAATTTGACCAATGTGTAATTGAAGATCACTTTTCTCAATTTCTTTGAGCTCATCTTGATGTTGATAAAGTCTATGAATGATTTGCACACTTTTTGCTTCTGAATAATAAAGTGAAGGTAAAAAACAATTATCATTTTCGATAATAAGTTTATTTTCTTCACTCATTTCGATAATGACACCATTAATCTGATCTTTATTTACAACTTCAGGTTGATTATGATTTAACAATTCATATGCCCCGTTGACCAAAATATCAACAGGTAAAAATGTATGACCATTCTGTAATGATTGTTGGTCTAAAAAGTAACTCACACCTGCTACAAGTCGATCATGATGATCTTTAGATATCCCAACTTGTTCAGCTATTTGGTCAGCTCTTTGAAAACCTATACCATTAATATCCATCACTAAACGATAAGGAGATTGCTTAATAATATTAAGTGTTTCATCTTTATAAAATTGATAAATTGCCATCGCAAGTTTCGGTCCAAATCCAAGTTCATTAAGTTTAATCATAATGCGTTCAATGGCTTGATTTTCACGTATGGATTCTGCAATCGTGTCTCTTTTTTGCTTATTGAGTTTAGGTATTTCTTTAAGGACATCCGGGTCATCTATAATTTTCTGAAGTGCATCTTCACCAAGTTTGTCCACGATTGTTTCTGCTGTTTTCTTACCAATACCTTTAAATAAATCACTCGATAAGTAATGGATAACACCTTGTTTCGTTTGTGGCAATTCTTTTTCAAATGTTTCAGCTTGTAGTTGTTTACCGTATTTCGGATGGTTTGTTACTTTACCTTTGAAAAGGTACGTTTCTCCTTCAACTATTTGAGGTAAGTAACCAACAATTGTGACTTCTTGATCAAAATCTTCATTTGAATCCATCACATCGACTTTAATAACGGTATAATAGTTATCACTGTTTTGAAAAAGAATTCTAATAACTTCACCTTTTACATGTGAAAGATCAAATAAAGATAAGTTTTCCAATGTTAGTCCTCCTCTTCTAATAATTGTTCAAACATGTTGATAGCATGACCACTTAATAAATGATCTGGTTGAATGTCGACCGCTTTTCTAAAATAAACAAGTGCTTCTTCAGCATTTTCATTTTTCATATATTTAGCCAATCCTAAATTGTATAATGCGTCAACATGTTTAGAATCTTTTTCTAATACTTTTTCTAGTTGCACAATGGCCTCATCGAACATTTCTAATTGGCATAATGTTAATCCGTATTGGAATCCAATTTCTACATCATCTTCATTTAGCTCATGAGCTCTCATTACATACGGTAAAGCTTCAGTATGTGCACCTAATTCGTTGAAACTCATTCCTAACATAAAATTAGTATCTGCATCATTAAGCCCTCTTTTAATCGCATGTTGATATAATTTAATCGCTTCTTCAAAGCGCTGTTGGTTGTAGTATAAATTTGCAAGACTATAATAAGCACCACCATGACTTTCGTTTACAGTAATGGCTTTTTGAAAGAATTTCTCAGCTCTTTCAATATCATTTGCTTCTGCTAATATTGTCCCTGCATTGATATAATTGGTTACTTCGTTTGGATCTTCTTCTATATTTTCAAATAAATGCGACAATGCTTCGTCGAATTTTTTATTTTGAATTAATTTAACAATTTGTTCTTCACTATGCATGTTGTGACTCCTTTAAATATCATTACTTGCTATTATAACAAAAATAAAAATAGACTGAGACATAAATTTATCTCAGTCTATATATTTTATACCATATAATCTAATTGCTTTTCTGTTTTATATACTTCATCGATTGTTGCGCCACCTAAACAAACATCACCGTCATATAATACGACAGCTTGACCAGGTGTAATTGCACGCACTGGTTCGTCAAATATCACTTTAATTTGATTGTCAGAAATTTTTTCTACAGTTACTTGTGTATCTTTTTGTCTATATCTAAATTTTGCTGAACATTTCACCGGTTGTGAGAAATCAAGATCATTCACAAATGAAATATCAGAAGCGATTAAATAGTCACTATATAATGCTTCGTGATGGAAACCTTGTTCTACATATAGGATGTTTTCTTTTAGGTTTTTACCGACTACAAACCAAGGGTCTCCGTCTCCGCCTATACCAAGACCATGTCTTTGGCCAATCGTATAATACATTAAGCCACTATGTTCACCCATATCAACACCGTCTAATGTTTGCATTTTACCGTTTTGAGCAGGTAAGTATTGAGATAAGAATGTTTTAAAGTTTTTCTCACCAATAAAACAAATACCAGTAGAGTCTTTCTTTTTAGCAGTTGCTAAGTTTTGTTCTTCAGCAATTCTTCTTACTTCACTTTTTTCTAATTCACCAATTGGGAACATCACTTTAGATAATTGATCTTTTGTAAGTTGATTTAAGAAATAAGTTTGGTCTTTGTTGTTATCTACACCACGTAGCATTTCTACTTTATCACCATCACGATTAACACGTGCGTAATGACCTGTAGCAACATAGTCCGCACCTAGTTTAAGTGCATGATTTAAAAATGCTTTAAATTTAATTTCTTTATTACACATTACATCTGGGTTAGGTGTTCTACCTTTTTTATATTCGTCTAAGAAATACGTAAATACTTTATCCCAATATTCTTGTTCAAAGTTAACTGCATAATAAGGTATATCTAATTGGTTACATACTTCGATGACATCATTATAGTCTTCAGTAGCTGTACATACACCATTTTCGTCTGTGTCATCCCAATTTTTCATAAAAATTCCAACTACATCATAACCTTGTTCTTTTAATATATGTGCAGTTACCGAGCTATCTACGCCCCCGCTCATCCCAACGACAACGCGGGTAGATTGATTATTCATTTTCTTCCTCCTTAAATTGTTGATATATTTTCATTATCGTACTTACGATATAATTAATTTCTTCTTCAGTCGTTAATGAGCTGAAACTAAATCTTACAGATTGTTTCACTCTATTATCTTCACCAAACATCGCTTCTAGAACGTGAGATGGTAATGTTGAACCGGCTGTACATGCAGATCCACTTGAAACATATATATTTGCCATATCAAGTAACGTTAACATCGTTTCAACTTCAATAAATGGGAAATATAAATTTGTGATATGACCAGTTGTATCTGTCATACTACCATTAAGTTCAAACGGAATTGCACGTTGTTGTAAACCTACAATGAGCTTTTCTTTTAAGTTCATTAAATGAATATTACTTTCATTCATATGTTCATAAGCGTCTTTCAGCGCTGTTGCCATTCCACATATATATGGAACATTCTCTGTACCTGCTCTTCGCTTTACTTCTTGTTCGCCACCTTGTATAAACGTTTCGAACTGAACACCTTGTTTTACCAACAATGCACCTATTCCTTTTGGTCCGCCAAATTTATGCGCAGTTATGCTTAACATATCAACTGGCATTTCATCGAATTCTATTGGCATATGACCGATAGCTTGAACAGCATCAACATGAAATACGATATCCGTATTCTCTATGACTTCCGCAATATCATACATAGGTTGAACTGTACCGACTTCATTATTCACTAACATAATTGACACCAATGTCGTATCAGGTCGGATTGCTTGTCTCAAAGCATCAATATCGACAATACCTTCTGAATTTACATCTATATACGAAACATCGAAACCTTCACGTTCAAGTTCTTCAAAGACATGCAATACAGAATGATGCTCTATTCTACTCGTTATAATATGTTGACCTATATGTTTTCGTTTTCGTGCTATACCTTTTATTGCTGTGTTATTAGACTCTGTTGCCCCACTTGTAAAAATAACTTCTTGAGGCTTTGCACCTAATAATGTAGCAATCTCTCGTCTTGATTGATCTAAATACTTTCTACCGTCTCTCCCAATTGAATGAATAGATGACGGGTTTCCAAAGTGTTCAGATAATATTTCTGTTATTTTTTCAGTTACAACGGGCTTAACTGGAGTAGTTGCTGCATAATCTGCATATACTTTCATGTTGAACGTCCTTTCTTAGTTTTCAATGTACCTATTCTAGCACCATTTTTATGAAAAGACTAGAACTCTGTTTCACGATTTCTTTCTTCTGTATATTGTTCTAATTCTTTTAATTGATGTTTCATAGATTCTGTATTAATTGGATCTTTAACTTGAACATTTTCATGCGTCATTTGATGATTTTTGATCGTCCATATTTGGTCTTTAATTTGTGATTTAAAATAATCATCATGAGATACAATAAGGACTGAACCTTGAAATGATTGTATTAATTGAATGATTTTTTCTTGCATGCCAATATCAAAATAGTTTGTCGGCTCATCTAAAATCATAATATGAGGATTTGAAAAATATAATTTTACAAATTGTAATCTACACTTTTCACCCATGGACAGTGTTTCAACGACATCATTTATTCTATTCTTATCGAAATAAAAGCTTGCTAAAATGGTTCTTGCATCTGCTTCTTTCATTTCAGGAATTTCTAATATTTCATTTAAAACAGTATTGTGCATATTTAAGTTCTCAAAATCTTGAGAGAAATATCCAATTTCTAATTCAGGATGAACAGTTATATCACCTTTAGTCGGCTCGAGTTCACCGAGTATCAATTTGATTAAAGTTGATTTTCCTGTTCCATTTCTGCCTTCTATAATCACATTTTGATTTCGCTTAATATAGAAAGATACATCTTCGAATATCTTCCTATTATCATATGCAAACGACACATGGTTAAATTGAACTAAATAATGTGATTTAAAATCATGATGTTGTATTGAGAAAGCTTTCTCTTTTTTATTTGGATTAGCGATGTGCTCTTGATCAAGTTTACGATTTAATTGTTGTTCTTTTGATTTGAATCGTTTCGCTAACTTACTTAATTGTTTTTGTTGATACGGGTTTCGCACAGAAGCACTTTGTTCTGCTTTTTGATACCACGCTTTATATTTTTTGATCGTTTCTTCAATAGCCGCTTGTTCTTTTTGTTGCTTTTCATATTGTAGCTTTAATGTTTCATGCTCTATATCTTTTTGTTGTTTGTATTTATCGTATTTACCGATATATTTCTTAGCACCATCAGGACTCAATTCTAATATAGCATCTGGTGTTTCATTTAAGAATGTTCTGTCATGAGATACAAATAATATAGCACGTTGTTCTTGTTTAAAAGCTTTCGTCAACCATTCCTTCATTTCTAAATCCATATGATTTGTTGGCTCATCGATTAATAATAACGATGCCTTAGACATTTTTACTTTTAAAAATGAAACTTTTGTCTGTTCTCCACCACTTAAAGTAGAAATTTTCTGTTCTAGTTGTTCCTCTTTTATGCCGAGCTTTTTTGCTTCTGTTACGATTTCTCCTTCTATAAGGTATCCATCTAACTCAATATATTTATTAATCATATCTGTATGATTAAGTTGCGATCTAACCTTGACGATTTCTGGGTAAGATTCAATTATATAATCCATAACTGTCCAATCATTATAAGGTGTTAAATCTTGTTCCATCATCGCTGAATCAACTGTTTGATCTTGGTGAATCACTTTTAATAATGTAGACTTTCCAACACCATTAACACCAACGATTGCTAAATGTTCATGGTCCTCTATTGAAAAAGTCAACTCGGGTATTAATACTTTATGTTCAACTTCTAATGCTTTTTCTTCAAATAAAAATAGCATAATGTAGCCTCCTATACCCATGTATTACACATGAAGACGCACCATTACACTATTCTCAGTTTGTAACGGCAACATCATATTATAGACATACTTATCCAATCATCATTGCGTAATACAATGGTTTTTTACGTTATTTACTATTAGCGCAAAAAATTATTGGATATCCATGCCTATTGTTGATGCCACCTCTCTGTAAATTTGCATTAATTATAACTTTTAGTTACATATTAGTCAAATGTTGTTGAGCAATTAAATAGTACAACATAAATACAGTTGATATACTTCCAATATATAATTATGTAAGGAGCGTCACAAAATGAAATCAAAATTCCCAGTTTCTGCATTAAATCTAGTTCCACTTAGAAAAGGTGAAACGGAACAAGATGCTATTAAGAATATGGTATCACTTGCTCAAAATGTAGAAAAATTAGGCTACGAACGTTACTGGATTGCAGAACATCATAATGCACCAAATTTAGTAAGTTCTGCAACTGCTTTACTCATTCAACATACACTTGAACATACAGAGTCTATTCAAGTAGGTTCAGGCGGTATCATGTTACCAAACCATGCGCCTCTTATTGTTGCTGAGCAATTTGGAACAATGGCTACAATGTTTCCTAATCGATTAAATCTTGGCTTAGGACGAGCACCAGGTACCGATATGATGACCGCTTCTGCACTAAGAAGAGATTCACATAAAGGTGTATATACATTTGGTGACGATATTAAACAATTACTACAATATTTTGGTCCTGAAGAACAACAATCATATGTAAGACCATATCCAGGTGTAGATACAAATATACCGATATATGTGTTAGGATCTTCAACGGACTCTGCACATTTAGCTGCTCGATTAGGTTTACCATACGTCTTTGCAGCACACTTTGCACCAGATCAAATGGCTCAAGCAATCGAAATATATAGAGACTTATTTGAGCCATCAGAATATTTAGATGAGCCATACATGACCGTTTGTTTAAATGTCATTGTTGGCGAAACAGATGAAGAAGCGACTTATTTATCTTCAACTATGCACTTGATGTTCTTAAGTATTGTAAGAAATGCGCGCATGCCATTACAACCCCCTACTGATCAACTTGAAAACATTTGGTCACCACAAGAAAAATATATGGCGCAGTCTAAAACAAACACATCTTTCATTGGTAGTGAAGAAACTGTAAAACAACAATTGATAGATTTCCAAAACAAATACAATGTAGATGAAATTATGGCAGTGAGCTATATTTATGATTTAGATAAACAATACCAATCATATGAATCATTCAAGAAAATTGTAGATGATGTATACGGGGAAGCATAAAAAAACGATCATAAAGTGATGAGTCATCACTTTATGATCGTTTTTTTATTTTAAATTACTTTGTATAAATTGTTGAACGTTGCTGTTAAATAACACGCCACTATTATGGCTATCTGGTACGCCACCATAATGTAAACCAATAACTTGGTTATTTGCATTAAAGATTGGTGAACCTGAATTACCACCATAAGTACTTAAGTCGTAAGATACGTCACTACCTGAAGCAGACAATATATTACCTTTACTTTCCCATAATGTCGCAATAGGTTTATCTCCTGGATAACCTGTTACTGTGATGTTATCACCTTTTTTAACTGAAGATGTATCTGCGATTGTCGCTGCTTGAACAGCGTCACCAATAGATTGACCTTTACTATTTTTACCGACTGTAACGACTGCTAAATCTTCACCGCCTGGCGCTACTTTATAATCAGTTGCTGTAAATGTACCAGCTGGGAAATTCCCATCGCCATTTGCTGCTGGTGAGAATTTTAGTACAGAAGCATCACCATTCGTAGCATCTACTACATGTTTATTTGTAAGAACGGTATTTTTACCGACAACTACACCTGATGCAATTGATGTACCTCCGATATCAGCGAATGCAATCGATTGATAATGTGCAGACGTTGTATTCGTAATTTGTGTACGATCATTTTTCGGTAATATAACTCTAGATGACGGACCATCTGTCTTTGCGTTAACTTCAAACGGTAATGCAATGAAACTTAATAATAAAACTGCTACTACACTTAATATGTATCGTTTTAAATTTTTCATATACTCTCCCCTTTGTTGTAGTGTACAACTATCTTAATATGAAAATAATCTTGAAGGGGAATATTACACTACTTAACACATATTCATGCTTAACTGTTAAAATAACGAAATATTTTGTGCAGTTAGGCATGAAATCCATACAGTTAAGAAATAAAAAATAAGATAGCAATCTTCAATATTCGTCTTGAAGATTGCTATCCTATTTAATTTGTGAACTAGATATAGAACATATAGCCTTCTAGTTCATCTTCATTTGTATAATTTGCTAAGTATTCTAGTGTTGTATTATCTAGAACTTCTTTTACAGCGTCTCTAATACGAATCCACAATTGTTGTTGTGCAGGTGGCTCGTCTTCTATACCTTCAACAGGTGTAATTGGCCCCTCTAACAATCTAATCACATCACCAGCTGTAATTTCTGATGGTGCTTTTTGTAATTGATAGCCCCCTTTGGCACCTCTTACACTTTTAATAAGACCAGCATTACGTAGCGGTCCTACTAATTGTTCTAAATATAAATCACTTAAATTGTTTTCTTCAGCGATTGACTTTAAAGATGTACATCCTTGACCATAACGCTTAGTCAACGATATCATAAGTGTTAAGCCATATCGTCCTTTAGTAGAAATTTTCATGTACTACACCTCTTATTTTCTAAAAAAATATTATTAATTCATTTTATCATTTTTTGTACACTTTGAGTAATTAGAAAGGTTGATTCCAAATGAAAAACGAACCATTAGCTTATAGAATGCGTCCCCAAACGATTGACGATGTGATAAGCCAAGAACATTTAGTCGGTCCAAAAGCCATTATTAGAAGAATGGTTAACACTAAAAAGTTAACTTCTATGATATTTTATGGACCTCCGGGAATTGGAAAAACGAGTATCGCCCAAGCTATTGCCGGGAGTACTCAATATAAATTTAGACAACTTAACGCTGTCACTAACACTAAAAAAGATATGCAACTTGTCGTTGAAGAAGCCAAAATGTCTGGACAAGTTATACTTTTACTAGACGAAATTCATCGTCTAGATAAAGCAAAACAAGATTTCTTATTACCGCATTTAGAATCTGGCAAAATCGTTCTTATTGGCGCAACGACGTCAAACCCATACCATGCTATCAACCCAGCTATACGAAGCAGAACGCAAATCTTTGAACTATATCCTCTTAATGAAGATGATATCATCATTGCTTTAAACAGAGCAATTGAAGATGAAGAAAATGGATTAGCATCATACGCTCCTGTTGTAGACAAAGATGCTTTAGAATATTTCGCAAAAGCAAGTTACGGCGATGTGAGAAGCGCTTTAAATGCACTCGAACTTGCTGTACTAAGTGCTGATGTTCAAGATGACAAACGTCATGTCACGATTGAAGATGCGAAAGTTTGTATTCAAAAGAACGCTTTCCAACACGATAAAGATGGTGATCAACATTATGATGTTATGAGTGCATTCCAAAAATCTATTAGAGGTAGTGATGTCGACGCAGCGCTACATTATTTAGCTAGATTAATTGAAGCGGGAGATTTACCTACTATTGCAAGACGCCTTCTCGTAATTAGCTATGAAGATATCGGTTTAGCTTCTCCGGGTGCTGCAGCTAGAACATTATCAGCTATTGAAGCGAGTGAACGTCTCGGCTTTCCAGAAGCACGTATACCATTAAGCCAAGCGGTCATCGAGCTATGCTTATCACCTAAATCTAATTCAGCTATTGTATCTATTGATGAAGCTCTATCAGACATCAGAAAAGGTAAAGCCGGTTTAGTTCCGAAACATTTGAAAGATGGACACTATCAAGGTGCAAAAGAATTAGGAAATGCAATTGGTTATAAATACCCACATAATTATGAAAATGGATATGTAGAACAACAATATTTACCTGATACTTTAAAAGGCAAACAATATTATCAACCTAAACTCACATCTAAATCTGAACAAAAATTAGCAGAAATATATCGCAACTTAAAAAAATGAGGCTGGACGTATCCAGTCTCATTTTTTATTATCAAAGCTGTTAGCTATTTA
The DNA here is from genome assembly GCF_022386995.1 of Mammaliicoccus sp. N-M50. Classification (NCBI taxonomy): domain Bacteria; kingdom Bacillati; phylum Bacillota; class Bacilli; order Caryophanales; family Staphylococcaceae; genus Mammaliicoccus; species Mammaliicoccus sp. N-M50. The sequence goes on along the minus strand of NZ_JAJNJA010000002.1, from coordinate 265,810 downwards.
TCTTTGATTCTTTTTACTGGGATATCTTTCAAAATATCATTCACAACATAGCTTGCACAAATTAAACCAACAACGCTTGGTACAAAAGCATTAGATGATGGTGGCATTTGCGCCTTTCTAACTTTTGCGTTTTTATCGCCTACAACTTCTTTTACATCTTCTCTTATCATAATTGGACTTTCATCACTAAATACAACATTAATACCTTTATGAATGCCCATTTTTCTTAATTTTAGACGTATAATTTTCGCCATAGGATCTGTATGTGTTTTAGAAATATCAGCTATTTCAAATTTAGTAGGGTCTGTTTTGTTTGCAGCACCCATACTTGAGATAACATTAATACCTCTTTCTAAACACTCTTTCATAAGATGAACTTTATACATGATTGTATCACTAGCATCTACAAAGTAATCAATGTCGTATTCATTAAATAAAGCTTCGTAAGTTTCTTCAGTATAGAACATATGCAATGAAGTGACTTTACAATCAGGATTAATTAATTTAATACGCTCTTCCATTAAATCTACTTTTGATTGACCAATTGTTGTTGTTAATGCATGTAATTGTCTATTTACATTTGTGATATCTACATCATCTTTATCTATTAATATGATATGACCAATATTAGTTCTCGCTAGTGCTTCAGCAGCAAATGAACCTACACCGCCTACACCAAGGACAACTACTGTTTTACTTTTTAATAAATCTAAGCCTTCTTTACCAATCGCTAATTCATTTCTTGAAAATTGATGCTTCATCATTATTTACTCCTTTACACAAAAATACGCAAGACATAAAGTCTTGCGTACCGATAGAATCCAATTGTGCCGTAATATTAAGTGCTAGATCATTTTGGCCTGCTATATACAGGTGGGTGCCCTGTTTCTTATTTTGCATGTCCTCCTTACGAGGCGTATGCGCTATTAAGAAAACCAATTAGGCTCCCTTGATCAAAAGTGTTAGGTCAAAATATAAAAAGCTTATTACGAACACTTCAGATGACTACCTTATAAATTTATTTTATCATAATTCTTCTAAATAACAAGTATTTATACTTTTAATTATTTTTCATCTAAATCAAGTTGCAAATGTAATTCATGTAACTGACTGTTAGATACTTCACTTGGCGCATCTGTTAATAGACAAGAAGCACTTGCTGTTTTAGGGAATGCAATTGTATCTCTTAAGTTTGTTCTTCCTGACAATAACATAACTAATCTATCTAAACCTAAAGCAATTCCGCCATGTGGTGGTGCACCATATTTGAACGCTTCAATTAAGAATCCAAATTGTTCTTGTGCTTGTTCTTCAGTAAATCCAAGCGCTTTAAACATTTTTTCTTGTAGTTCTGATTTATGAATTCTAATAGATCCTCCACCTAATTCAAAACCATTTAAAACGATATCGTATGCATTCGCTTCAACATTTGTTGGATCAGTTTCAAGCATTTCTTCATGCTCTTTTTTAGGTGCAGTAAATGGATGGTGCGCTGCAACATAACGTTCTGATTCTTCATCGTATTCAAATAATGGCCAATCAGTTACCCATAAGAAATTATATTTATTTGGATCAATTAAACCACGATCTTTACCAAGTTTATTTCTTAACTGCGCTAAACTTGCTGCTACAACATCTTTTTTATCTGCTACAAATAATACTAAGTCTCCAGTTTTAGCTTCAGTTTGTTTTAATAATTCAGCAGTAATATCTTCATCAAAGAATTTGCTAATTGGACCGTTTAAGCCTTCTTCTGTTACTTTAACCCAAGCTAAACCTTTAGCTCCATATATACTTGCAAATGATTGTAATTGGTCGATATCTTTTCTAGAGTAATCAGCCGCACCATCTTCAACGACGATTGCTTTAACTTCTCCACCATTTTCAACTGCAGATTTAAACACTTTAAAGTCCATTTTTGAAGCAAGTTCTGATAAGTTAATCAGTTCCATACCAAATCTTGTATCTGGCTTGTCAATTCCGTATCTTTCCATTGCTTCAGCGTATGTCATACGTGGGAATGGCGTTGTAATATCAATACCTTTTACATCTTTCATGATACGTTTCATAAGACCTTCATTCATTTTGATAACGTCTTCTTGATCTACAAAGCTCATCTCGATATCGATTTGCGTAAATTCAGGTTGTCTATCCGCTCTTAAATCTTCGTCTCTAAAACATTTAACGATTTGATAGTATTTATCAAATCCACCAATCATTAATAATTGTTTAAATATTTGTGGAGATTGAGGTAAAGCATAGAACTCTCCATCATGTACACGAGATGGTACTAAATAGTCTCTCGCACCTTCTGGCGTAGATTTAGTTAACACAGGTGTTTCTACTTCGTAAAACTCACCTTCATCTAAGTAATTTCTTACTGCACGTGTAATTTGATGTCTCATTTTGAATGTTTGAGCTAAACTTTCTCTTCTTAAGTCAATATAACGATATTTTAATCTTACATTTTCATCAATATCATTCATATCTGTTATAGAAAATGGAGGTGTTTCAGATTCATTTAAAATTGTAATTTCAGAGACTTGTACTTCAACTTTACCCGTCTTGATTTTGTCATTAATTGATTTCTCGTCTCTTTTAGTTACTAAACCTTTAACTTGAATAACATATTCAGAACGGATTTTCTCAGCAACACTTAAAGCTTCTTGAGAGAAGTCTGGGTTAAAGACAATTTGTACAACGCCTTCGCGGTCACGTAAATCAATAAATATTAAACCGCCTAAGTCACGTCTTTTTTGTACCCAACCATTTAAAGTAACGGTTTGACCAATATATTCTTCAGTTATTTTACCAGCATATGTTGTTCTTTTTTCCATTATGATTCCACCTTTAAATAATTCTCTAATTCTGATAACGAAACAAGTGTCTTTTCACCAGTTTCCATATTTTTAACTTCCACTTCTTGTTTTTCTAATTCATTCTCACCTAATACAATCGTATATTTCGCATTTAATCTATCGGCTTGTTTCATTTGACCTTTTAATTTACGTTGTAAATAGTCTTTATCACAACTAATACCAGCCATTCTTAATTGATTGATTAATTGAACTGACATTCTATCCGCTTCTTCACCCATTGTTGCAATAAATAAGTCGATAGTTTCTTCTTCTTCAATTTCAATACCTTCAGCTTCAAGCGCTAGTAACAAACGTTCAATACTCAATGCAAAACCAATACCTGTTTCTTTAGGACCATCAAGTAATTCTAGTAAGCCGTTATATCTACCGCCACCACATAAAGTTGTAATAGCACCAAATCCTTCAGCATTACTCATTACTTCAAATGCTGTGTGTGTATAATAATCTAACCCACGTACTAAATTCGTATCTATTTCATACTCGATACCAAGTTCGTCTAATAAACTTTTTACCTCTTCGAAATATTGTTTAGAATAGTCATTTAAGTATTCCGTAATTTTAGGCGCATTTTTAACTGCTTCTTTATCTCTGTCTACTTTACAGTCCAATATACGCATTGGATTTGTGTGTAATCGACTTTGACAATCGCTACAGAAAGTATCAATTACTGGTTCAAAGTGCGCTTGTAATGCCTTAGTGTAATCAGCTCTTGATTCTGCATCACCAATACTATTGATGACTAATTTTAAGTCTTTCAATCCGAAAGATTTGTATATGTGTACGAGCATTGAAATAATTTCAACATCAATAGCAGGATTTTCTGATCCTATAGCTTCTACCCCGAATTGAACGAATTGACGATAACGCCCTTTTTGTTTTCTTTCATATCGGAACATTGGACCATTGTAATAAAGCTTAACTGGTTGATTAGGTTCACCTTGCATTTTGTTTTCGATGTAACTTCTAACAACACCTGCAGTGCCTTCAGGTCTTAATGTAATGCTTCTATCACCCTTATCTTTAAATGTGTACATTTCTTTTTGTACAACATCTGTTGAATCACCGACACCTCTACTAAAAAGTTCAGTACTTTCAAATATTGGTGTTCTAATTTCTTTATAATTATATATTTTCATTAACTCATGTAATTTGTTCTCAATGTATTGCCATTTATAAGTGTCTTTTGGTAATAAATCTTGTGTACCGCGTGGTATATTAATCATAATATTTCCTCCTTTAAAATATAAAAAGTCCCTTGTATGCATATACATACAAGGGACGAATTATCCGTGTTGCCACCCTAATTAGTATTTAATGATCCATTAAATACTCACTTAACAACATTATAACGGATGTTAACCGATCTTATTTTCGTAAGATTCCCTCTTCTTGTGTTCAAAAGTATACGCAGTATTCATATAACTTTCAGCAAATGTTATACTCTCTGTCTCCTACTATATCGGCATACTATTCAAGAATAAACGGTATATAATCTATTTCATAATTTATATTAATATTAAACCCATAATCTGTAGTAGTCAATATCTAATTTGAAAAGTAAACTTTCAAACCGTCAACAATACCTGTTTCTACAATGTGTCTATATTTTCTATCAACAATTAAATCTTCATCTGTAGGATTACTAATATAACCTAACTCTAACAATACAGCAGGCATTTTAGTTTGACGAATCACTTGGAAGTTTTCGTTTCGTACACCTCTATCAGATAGTATGGATTTTTGATTGATTGAAGTTTGTAACGTATCTGCAAATTCTTTTTGAGAATCATGATGGTAATAAACTGTTAAACCATGTGGTGCTGATGAATCTAATGCATCATTATGGATACTAATAAAGACATCTCCATCACCTTGTCTATCTTTTAATTTAACATATTCATCTTTAGTTCTCGTCATTTTCACTTTAGCGCCTTCAGCTTCAAGCATTTCTTTAAGTTCTTTTGCAGTTTTTAATGTAATGACTTTTTCGGTTACATCTTTATGTTTTGAACTCGATGCACCTTGGTCACTTCCACCATGACCAGGGTCTAAAATAATCACTTTTCCTTTTAATGGTTTTAATACTGGATTAACATCTTCTTTAATATCAAGATTTGTATGCCAACCAGCAATCCAGCCTTTTTCATTTTGATCATTTTTGACTTCGAACCATTTTCCTTCTCTATCTGTTATATCAAAACTATCTCCCTTTTTTACATCAAAGATAATAGGATAATAAGCGGCAGGGCCAGTTCTTAACTCACCATCTTCTTTCATAGATAATGTTTTAGGTTCGTCCTCTTTAGGAATCAATAAATAAATAATAATGATTAACAAAACAATCAGTAAAATGACAACACTGATGACAGGAACAGGCTTTATTCTCCTCTTTTTAAACCATAAATTAATTCGGTTCATTGAATGTTACCATCCTTACTTTCGAATATAATCGTAATTGGTCCATCATTGATTAATGACACATCCATATGTGCGCCAAACTCTCCTGTTTTCACGTTAATGTTATAAGAAGCTAACTGTTCATTAAAATATTCATAAATCTTTAATGCTTCATCTGGACTTTTAGCATTTGTAAATCCAGGTCTATTACCTTTTTTTACTGAAGCATATATTGTAAATTGTGATATCGACAAGATTTCACCACCGACTTGGTGTATATCTAAATTCATTTTACCTTCTTGATCTTCAAAAATTCTTGTCTTTGCTATTTTCTTAGCGATAACATCTGCATCTGCATAAGTAGATTCTTGTCCAACACCGACTAATAATAAGAATCCTTGTTTAATTTCATTTTGAGTATTTTCAGATGTCACTTTAGCTTGGCTTACTTTTTGTAGAACAACTTTCAAAAAAATTCACCTCTTAATTCCATACACGACTTACTGTATAAATATCGCCTAATTGTTTAATTCGATCAACAATTCTATATACGTCATTCACATTTTTAACCATTACGCTAATGTTAATAACAGCATTTTTATCTATATCAGCTTTACCTGAAACTTTTACTAATTGTACTTTAATGGCATTCACAACTTGAAGTACTTCGTTTAATAAACCATTTCTGTCGTAACCTGTAATTTCTAAGTCTACTTGATAATTTTTTTGTTCATTTGTATTTTTAACCCATTCAACATCGATTAATCGTTCGTTTTCGTTAACGATGTTTGGGCAATCTTTACGATGAACTTTAACGCCGTGACCTTTTGTAATATAGCCAATGATTTCATCACCAGGTATTGGATTACAACATTTAGAAAGTTTAATAAGCATGTTATCTAAACCTTCGACATAAACACCAGTATCTGTTCTAATATCTTGTTTAATTGGAATGGATTTATTGACTTCTTGCACTTGGTTAAGCGATTGTTTCTTACGTTCAAGTCTAAGCTTTTCTGTAAGTCTGTTAACAGCTTGTAAGGCAGTTATGCCACCAAAACCAACTGCAGCATATAAATCATCTTCATTTGAAAAATTATATTTTTCGTTAACAAGTTTAATGTTTTCAGCATTTAATACTTCATCTACATTGTAGCCATGCTCTTTAATTTCCGCTTCAATCATGAATTTACCTTTTTCAATATTGGCAGAACGGTCTTGTTTCTTGAAGAAACTGCGGATTTTACTTTTCGCACTTGAAGATCGAACGATTTTTAACCAATCTCGACTTGGCCCATATGAATGTTTACTCGTTCTAATCTCAACAATATCACCAGTAGATAACTTATAATCAATAGGAACGATTTTGCCATTAACTTTCGCACCTATCATTTTATTACCTACTTCACTGTGAACAGCGTATGCAAAATCAATTGGAACTGCACCATATGGCAATTCAACTACATCACTTTCAGGTGTAAAGACATACACTTTATCACTTTGAAGGTCATATTTTAAAGATTCCATAAATTCTTCTGCATCAGGTGATGTATTGTCAGTTTCAGCGATTTCTTGTAGCCAACTCATTTTTTGTAAATATTCTTCTGATTTATTGCTTAAATTTTTGCCTTCTTTATATGCCCAGTGTGCAGCAACCCCATGTTCTGCAATTTCATGCATTTCAAATGTTCTGATTTGTATCTCTAACGGATCTCCATTTGGACCAACGACTGTAGTATGCAGCGATTGATACATATTCTGTTTAGGCATAGCAATATAGTCTTTAAATCGACCAGGCATTGGTTTCCATAATGTATGGACAAGACCTAGCACGGCATAACAATCTTTGATTGAAGGAACGATTACTCTGATCGCAAGTAAGTCAAAAATTTGTTCGAATTGCTTTTTCTGTTTGACCATTTTTCTATAAATACTATAGATATGTTTAGGTCTACCACTTATGTCACCAGAAATATTCATAACTTCCATTTCAGACTCTATATCTTTAATCGCATTTGCAATATACGTTTCTCGTTCGCTTCTTTTCTTTTTCATCAAATTAACAATTCTAAAATATTGAACACTATCAATATATCTTAATGAGATGTCTTCAAGTTCCCACTTAATTGTATTGATCCCTAATCTATGCGCAAGTGGTGCATAGATTTCTAACGTTTCTTTAGCAATACGTTTTTGTTTTTCTTTAGGCATCGCTTTTAAAGTACGAACATTATGTAATCTATCTGCTAATTTAACTAATATAACTCGGACATCTTTAGCAATTGCTATAAATAATTTTCTATGATTTTCAGCTTGTTGCGTTTCTTTAGATTTATATTTAACTTTTTTTAATTTTGTAACACCATCTACAATAATGGCTACTTCTTCATTAAACATTTCTACCAAATCATCATACGTATAAGGTGTATCCTCAATTACATCATGAAGGAATCCAGCAACTATAGTTGGACCATCCAATTTCATTTCGGTTAAAATACCCGCTACCTGAATAGGATGCATGATATATGGCAAATTATTTTTTCTAATTTGTCCTTGATGTGCTTTAAAAGCCAAATCATAACTCTTTTCTACTAAACGATATGCATCTTCAGATAAGTAACTTTTAGCTTTATATAAAACATCATCAGCACTGTATGGATATTCTTTATTCATAGGGACACCACCTCATCAAATAAAATTCTCTTGAATATTACTATTATAGCAATTTTCAATAGTAATATGCCACCGTTAATTATAATAATTAAAAATAAAATAGCCACAAAGTGACTATTTTATTCATCGTATGAAATTAACGAAACAACATCGTAACCTTTTAATTTTTCAATGCCGTTTAAATATTTAAGTTCAATTAAAAATGCGATACCCACTACGATTCCACCTAATGATTCTACTAAGTGAATTGCCGCTTCAATTGTACCACCTGTTGCTAATAAATCATCTGTAATCAATACACGTTGACCTGGTTTGATTGCATCTTTGTGCATCGTTAACACATTTGATCCATATTCAAGATCATATTCATAACGAATTACTTCACGAGGTAATTTCCCTTCTTTACGTACTGGTGCAAAGCCAATACCCATTGCGTATGACACAGGACAACCAATAATAAATCCTCTTGCTTCTGGTCCAACTACAACATCAACTTGTTTGTCTTGAGCATATTGTACGATTTGGTCAGTAGCATACTTGTATGCTTCACCATTATCCATAATTGTCGTAATATCTTTAAAGTTAACACCTTGTTTTGGCCAATCTTGTACTTCTGAAACGTATTGTTTTAAATCCATTATACTTCCTCCTCAACATCACTTAACAATGAATGCATCCACTTAATTAATGATTGGCTATCATTGTACAACAATGTCTTTTCTATTTCTATTTGTTGTTTTCTTGCTTGATATAACGGTGCGTTTTGAATGTCATTTTTTCCCGCATCTTTATTTATTTCAATTATACCACGATTCATTGTAATAAAGTTTAACTCATAAAAGCAATTCAAAATGAATTTCAATTGATCAGGTTTAATTTTTAATGCTTCACATAATTTCATGCCATCATTTTGAATATTTGTTGATTGATTCATATATAAAGCTTTATAAGCTTGTTTGAACTTTTCATCACTTGGAATACCTTCAAAGTATGAATTTGTTTGCCCTTTAAATACTAAATAATATTTTTCGGCTTTAATATTAGATAAAGTTTGTTTGAATGATTCTAAATCTTGTGGTAAATCTCTTAACACACACGTTTCGACTTCATTTGGATACGTATCACCATAATATATATATTGCTCATTTATTTTCTCTGATGATGAGTTAATAACAAACAATGCATTTTCTTGATCAATTTTTAACAAGTCATGTTTATTTTTACTTCTATAATCAAAAATAGCATGGTTATTACTCAACGCTAAATCTTTAAGAATAATTTGTGGTGATTGATGTCCATTCCATTCATTAACATTTAAACTACCTGCAACATTGATTGTCGTATCATTAGAAATATCATGAATGAGATGTCCCGCATTCCAATGTAAAGCTGCAATATTTTTGTCTGTTAAAGTTAATTTAAGGTGTTTATTACCTTGACCGATACCTTTAACAGATTTAACCGAAACATTACTAATTGAAAATAGTGGTGCTAATAAATCAGTACCAAAAGGTCTTAATCTTTCTAAATCAAATATGTTATCAACCGTAATATCTGAAGTTTCTATTTCTGCATCAACGATTAACTGTGGTAATAATTTTTTACCTTCTGTTATGTTGTGCATATCTTCATTCAAAGCTTTCTTCAATGGTTCAATCGCGTCAATATCTAATGTCATACCAGCTGCCATATGATGGCCACCAAATTTACGAATTAAGTCGCTATGGTTTGTTAGAAATTCAAACATTGAAACTTGTTCAATACTTCTTGCTGAACCTTTAGCGTGGTTTTGCTCAATATCAACATTTAATACAATTGTTGGTAAATGATACTTCTCGACTATTCTTGAAGCCACAATACCTAATACACCTTCATTCCAATCTTCTTTTGCAAGTATTAGAAATTGGGCATTTTGTTGCATTTCAATTTCAGCTAGCTCCATAGCTTCATTCGTAATATTTTCAACGATTGCTTTACGTTCTGTATTAAATTGGTCCACTTCTTCAGCTAAGAACATCGCTTCATCGTCATCATCGCTCATAAGCAACTCTCCAGCTAATCTGGCATCATCTAATCGACCAACTGCGTTCAAACGAGGTCCGATAATAAAGCCAACTGTTTGTTCACTTACTTCATCCGTAAAATCAGCTACGGATAATAAACTTTTTATCCCTGGTAAAGGTTGTTCATTTAATATGCGTAACCCTTGTTTAACCATATATCTATTTTCATCCGTTAAGCTCACTAAGTCGGCAATCGTACCGATAGCAACTAGTCCTAAGAATGCATCTGATATATCTGATTTAAGTGCTTTAGAAAGTTTATATGAAACACCTACACCAGCTAAATATTTAAACGGATAATTAAAATCAGGGTGCATAGGGTGAACAATCGCATATGCATTAGGCTTTGTTTCGCCAAATTCATGATGGTCTGTCACAATCACATCAATACCAAGTTCATTGGCAATATCAATTTCGTGATGACCTTGAATACCATTATCCACTGTAATGATAAGAGAAACACCTTCATCATGTGCATTTCTAAATGCCGCTTCACTTGGTCCATATCCTTCAGTAAATCTATTCGGAATATACCAACCTACTGTAGCGCCCATAGACTCTAAAGTCTTAACGAGAATCGTTGTAGATGTGACACCATCTGCATCATAATCACCATATACTAATATTCTTTCATCATTTTCAATAGCTTTATGTATTCTCGAAGTTGCCTTTTCCATATCACTTAGTAACATCGGATCGTGGAATAACACTTCATTAGATAATAAACTTTCAATTTGTTCTTCAGACGTATAGCCTTTTGAAATTAAAGTTTTTTCTAAAAGTGGCGAAATTTTATATTTTTTTATGATTTGCGGATCAATATTTTGATTGAGCTCTGATTTTTTCCATTGATAACAAGCTTTAGTCATATCAAATCTCCTCATTTCTACTCAAAACATTATACATGAAATATCATACTTTCTCTACTAAACAAATAAAACATGAGCAAAGAGTATGTATGAATAAAAAGGCAGCTGTTAGTTACAATTTGTCGGGATTTTGTAATTATAGGGTTCCATAGTTACAATTCAGACGACTTTTGTAATTATGGGGCGCCTTAGTCACATTTCCTCCGACTTTTGTTACTATGGCACTCCTTAGTTACAATTCCCCGGACTTTTGTTACTATGGCACTCCTTAGTTACAATTCAGACGACTTTTGTTACTATAGGCTGCCTTGGTTACATTTCTATGGACTTTTGTAATTATGGGGCGCCTTAGTTAAACCTATATTCTAAAATAAAAAAGCACCTGCCCTTTTACTAAGGACAGGTACATGATTTATTAAACTAATATTTTTTCATCGTTAGATTTTTTCTCAGTATATACAACTAATTTACCATTTTCTGATTTTTTAAGTTGTCGTTTTTTCAAGATACCCCATAAAGGTACTGCGACGAATACTGATGAGAACACCCCGGATACTAAACCGATTAATAGTGCTAATGAGAAGTTGAAGATACTTGATGATCCAAGTATTAATAATGCGACAACTACGATTACAACTGTTAATACGGTATTGATTGATCTTGTCATCGTTTGTCTAATAGATGAGTTAACGATCATATCAACAGTTTCTGGTTTCGTTATCACTTTCACTTTACGTAAATTTTCCCTTACGCGGTCAAATGTAACGATTGTGTCATTAATTGAATAACCAATTATTGTTAGAACTGCTGCAATAAACGTAATATCCACTTCGAGTCTGAATAAACTGAATACTGCTACAATCATAAATACGTCATGTAATAACGCAAGTACTGCAGTTGTACCCATTCTCCATTCAAATCTAAAGGATACGTATAATACAATTCCTATTGCTGCATAAAGCATTGCTTTTAATGCGTTTCCAGCTAACTCTTGACCAACAACTGGTGAAACCGTACTTACGTTTGGATCATGACCCAATGATTTACCAAAGTCAGATTTAACTTTTTGTATTTCAGATTTGTTTAATGCATCTTTAAATTGTACGGTTGCCATTTTGTTTCCAGTTCCACTTGTTGTAACTTGTGATGGTTCTAACCCCATATCTTTAAACTGTTTTGAAACTTGTTCAGTCTTGATAGCTTGATCAGATTGTAAGTCAACACGTGTACCACTTGTGAAATCAATACCTAAATTCAATCTGAATATTGATACGATGATGGCACCAACTATGATTGTAATAATACTAAATGTTAATAATGGTTTAGCAAGTTTTACGAAATTAATTTTGTCATAGACTGTTCTTAAATCATGAACATCTAATCTTTCACTAATATCATGTCTATCTTTCTTAGAAACACCAAACCAATTGTATTTTTTCTTGAAGTAATTTGAGTTTACTAGTAAACCTAATAATATTCTTGTGAAGAATACTGAAGTTACAAAACTCATTAGAATCGCAAGTAATAACATTGTTGCGAAACCTTTTACTGAACTTTCACCAAATACGAATAATACGAGCGCTGCTAAAATTGTTGTTAAGTTAGCATCTAATATCGTAATAAATGAAGAACCAGAACCTTTTTTGAAGGCTTGTTGTAGTGTCCTTCCGATCCGTAATTCATCTTTTATCCGTTCGTACATGATGATGTTAGCATCAACGGCCATACCTACACCTAATACTAAGGCTGCAAGTCCAGGCAATGTTAATACCCCTGAAATAAAGTTAAATGCTACTAATGTTAAGTAAACATAAGCACTTAATGTAATGACTGCTACAACACCAGGTAATCGGTAGTAAATAAGCATGAATAAGAATATAATACCTACACCTATTGTAGAAGCAAGTACTGTTTCATCTAATGCATCTTTACCGAATTGCGCACCTACTGATGTAGAATACACTTCATCTAATTTAACAGGTAGTGAACCTGAATTTAATAAGTCTGCAATTTGTTTTGCTTCTTTAACGCCTTGTTCACCATTAAATCCACCAGAAATTTCAACATTTTCTGAATTGATTGGTTGGCTTACAGTTGCTGCAGAAATATATTTTGGCTCTTTACCTTCTTGTTCTTTTTTAGCTTCTTTCTCGTAACTGTCTCCTTTTTCATAGTCCATCCAAATGACCATTAAATTAGGATTCATTTTAGAAACTTTTTCAGTTACTTCTTTGAACTTTTTGGCATCTTTAAGCTTAAGTGTAACGGCTACTTCGTTTGTATTGTCCTTAAAGCCTTGCTTAGCGCCACCTTGAACTAAATCTTTACCAGATAGTAAAACTCTATCCTTTGCATCTCTGATTGTTAAATTCGCTTGTGTTGAAAGTACTTCACGAGCTTCATTCTGGTCTTTAATACCAGCTAATTGAACTCGAATACGATTACCTTCCTCAACTTGAATTTTCGGCTCAGAAACACCTAATACGTTTACACGTGACTCTAAAGTCTTTGCAGTAGATTTAACCGCATCATTATCAATCTTATCACCTTTGTCTAAAGGATTAACTTGATATAATACTTCAAAACCACCTTGTAAGTCTAGACCTAAATTTACATTCTTTGTTATATCTTTTGTTGTTGATCCTATTAAACTAAAAACCAACACTGCAAGAAGTAAAAAGGCTATAATTCTACTCCGCTTTTTCACGATAACACCTCTTACATATATTTAATTCACTATATATGTTATAGCATACATCAACTATAGTTGAATAGCCATAACATTCATGAATGAAAAAAAGACATGGATAACCATGTCTTTTAACATCAAATATGATACATAATATTAAACCAATTTCCTAAAAAAGTAAACTATTTTATGAAGGGTCTACTTGTTTGATAGCTGGTTTTTCAAATGTAATTTCGTGTCCTTTATCGTTTACAGAAACAACAACGATAGACTCATCAACTGCTCTAACTGTACCTTTGATACCACCGATTGAAGTTACTTTTTGACCCACTTCTAAACGGTTTAATAATTCACGATGTTCTTTAGCACGCTTTTGTTGTGGTCTGATCATTAAGAACCAAACAAGCGCAAAAATTAAGATAATAGGTAATAATTGTACTAATACTTCCATATTCAATCTCCTTTAAAAGTTTTTGGGGTTATCTACATTTAGTCCATACTGCTCGAAAAATTCATCTTTGAAATCAAGTAATCGATCTTCTCTTATTGCTTGGCGAATGTTCTCCATAAGTTTTAATAAGAAATACAAATTATGATATGTAGTAAGACGAATTCCAAATGTTTCATCTGCTTTAATCAGATGACGCAAATATGCTTTAGTATAGTTTCTACATGTATAACAATCACACTCTGGATCAAGTGGAGATAAATCTTGCTGATATTTAGCATTTTTTATAACGACTCTACCTTGAGATGTCATACATGTACCATTTCTAGCTATACGTGTAGGTAATACGCAATCAAACATATCGATGCCCCTAATAGAACATTCGATTAATGCGTCTGGAGAACCAACTCCCATTAAATATCTTGGTTTATTAAATGGCATTAATGGCGTTGTATGTTCAACCATTCTATACATGACAGGTTTAGGTTCACCAACAGACAAACCACCAATTGCATAGCCAGGAAAATCAAGTGAAACGAGGTCTTTAGCACTTTGCTCTCTAAGATCCTTATATTCTCCACCTTGGATAATACCAAATAAAGCTTGATCTTCAGGGCGACGATGAGCTTCTAGACATCTTTCCGCCCATCTTGATGTTCTCTCAATTGAATTTTTTACATATTCATATTCAGATGGCATTGGAGGACATTCATCAAACGCCATCATAATATCTGAACCAAGATCATTTTGAATATGCATCGCTTTTTCAGGACTTAAGAACAATTTAGAACCATTTAAATGATGTCTAAAATGTACACCTTCTTCTTCGATTTTTCTCATATCACTTAAGCTGAATACTTGAAAACCACCAGAATCAGTAAGTATAGGTCCATCCCAATTCATAAACTTATGTAATCCACCCACTTTAGAAATGATATCACTTCCAGGTTGTAACCACAAATGATAGGTATTACTAAGTATAATTTTTGCTTCCATTTGTTTAAGCTCTTCAGGGCTCATTGTCTTAACGGTTGCTTTAGTTCCAACAGGCATGAACATTGGCGTCTCAAATGAACCATGAGGTGTATGCACAATCCCGAGTCTTGCACCTGATTGCTTACAAGTTTTAATGTGCTCATATGTTACTGCAGGCATATTGTTACTCCTTTTCTATATTAAAATCATTGCATCGCCAAAACTAAAGAATCTATACTTTTCTTCAACAGCATGTTTATATGCATTTAAAATATGTTCTCTAGTTGATAATGCAGATACCAACATGATAAGTGTTGATTTTGGTAAATGGAAATTGGTAATTAATCCATCTATCGCTTTAAATTCATATCCCGGATAAATAAATATATCTGTCCAACCACTTTCTTCAACAAATTGGTCATTTTTAGATCGAATTGTTTCTAGCGTTCTTGTAGATGTTGTACCTACAGATATGATTTTATGACCACTTGCTTTTACACGATTTAATAAATCAGCCGTTTCAGCAGTCATTTGGTAATATTCTGAATGCATCTCATGATCATCTATATTATCTACACTAACTGGTCTAAATGTACCTAAGCCAACATGTAATGTAATAAAAGCAATGTGGACGCCTTTATCAGCGATTTCTTGTAATAAATGTTCAGTGAAATGTAAACCTGCTGTAGGCGCAGCTGCAGACCCAACTGCTTTAGCATAAACTGTTTGATATCTATCTTGGTCATCTAAACGTTCTTTAATATATGGTGGTAAAGGCATTTCACCTAGTTCATCTAATCTTTCTTGTAAAATACCTTCGTATGAAAGTTTCATAATGCGTCCACCTTGTTCAAGTTCTTTGACACAAGTCGCAATAATTTTACCTTCTCCAAATGACACAGATTGACCAACTCTAATACGTTTAGCTGGTTTAATCAATACTTCCCATTCATTATCTTCTTGTTGCGTTAGCATTAGCATTTCTACTTTTGCACCAGTTTCTTCTTTGATACCAAATAACCTTGCTGGCATAACTTTCGTATCATTTAATACTAAACAGTCCCCTGGTGAAAGTTGATTGACAACTTCTTTAAATGTTAAATCTTCTAATTCACCTGTTACTTTATTACATTTTAATAACCTACTGCTTTCTCTATCTAACAGTGGTGTTTGTGCAATTAATGATTCAGGTAAATCAAAATCGAAATCTTCAATATTCACAAACTTTGCCTCTTTCCTAATCCTTTTTTACGTCGAAGTGATCATAACTTAATGCAGTTGCACGACGACCTCTTGGCGTTCTTTCTATAAATCCTTTTTGGATGAGATAAGGTTCATAAACGTCTTCAAGTGTTATACGTTCTTCACCTATTGTAGCTGCTATTGCATCTAATCCAACTGGACCACCTTTATAATTATTCAGGATACAGTGCATAATTTTATAGTCTATATGGTCGAGTCCTTCTTCATCTACTTGCAATAAATCTAAAGCATGCTTTGTAATATCTATAGAAATTGCTTCGTCACCTTCTACTTGAGCAAAATCACGCACTCTACGTAATAAACGATTTGCTATACGAGGTGTCCCTCTACTTCGTTTAGATAACTCAACCGTGCTATTTTGATCAATGTCTACTTCAAATACTTCAGCAGTACGCTTTATAATTTCTTGTAAACTATTATCGTCGTAATATTCTAATCTAAGATGCACACCGAAACGATCTCTCAAAGGTGCTGAAAGGCTCCCGACACGCGTTGTGGCACCTACTAGCGTAAATGGCGGCAAATCGATTCTAATACTTCTTGCTTCTTCACCTTTACCAACAACGATATCTAAGAAGAAATCTTCCATTGCAGGGTATAACACTTCTTCAACAACTCTGCTTAATCGGTGTATCTCATCTATGAAAAGTACATCTCCAGGTTGTAGCGCAGAAAGTATGGCTGCTAAATCACCGGGTCTTTCAATAGAAGGTCCGCTTGCAGTTCGTAAATTAACATTCATCTCATTAGATATAATATGAGCTAAAGTTGTCTTACCTAGACCAGGTGGACCGTAAAGTAAACAATGATCTAAAGGTTCTTCTCTTAACTTAGCAGCTTTAATAAATATATCTAAGTTTGATTTAATATTGTTTTGACCAATATATTGATTTAAAGTATCTGGTCTTAATGAAAGTTCACTTTGGATATCATCTTCGTGCCCATGTTCATCCATTAATCGCTCATCCAAAAAATCACCTCATTTACTGAATAAGTAATGCTAAACCTCTTTTAACACAAGCATCTACTGAATCAAATGATTCTTTTTCTAGGTTCTTCTTAACTTTTGTAATTTCTCGTTTAGAGTAACCTAATGCTTCTAAAGCTAACAAAGCTTCTTCTAATACATCTTGACCGGCATCTTTACTTTCTGGGAATAACTCAGACTCTTCTGTGATGATTAATTTCCCTTTTAAATCAAGAATAATTTGTCTTGCTGTTTTTTTACCGATACCTGGAAACTTTGTTAAATATGATTCATTTTCATTTTCTATAGCAATTGCTACTTCATTAGGCGTGCTTGTCGCTAAAATTGCTAAAGCTGACTTCGGTCCAATACCTGTCACTTTAATTAAGCTTAAAAACATATCCTTTTCTTCAAGATTCACAAATCCATATAATAATTGGGCATCTTCACGCACAATTAATTGTGTATATACTTGCGTTTCTTTATCTAATTGAGATTGAAAACGATATGAGTTAGGTGTTTGAATTTCATAACCTATACCATTTGCCTCAACTACAATATGAGAAGGATATAATTGTGTAACGATTCCTTTTATATATGCATACATTTAGACAACTTCCTTTACATACTCATTCCAATAATTTCTACTTCATCAACATATGGACTTTCTTTAATTGCATCCATTAACTCTTCTAATGATAACTCAATATTTGCAGCATTAAGAGAAATAGTAATCGTTGCTCTATCCTTTATTGGTAGACTTTGATGTATGGTAAGTACAGAACCTTTAACTTCAGCAATTTTATTCAAGACAGTTGCGAGCATTCCCACTTCATCTTGTACATATAAAATTAATGTTAAATTTTTGGTCTGTTCTTCTAATCTATCAATTGGAAATATTGTATCTTTATATTTATAAAAAGCACTTCTAGATAAATTAAATTCTTTAACTGCATCATAAATCGTTAAATTATTATTTTTTAATAATGCATTTTTAACTTTGATTGTCTTTTGCACTGACTCTGGCAAAACATCTTCTCTGATTAAATAAAACCTTTTTGTTGATTCATTTGATTTTTTCAATTGGAACACGCCCTATTCGACAAATTCAAATTCTCCACCTAAAATTCTTACAATATCACCATTTGAAGCACCGCGTTCTCTTAAGGCATCATCAATACCCATTGAACGCATTTGTCTTGCAAATCTTCTAACTGCTGCATCACGATTAAAGTCCGTCATTTTGAATAATCTTTCAATCGAATTACCTGATACAACATAGGCACCATCGTCATCTCTTGTAATAACAAAATGATCTCGTGATTTTTCGTGTTTATAGACAACACGATGTACGCCAGTTTCTTCTTCGACTGAATCGAAGTCCATTCCTTCAGTTTCATCTAATAAATCAGCAATTTGATATAGTAGTTTATCAACGTTATGACGTGTAACTGTACTAATAGGAATAATATTAACATCTTCTTGAAGTTGTTCTTTAAACATTTCTAATTGTGTTTCTGAATCTGGTAAATCCATTTTATTCGCAACAACAATTTGTGGTCTTCTAGAAAGATTTTCATTATATGATTTTAATTCTTGATTAATTGTAACATAATCTTCATATGGGTCTCTGCCTTCCATACCACTCATATCAATTATATGAACAATTACTCTTGTACGTTCAATATGTCTTAAGAATTGATGGCCTAAACCAACACCTTCTGAAGCACCTTCAATTAAACCCGGTAAATCTGCCATTACAAATCCTCGACCATCATTTGTTTGGACAACACCTAAATTAGGTTTAATTGTCGTAAAGTGATAAGCACCGATTTTTGGTTTTGCTTTGGAAACGATAGATAATAATGTTGATTTACCAACGCTTGGATAACCTACTAAACCTACATCTGCCATAAGTTTAAGTTCTAACATGACTTCAAGTTCTTCACCAGGTTCACCATTTTCACAGAAATCTGGTGCCGGATTACTTGCTGAAGCAAATCTTGAGTTACCTCTACCACCACGGCCACCTTTAGCGACTGTAGCGCGTTGACCATGTTCAACAAGGTCAGCTAAAATCTCTTCATTTTCAGCATTTTTAATAATTGTACCAGGTGGTACTTTTAATATTAAGTCGTCTGCTCCACGACCGTGCATATTACTACTTTGTCCATTTTCACCTTTATCAGCTTTAAATTTTCTTTGGAATCTAAAGTCTAATAAAGTACGTAAACCTTCATCTACCTCAAATACGACTGACGCACCTTTACCACCGTCGCCACCTGCTGGTCCACCAAATGGAACATACTTTTCACGACGAAAAGCTACTAAACCGTTACCGCCATCACCAGCTTTTAACGATATTTTGACCTGATCTATAAACATGTTTACACCTCTATTTCTTTTATGTTAATAAAAAATTCTAATTCTATATGATTTTGACTTTCTGATAAAATTTCAACGTTATATTTAGAAAATGATTGTTCAATTTGATTAAGCTCCTGATTAGTCGCACTTAACCAAATAATCATTGTGACAAATTCCTCTTCTACTGTAAGACTAATATGAATATTTTTTTCATCCATATCGTTAATCACAACATATTTCAAATCATTAAATATATTTGCTAAAGTATTATCTGTTCTTTCTAAGTTCTTTTGATAATAATCGATATTTGAGTTGTCAATTTCAAATGTCCACTTAGAGCCTGACAAAGATAGTTTGTATTCAAATACATTATGAACAAATTTTCTACACGGTGCATTTAAAAACAACTGTTCTTGCTTGAGATTTTTGTACAATTCATCAATTAATAAATCAACCTCTTCATGTTTTCCTAACTGTTTATATGTATATAACAATTGGAACTGATTCACAAAATCATGTCTAGACTTTAAATACACATCTAAATTATTCATTCCATCACCTTTATTATCATTATTCATAACACTCATTATAACATTTTAATATTATGAATAAAAAAAGAAACTGCATTTCTGAATACCTTCATTATAAATAAAACGTACCATTCATATTTATATAAATAACTGCCAACATAATGATTGAGGCTGGGACAATTATACATGTCCCAGCCTCATCTAAATATAAAGATTATTCAGCAGCTGCGTATACAGATACTTTCTTTTTGTCACGACCAAAACGTTCGAATTTAACAACGCCGTCGATTTTAGCGAATAATGTATCGTCTCCACCGCGACCTACGTTTTCACCAGCGAAAACTTTAGTTCCACGTTGACGATAAAGAATAGAACCACCAGTAACGAATTGACCGTCAGCACGTTTAGCACCTAAACGTTTTGATTCAGAGTCACGACCGTTCTTTGTAGAACCTACCCCTTTTTTCGATGCGAAAAATTGTAAGTTTAATTTTAACATGAGTTACACCTCACTTGTAATTTAGTTTAATATATTGCCCATATTCTTCTTCGATTGTTTTCAAAGAAACGATAAGGCCTTGTAATAATATTTGCGCTTGTTCATTTTCTAAGTTTACACTACGTATATGAAAATATCCACCGTCGTCACTGTAATCTATATCAGGCGACTCATCAGTTAATCCAATGATAGCATTTGTTGTACCAAAGACAACTGCTGAAGCACCGGCACAGACTAAGTCTTTACCGTATTCACCTGAATCAGCATGTCCAGACATTTCAATATCTGTAACTTGCCCTTCTTGATTCAAACTAACATCTACATTAATCATAAATTATGCGTTGATTTTTTCGATTGTTAATTTAGTGTAAGGTTGACGATGACCTTGTTTACGTTTGTAGTTTTTCTTAGCTTTGTATTTGAATACAGTGATTTTTTTACCGCGTCCTTGTTTTTCAACTTTAGCAGTAACTGAAGCACCTTCAACAACAGGTGATCCAACTTTAACTGAATCTCCACCTACAAATAATACTTGGTCAAATGTGAATGAATCACCTTCATTTACGTCTAATTTCTCAACCCAAATTGTTTGACCTTCTTCTACTTTAACTTGCTTTCCGCCAGTTTCAATTATAGCAAACATACTTGCACCTCCTAATTTTTTAAGTCACGCCATTCATAGGTGACATACGTACTTTAAGACCTATGATCGAGCGGTTGTATGTAGCTAGAAACTACTCAACTTCAATAGAGTACCACCTACAGCTATTGATGTCAATAATCTTTCATTAATTAGTATTTCTTTCTAATAATTTTAATACAAATGGGAAAATGATGATTAAACATATTAAATTAAATATGACAGTTGGAATTAATCTAAATAGAATAATTTGGCCAATATTAATAGAGGCAATGCCTAAAAATCCATAAAAAACCATGACCCATATTTCAAGTAATACAACTGAAGATATTAAGAGAATAACCATCATCAAAATATCTCTATAAAATACTTTAAATAGTTTATCCATCATAATCACAAAAATAGCATATCCAAATGTATAGACACCGTATATACCGCCATAATAAATATCTGTAAAAATACCTGTAACGATTGCTAAAATAATGGCAACTTTAGGATTTTTGTATACAGCAATTATGAGTAAGTACAAAAATGTTAATCGAGGCACGATAATAAATGTCTCACCAAATAAATGTAAAGGTGATAAACGTGTTAATAATGAATCTAAGTAAAATAATAAGACACCAATTAAAGGAATAACGTAAAATCTCATTATTCCTCACCACTTTCTTCAGATGAAGGTATCGTTTCTGGATCACGTTTAGCAACATATACATGGTTTAATTCTTTAATGTTTGTAGATGTCTTGATGTAAGCAACTTTAGATAAACCATATTCATCATTTTCTACTTTTTCAACTTTACCAACTAATATACCTTTAGGAAGTTGGTCACCTAAACCATTTGTTACAACTTTAGATCCTTTTTTGATACTGTATTTATTATCGATATCACTAATAACAAGTAAATCTTTATCTTCGTCATATCGATTAATCATACCAAAGATATTATCATCATCTTGCTGTATATCTACTGAAAGCTTACTCGTTTTAACACTTGTAGATATTAATTCAACTTGTGAAGAAAATTGGTTTGCTTTTTTAATTCTACCTACTAAACCTTCACTCGTAATGACAGCCATATTTTCTTTCATGCCGCTCTTTTTTCCTTTATCAATAATGATTGTATTCATCCATTGATCTGGACTTCTACCGATTACAGTAGCTGATATTGGATTGAATTGCGAAATATCCTTCATATCCAATTCTTTTTTTAAGGCTTTGTTTTCTTTTTCTAATCTTGCTTTATCAGCTTTGATTTGATCTGTACTTTTTACTTCTTCTTTTAGTTTATCAACGTCTTCGTCTGAAGTGAAAATTCCAGAGAAGAAATCAGAAACAAAAGTAACTGGATAAGATACGATTCTTCCACCAAACGATGATGTATCACTCGCATATTGTTCACTAAGCGATGCAGATTGCGCTCTCACTGAATAACCAACAATTACAATTAATAAAACCATAGAAATTAGAAAAATCATTATTTTATTATTTTTAAAAAAATTCGACAATCCGAACACCTCTTAATCTTCAAATGACTCATTAACAATGATATTACTATTTTAGCTTACACAGCACTTTAAATAAAGTAAGAGACTGCCGAAATAAAAATTTAATATGCAGTTTTAGGTAATAATTCTATATTTGAGTGCATTGCACTTAAATCATTCATTAAATCTTGCTCTGTTTGATAAACATACATCTTTGGTTCCCCAAATTTATACAAGATATACTCTGTTCCTCTTTGCCCTGCAACATAGTTGTCGTCAAATCCCATACGTTCTAGTCCTGAAACATCCATGAATTCACTTTTATTGATCCAATTAAATGCTTGTTTAGTTTGACCTAATGGTACATTTTGTAATAATGGATTATCTTCAATTTTATAAGTTGCATTTGCATGTTGTGGAGCCATTTCTTCAGTCGTTTGTTCATTACTATGATCAAACGGATTTAAATCACTCAATGCTGGTACGTTTCTATATACAATAACAATGATAATGACAATTGCTAATAACGCTAATAAATTTCTAATTAATCTAAATAACCATCTCAAAATTATAGACACCTCTCATTCATTTATATTATACGAAAATTGCTCAAATATCATCATCGGGCTTTAGACCTAAATCTTTAATCATTCTGTAGTCTGATGTATTTAATGAGTTTATTCTTTATAATGAATTCAAGAGGTGATAAATTTGGAATTAATATATATATTTTTAGCTATCTTGTTTTTAATTATCTTTTTTAGATTTTTCGTTGGATTATTAAGAGTTGTAATAAAATTAGCAATCATCGCTTTAGTTATTTACTTCATATATCAAGGCGTACTTTACTTTATGTGACCGCAATGATGAGTTTAAAAAATATAAAACAATGGCCTGGGATAATATATCCCAGGCCATTAGTTTGTTTAACACGATTAATCTGTTAAAGACTGCATTTGATACATTTTGTAATATTGCCCTTCTAACTTGATTAACTCATCATGATTGCCTTTTTCAATAATGCGACCTTTATCAAGAACAATAATTTGATCAGCATTCTTAATCGTTGAAAGTCGGTGCGCAATAATAAATGATGTTCGTCCTTTAGACAACACAGTCATTGCTTTTTGTATAATTTCTTCCGTTTCAGAATCAATACTTGATGTTGCTTCATCTAAAATCAAAATTTCTGGATCAAATGCAAGTGCTCTCGCAAATGAAATGATTTGTCGTTGTCCAGAACTTAGTGTTCGACCCCTTTCTATAACTGGCTCATCAATACCTTTTTTAAAGTGTTCTAACACTCTATCTCCACCTACTGCATTTAAACTTTCAACAGCTTTTTCTCGTGTTACTTTAGGATCGTCTAATGTAATGTTGGATAAAATAGTCCCTGTATATAAGTATGGGTCTTGTAATACAATGCCCATATGTTTACGCATATCTCTTTTATCAGTCTTAATGGTCGGTATACCATCAATTTCAATTGTTCCATTAGTAGGATCATAGAATCTGAATAGTAAATTCATAATAGAACTTTTCCCAGAACCTGTATGTCCAACTAACGCAATTGTTTGTCCTTTATCGACATCTAAATTGATATCTTCCAAGACGTATTCACCTTCATTATAAGCAAACGATACATCTTTAAAATGTACACGACCTTCTATTTTTTTAGGCAACTGAATTTGATGTTCTGGCATCTTTTCTTCAGAGACATTCATCATTTCAAATACTCTTACGCAAGAAACTCTTGCCTGTTCTAATTGCCCCAATACATTTAATACACCAAACAATGGATCAAACAATCTTGTTATATAATTTACAAGAATATATAACGTTCCGACTGAAATTGCAACAGAAGAATTTAGAAATTGTGTTCCAAATACGACAATTAACATTAAAAACACAATACTTCTAATCGTACTTAACAAATTATGTTCTGTCAGCGAATCAAATTGTATGATTTTTTTATAATTGTTTAAATACGCTTGATTCATTTCATCAAAATCATTCATAATTTGTTTTTCCTGTTTAAATGCTTGAATGATATTCATACCATTTATAGATTCATTGATAAGTGCATTCATATCACTATTTTTTTCTCGAATGACATAGTTGTATTTACCCGTTACTTTTTTGTACCACAATAACCAAAGTATTACGAAAGGTATTGTAATCAATGCGATAAAACCAATTTTAATATTAATAAAGAATATCGCAATAATGACACCTATCATCGTAATAAAAGCTGAAATAAAGTTTGGTAATATAACAGTGAATAGTTCGAGTATCATTTGCGTATCATTCGTTATTCTAGCTACTACTTTTCCAGCTGGTAAATTATCAAAGTATTTAATCGGTAACTTTTGAACGTGTTCAAAGAGCTTAATTCTTAACTCTTTAATTACATCTGATCCAGCACGTTGAAGAACGAGTGTTTGAAAATAACTTAATATCGCATGAATAAGTGACACTACAAAGAACAAACTCAATAATAGTAGCACTGGTCGTAATTGTATAATTTGTGAAGCAGATGTTTTAACATAATGATCAATAATATACATCGCAACCAATGGCCCTAATAATTCGAACCCCACTGCTCCAATTAATATAACAATACCAATGATGAATCTTTTCTTATATTTGCTAACAAATGGAAAGAGTTGATTTACAATACTCACTTGCTATACACCTCCTTCAACCGTTGTCTTTCAAATTGAGATTTGTACCAACCATTCATTTGGAGTAATTGATCATGTGTACCTGACTCCGTGATTTCTCCGTGGTCCATGACAACAATTTGATTAGCATGTTTAACACCAGATAATCGATGTGTCGCAATAATGGTTGTTTTACCTTGTCTATATTTTTGTATATTTTGTATAATTTTCTTTTCAGTTTTTGCATCAACAGCCGATAGTGCATCGTCTAAAATTAATATTTTAGGATCCATTATCAATGCTCTAGCAATTGCTATTCTTTGCTTTTGACCTCCAGAAATAGCTATACCTTTTTCTCCTACTAATGTTTCTAATCCTTGAGGTAAACGTTCGATATCTTTTTCAAAGTATGCTAATTTGATCGCTTCTTCGATTTCATTGTCGGTAGCATTCGATTTACCAAATCTAATGTTATCTCTAATAGATCTAGAGAATAAAATATTTTCTTGAGATACATAACCAATTAAACTTCTTAAATCACTTTTTGAAATTTGATTAATATTAGTATCTCCAAGTACGATTTCTCCATCACCAGTAGGATATTCTTTCAAAATTTGTTTGATTAACGTCGTCTTCCCAGAACCAGTTGCACCAACAATACCTAAAGTTTCACCTTTACCTAGTATAATATTGATGTTGTTCAAGTTTATGGATTCACTTGATGGATATTTAAACACAACCGAATTCATACCTATATCATGTGAAGGCATACCTTTATTTTCTACATCAATTACTGTTTCCGCTTCATTTAATGTTTCTTCAACACGATCTATAGACGCATTACCTCTTTGCATAATATTAATCAAAATACCAACTGAAAACATTGGCCATACGAGCATATTTAAATATACGGTGAATGAAATTAGTCCACCAATTGTCATTTCACCACTGTTAACGAGAAATGCTCCATAACCTATTCCGATCACTTGACTCATAGCAGTGATAATAATCGTTATTGGTTGAAAAAACGCATCCATTTTTTCAACATTCATAAATTTTTCTACGACACTTTCGGTCATATTTTTGAAATCTTTGTTGAGTTTATCTTCTTGTACATACGCTCTTGTAACACGTACACCTTCAATAGACTCAAGAACACTGTCATTCATATCACCAAACGATTTTTGTGAAACTAAATAGCGTTTATGAATTCTTTTACCTAATTCAATTTCTAATATGGCTAGTAAAGGTAATGGAATCAGTGCAAATAGTGTAAGCTTCCATGACACTGTAATACCCATCGTTAATATTATCGTTCCCATAAATGTCGTAGAATCAATTAAAGTTAAAATCCCTATCCCTGCAGTATTTCTAATTTGATTCAAATCGTTTGTAGACTTTGCCATTAAATCTCCAGTTCGATTTTTCTCAAAAAATGTTGGACTCATAGATAAAAATTTTTGCATCAGTTTACGTCTCATAAGTGACTCAAGTATTTGAGAACCTGAAAAAATTAAAGTTCTCCAAATATAATTCACGATATAAGACAAAATTAATACAATTATAAAAATAATTACTAATTGATGATATATTTGTTCAGTCAAAGAACGGTCACTTATCTTATCTATAGTCTGCCCTACTATCCAAGGTGGCAATACTTCTACAACGTTCGCAATTAGCAACAGAATAATTGCAATCGTATATCTCTTCCAATGACCTTTAAAAAACCACATTAACTTTTTAATTGCTTGAAACATGTTGTCCCCCCTTAACCCCTATCATTAAACACAAAAAAGCACACGCATCCTTAAAGAAAGCGTGTGCTTAAATTACATTCTAAAGGAAGTGAATATACTACTCCCTAATGCTTCATATTTAACGTAGGGGTAGTGATGTATGATGTTGTTTGTTTATAAAATCTTCTTCTGATGTTTCTCATAAGTCACTACCTCCTCTCTCATAAATTTAAGTTAATGATAGCCTTTTCAAAAATTAATGTCAATATAATATCCGAAAATTTACAATTTTATTTATTTGTTTAATATTTTGTTTAAAATGAATAATGTAATTGAAACGAGAATACCCCAAGCAATTCCTGCAACAATTGAACCGAACATTAAATTAATTGAAAGTGCAGAACCATCTTTAGTTAAAGTAAGAATAATAGATGCTAAGAATACACCTATGATACCTAACACCAAAGTGATGCCATAGTCTTTTCTAACAATTGGTCGCTTTTTCTTGCGTTGAAATAAAGAAATGATAAATAGTAACGGTAATACGACAAATATGAACGTTATGATTTGCAAAATAAAAACTCCTGACTCATTTTTAATTACATTATAACATTGAATCATTCAGTTATATTATTAATTTCTAAGTCTTCACGCATGATATAGTCGTTTTCAAATATGCTAATAAATTCACCATCACCAATGATAATATGATCTAATAAGTCGATACCCATTAAATCACAACAATATAATATGCGCTTTGTCGTTTTAATATCTTCTAAGGAGGGTGTTGGATCACCACTTGGATGATTATGTGCAATCACAATTGAAGCAGCAGAATGCTTAACTGCCTCTCTCAATAAATCTCTCGGATGAACAACAGCCATATTTAATGAACCAATAAAAATCGATTGTTCATGTATAATTTGATTCTTTGTATTTAATAATAAAGCCACAAAGTGTTCTTGCTTTAAATATCTTAATTTTTCCATTAAATAATCTGCAACATCTTGTGGTTCATTGATTTCTACTTTGTCGAGAACAGTATTGCTATGCATTCTTTTAGCTAATTCAATAACTGCCAAAATTGTAATTGCCTTAGATTCACCAATGCCATTAACACTTAGCAATTCAGACAATGTTAAATGTCTTAGCTCTCTAGTATTTTCAACTAAATTCAATACTTTATTTGCACATTCTAGACTGGAGTATTGTTTGCTTCCTGAATTAATAATGATCGCCAATAATTCTCTATTTGTTAATTTATCCGGACCATATGATTTAAGTCTTTCTCTCGGTTTATCTTCATGTTGTAAATCTTTAATTTTAATAACCATAGTAGCCTCCTAAAAAATAATCATTAAGTTGAATTTGGAATAATTGTACAAATATAACTGCAAGTGTCAAAAAAGGAACGAGTGGTACTTTTTGAATTTTATTTCGTGTGATACATACATAAAGTGTGATCAATACACCCGCAAATATAAAAGTAAACATAAAACATAATATAAAATGTGATACCGATAAAATTAAACTGAGTAACGAAAATAATTTAATATCTCCATAACCTAGCCCTCCCCTTGATATGAAATATAAGATGTGCAAAATTAATATGATAATCAGTGCGTAAATAAATTGTTCTCGCGTTATTCCAAATAAATAAACACTACATACTAACATAATGATGAGCATATGATTCGGTATGACAAAATGATGGAAATCATAAATGGACAAAGGTATTAAAAAGATAATTAAGAAGTAATACAAAAGAGGATTTAGTTGAACTGTTGAAAGAATTGGAGTGAGAAATAGTATGCCTAAAAAGACTTCACAAATTAATAAACTTATTGGAATATCCTTCTTACAATAACGACATTTACCGCGCAATGCTACATAACTTACAATGGGTATTAAATCTATTGGTTTAAGTGATGTATGGCATGATTCACAAACAGAACGCTTCGTTAACAAATGAAAGTTCACTTTCTTCACACCCGTAAGTTGATACATATAACTTGCAATGATTGCACCGAATATAAACATTTTGAACATGCTTTTTAACTCCTTTTTGATATAAATTAATATACCAAATAACACCTCAATATTTATAATCGCATTTTGTTAGTAAATAGCTCTAATACTTTTAAACGCTTTATAAATCCATTAAAAAAACTTGAAAAACACCTAAAGATAGCATGTGTTTTTCAAGTTTTGTAAAATTTTAAAATTTAATAACCTAGGGCTAATGCAATAATAATACCAACTAAGCAGATAACAACCCACAGTAATAATAACTTCCAAATAAATTTAACCCAAGTTGTGTATGAGATTCCTGCTACAGCTAATCCTCCCATTAATGAAGCTGATGTTGGGAAAATACTATTACTCACTGCATCACCATATTGGAAGGCAAGTACTGCCATTTGTCTATTGATATTCAATAAATCAGAAATTGGCACCATTAATGGCATAGTCGTCATCGCTTGACCAGAACCAGATGGGATGAAGAAATTCAAAATCATTTGTATGATAAACATCATCCCTACCGTAATACTTGCTGGTAAATCTTGAATTGTATTTGTTAAATAATAAACGATTGTGTCGATAATTTTACCATTTTCTAATACAACGACGATTGCTTTAGCGAAGCCAACAATTAATGCTCCAAATAAAATAGACTGCATACCCTCGATTAATGCATCGAAAGTACCATTAAAACCTAGACCAGCAATAAAACCTGCCAATAATCCGACTAGCAAGAAATTGGCACTCATTTCATTAAATGACCAACCAAATGTAAAAATACCAAATACGTTAAAACATATTGCACTAATTAATAAAATTAAACAAAACATTTGTCGCTTTGTAAATCTACCAATTTCTTCTTGCGGTCCTATTTGATCTTTTTCTTGTTGTTCTAACTCATATACTAAACTTTTCTTTGGATTCTTTTTAACTTTTCGAGCGTAAAACATAACGTATGCAATACCTACAATTAATACACAAATATAAATAATTGTTCTAAATTCCCATCCAGAAAAAAGTGGAATTTCTGCAATCTGTTGAGCAACGCCAACTGTAAATGGGTTGAGCATTCCGCCGAGAAAGCCAGCAGCAGCGCCCATGATAATCATTGCAGCACCTGTCATTGCATCATATCCGACTGCTCTAGCAATCGCTATACCGATTGGAACAAAAATAATCGTCTCTTCAGCTAAACCTATAGAGAAACCAAGCAATGAAAAAATGAACATCGTTAGTGGAATCATTAACTTACCGTTTTTACCAAGCTTATTCATCGCGGCATTGACACCATTTGTAATGGCACCTGTCTTATGAATAATGCCAAAAGCACCACCAACTAAAAATATGTAAAAGATAATATCAGCACCACTGATTAATCCTTCAGGTATTGATCTAAATATTTCTAAAAAGCCAGAAGGTTCACTATCTACTAAATGATATGTACCCGAAACAACCTCTTCCCGATCATCAACAGACTTCCTGTCAAATTCCCCAGAAGGTATGACATATGTCAGCAAACAACTCATAGCAATAATGAAAAGCAATATAGCATATGTATGAGGATTCTTGAACCTTATAAATTTTCCAACTAAATCTTTCAAATTAATCCCCCCTATTTATAAGTACCATCATACACTATTATCAGAAAATATTGAATATTATATAAAAATCTTCGATTTTATTCGTGCATGCCCATAAAAAAATGCCGTCAAAGTCAATGACTTTGACGGCATTTTATATTAATCTTTAAATAATTTTCTTACTTCACTAATAAAGTATAAACTTCCTGTTACAACGAGTAATTCTCCGTCGTATTGTTCAATAAATTGAGGATAGTCTTGAACTTTTTCAATATGGTGGTGCTCTAAATAATCGTATACTGCATCTATTGGTAATGCTTTTGGAAAATCAAATGTTGTTACATAAAATCTATTGGCTATTTCTTCTATGCTATTCATCATTTTCCCTATTGGCTTACCATCTATCGCTGCAAATAATACATCGATTTTTTTGTCAGAATAGTATTGTTTTAATGTATCTACTAACGCATCAATACTTTCTCTATTATGGGCACCGTCTATTAAAATAAGTGGTTCTTCTTGAACTTTTTCAATTCGACCTGACCATGTTGTATGTTCTATCGCATCAATCATTGTATTAAAGTTTAATTGAATCATACCTCTTTGATACATTTCAATAAGTGTTGTGATCGCTAGTGCAGCATTTTCATGCTGATGTTGACCTATCATTTTGAGTTGAATGTTTTCTAATTCATAACTACCATATCGATACGTAAATTCAGTATCATCTGATAGTACATGAAAATCGCGATCTAGTTCTAGACCTTTATTGTAATTTTTCTCAACTACTTCTCTAACGAAATGTAACGCATCTTTAGGCTTAATCGCATATACAAGAGGAACACTTGGTTTAATGACACCAGCTTTTTCTCTTGCAATATCCATATACGTATCTCCTAAAATATTAGTATGATCTAAACCGATACTTGTTAACACCGTCATTATTGGTTGAAATACATTCGTTGAATCATTTAAAGCACCTAATCCCGCTTCAATGATGACAAAATCTACAGGATGTACTGTACCAAAATATACAAACATCATTAATGTAATGATTTCAAATTCAGTAGCAGGACCTAAATCAGTTTCAGATTCAAGTCGTTCAGATATTGGTTTAACTATCTGAACTAACTCAACCAATTCATCATCTGTGATTGGTGTTCCATTAATACTGATTCTTTCATTGAAAGTGACAATATATGGCGATGTGAAAGTACCGATTTCATAGTTATTAGCTACTAGGGCTTCTCTTAAATAACTGACAGTTGAACCTTTACCATTTGTACCGACTACGTGAACTGCTTGAATCTTTTCTTCAGGATTACCTAATTTGTCGAGCATCCACTTCATTCTTTTAACGCCTGGTTTAATACCGAACTTCGTGCGTTCATGTATCCAGTGTAAACTATCTAAATAATTCATAAGATTTCCTAGCCTTTCAGTTGTTCAATTCTTGCTAATACACCATCATATTTTTCTTGATAATTAACTTTTTTATCTTTTTCTTCGTTAATAATCTTTTCAGGTGCATTTGCAACGAATTTTTCATTGCTTAATTTTTTATTAACACGATCTAATTCTTTTTGCCATTTTTGAAGTTCTTGTTCAAGTCTTTCTATTTCTTTATCCATATCAATTAAACCTTCTAAAGGTAATACAACTGTTGCACCAAATACAACTTCAGTCATTGCTTTTTCTGGAATATCAACTTTCGTATCAATCACTAGCTCACTTGGATTACAGAAACGCATTAAATAGTCTTTATTGTCTAAGAGTTGTTTTTTCACTTTTTCGTCTTTAGCTTCAATGTGAATTGGTACTTCTTTAGACATTGGCGTGTTCACTTCACGACGTGCTTGTCTTACAGATTTAATGATTTCAACTAATAGTTGCATAGATACTTTACTATTTTCATTTGATAATTCTGGTCTTACTTCTGGCCATGAAGCTTGAATAATTGTTTCGCCTTCATGTGGTAATGCTTGCCAAATATGTTCTGTTACGAATGGCATTAATGGATGAAGCATACGCATTGTTTGGTCTAACGTATAAGCTAGTACTGAACGTGTCATTTGTTTTTTAGCTTCGTCATCACCATTCATTGGTATTTTACTCATTTCGATATACCAATCACAGAATTCATCCCAAATAAAGTTATATAATACACGGCCAACTTCACCGAATTCATATTTATCACTTAAATCCGTAACGTTCGCAATCGTTTCATTTAATCGTGTAAGGATCCATTCATCTGCAACAGATTTTTCACCAGATAAATCTATATCTTCAAATTTAAAATCTTCACCGATATTCATAATGCTGAAACGAGACGCATTCCAAATTTTATTGATAAAGTTCCATACCGCTTCA
This sequence comes from Mammaliicoccus sp. N-M50, assembly GCF_022386995.1. NCBI lineage: Bacteria > Bacillati > Bacillota > Bacilli > Caryophanales > Staphylococcaceae > Mammaliicoccus > Mammaliicoccus sp. N-M50. The sequence continues at coordinate 232,692 of NZ_JAJNJA010000002.1, read as the reverse complement.
ACTTTTTCAGTAGAATAACGTAAGTCATGACCTGGAGATGAACCAGTAGCTAAGAAGTATCTTAAACTATCTGCACCATATTCATCTATTACATCCATTGGGTCAACACCGTTACCAAGTGATTTACTCATTTTACGGCCATCTTCAGCTCTTACTAAACCGTGTAGTAAAACGTCATTGAACGGCTTTTTACCTGTAAATTCTAATCCTTGGAAAATCATTCTTGATACCCAGAAGAAAATAATATCATAACCTGTTACTAACGTATTAGTTGGATAGTAACGTTTGAAATCTTCATTGTTTTCATCTGGCCAACCTAATGTTGAGAATGGCCATAATGCAGAACTAAACCATGTATCTAGAACATCTTCATCTTGAGTCCAATTCTCGATATCTGCTGGAGGTTCTTCACCAACGTATGTTTCACCTGTTTCATTATGGTACCATGCTGGAATTTGATGACCCCACCATAATTGTCTTGAAATTGTCCAGTCACGAATGTTTTCCATCCATCTATTGAATGTGCCTTCAAAACGTTCTGGTACAAAATTAATACGACCATCTGTATCTTGATTGTCTAATGCTTGTTTAGCTAATGGCTCCATTTTAACAAACCATTGTGTAGATAAATAAGGTTCAACTACTGCGCCACTTCTTTCTGAGTGTCCAACAGAATGAACATGTTCTTCTATTTTGATTAATTCGCCAGTTTCTTTTAAGTCTTCGATTAATTGTTTACGGCATTCAAAACGATCTAAGCCATTATATTTACCTGCAAGCTCATTCATCGTACCGTCTTCATTCATTACATTAATTTTTTCAAGTTGATGTCTTTCACCAATTTCGAAGTCATTAGGGTCATGAGCTGGTGTAACTTTCATTGCACCACTACCGAATTCAATATCAACATAGTCATCACCAATAATCGGTAATTCACGGCCAATAATCGGTAAGATAACGGATTTACCAATTAAATGTTTGTAACGATCATCATTTGGGTTAACAACGATTGCTGTATCACCTAACATCGTTTCAGGACGTGTCGTTGCAATTTCAATTGCGCCTTCTCCGTCTTTAAAAGGATATTTAATATGATAGAAATGACCTGTAATATCTTCGTGAATAACTTCAATATCAGAAATAGCTGTTTTAGTTTGTGGATCCCAGTTAATAATTCTTTCACCACGATAGATAAGACCTTTGTTATACATATCAACAAACACTTTTTTAACTGCTTGAGATAAACCTTCATCTAAAGTAAAGCGTTCACGACTATAGTCTAATCCTAAACCTAATTTAGCCCATTGAGCTCTAATAAAGTCAGCATATTCTTCTTTCCATGACCAAGCATGCTCAAGGAATTTTTCTCTTCCTAAATCATGTCTTGATAAACCTTGTTCTCTTAATTTACCTTCAACTTTAGCTTGAGTCGCAATACCTGCATGGTCCATACCAGGTAAATACAATGTGTCATAGCCTTGCATTCTTTTCATTCTTGTTAAAATATCTTGTAAAGTTGTATCCCATGCATGACCTAAATGCAACTTCCCTGTTACATTTGGTGGTGGAATAACAATTGTGTATGTTTCCTTGTCTTTATTTTCACTTGGCTTAAAATAATTATGATCTAACCAAAATTGATAACGGCCTTCTTCAACCTTTTTAGGGTTATACTTAGGTTCCATTTCCATTAAAATCACTCCCTTTATAATATAAAAAACCCGTCCTAATAAATAGGACGGGTTAAACCGTGGTACCACCTAAATTCAATATAATCACTTATATTGCACTCTAACGATTATCGCTCGCACACGCATTAACCTACTTAGTTTCAATTAACGTTCAATTTAAGGCTACCTTCAATCATCATTAATATGCATTTACACCAACCATGCACTCTCTATCATTAATCAATGATTTACTCTTCCTTGATAAATATTCGATTACTTTAATAATATAAGCAGAATCCATATAAGTCAATATTGATTCAATTTAATTTCCATATTTTCTAGATCTAACTGTTAAGAATATTTTAATTAACGGTGCAACGATCAGTAGAATAAAGAATATCCTAAATATATGATAACTTGATATCATCGCGACATCTCCACCAGTTTCTAATGCTACAACGATAATTTGAGCCATACCACCAGGTGCTGCACTTAAGAATAAGTCATTTATATTGTCGTCTATAAATATCTCAAATACAAAAACTAGTACAAATGCACCAATAATCAGTGATACATTTTGAAATGCGATAGCAAATATCGTTTTTTTCGTTAAATTATTAATTAAATCAGATATTTGAACACCTATTCTTATGCCAAATAATACTTGTGCAACGACAATGATCGGATAATCCAATGAAAAGATTTGTCCAGTATATAAATTCCATACTAATAAAACAAATATCGGTGCTAGTAACTGAGGTACAGGTACTTTAATTTTATAGAATATATAAAATAAAGCGAGGATACTTATTAGTATCACAAATAGTCCTGAGATATCTAGCGCTGTAAATATAGATGGCGCTTTTTCAATTTGTCCTGACGCCGTACCATCATTACCATAAATAGATGAAATAATTGGAACTAATATGACGACAAACATGATTCGAGATGTTTGAGTCAATGTAACGATTAATAAATCTGCTTTTTTATTTTCTTCTGCCATTATAACCATCTGACTTAAAGCACCTGGAATTGCACTTAATAATGCTGTTTCGAATGTAACATTTGCAATTTTTCTAAATGCTATAGACACAATTAACGCTAGTATTAAAATAAATACTGACATGAATATAATTTGTAGCCATTCATCTTTAATATCATGAAGGACAGTAGGCGTAAATGTTGAGCCCATTTGTATCCCTAATATAAGTAAACCGATATTACCTAACCATACTGGCCATTTAATCGTGCGTTTTAATACTTTAATCATTATTAAACTCGCAAATATAGGTCCAAACATCCACGGTAATATCATGTGAATACTTTGTAACACAAAACCGAGTATAATGGCTAACAAGCATACAAATACAATGTTCCATTTATTTCTATTCATGATTAACACCTCAAAAAGATTATATCATTTATGTTTCTATATTTTGAGGTAAGTTTTATTCGTTTGTAATTCTTTCTAATGCTGTATCAAAAGCTTGAATTGTTTTTTCAATATCTTCTTTAGTATGAGCAGTAGATAGGAATGTACCTTCAAATTGTGAAGGTGGTAAAAATACGCCTTCTTGAGCCATTTCTCTATACATTTTGCTGAATAGTTCTAAATCTGAAGAATTTGCTTCTTCAAAGTTAGTTACAGGTCCTTCATTTAAGAAATAACCTATCATTGAACCTGCTCGATTAACCGTAATCGGTACAGCGTGTTTCGCAAATACTTCTTTAAGACCTTTTTCAAGTAAATCTCCAAGTTCGTTAAAGTATTGATAGCTTTCTTCAGTTAATTCACTTAGTGTTGCGTAACCACTTGTCATTGCTAATGGGTTACCTGAAAGTGTACCAGCTTGATATACATTACCGACTGGTGCTATTTCTTCCATAATTTCTCTCTTACCACCGAATGCGCCAACTGGTAGTCCACCACCAATAACTTTACCTAAACATGTTAAATCTGGTGTCACACCAAAGTAACCTTGTGCACAGTTATAGCCAACTCTAAATCCAGTCATGACTTCATCGAAAATAAGTAATGAACCGTATTCTTTCGTAATATCACGTAAACCTTCTAAGAATCCTTCAACAGGTGGGACAACGCCCATGTTACCAGCAACTGGTTCAACAATAACGCCTGCAATATCTTCACCAAAGTGTTCAAATGCAACTTTTACTGCTTCTATATCGTTATATGGTACAGTTACAGTGTTTTTTGCTGTGCCTTCTGGTACACCAGGAGAATCTGGTAAACCTAAAGTCGCGACGCCAGAACCTGCTTTAATTAATAATGAATCACTATGTCCGTGATAGCAGCCTTCAAATTTCAATATTTTATTTCTGCCAGTATATCCTCTAGCAAGACGTAATGCGGCTAATGTCGCTTCTGTACCTGAAGAAACCATTCTTACCATTTCAATAGATGGCACACGTTCAATAACAAGTTTAGCCATTTTATTTTCAAGTTCAGTTGATGCACCGAATGAAGTTCCTTTATCAACTGCTTCATGTAATGCAGCTTTTACTTTTTCATGTGTATGACCTAGAATTAATGGTCCCCAACTTAACACATAATCAATATATTCATTACCATCTACATCATAAATTTTAGATCCTTGTCCGTGGTCCATAAAAATCGGTGGTGTATCTACTGATTTAAAAGCACGTACTGGACTATTTACGCCACCTGGCATTAAATTTACAGCTTCATCATAGGCATTTATTGAACGTTCATATCTCATATTAGTAGTCTCCTCCGTCTAAGTATTTACAAATATCTTTAGCAAAATAAGTAATAATCATGTCAGCGCCAGCACGTTTCATTGACGTCATTTGTTCCATCACGATTTTTTCTTCATCAATCCAGCCGTTTAATGCAGCTGCTTTTGTCATACTGTATTCTCCACTTACATTATATGCAACAATTGGTAAGTCTGAGCGATTACGAACATCTCTAATGATATCTAAATAGCTTAGTGCTGGTTTAACAATCATCATGTCGCAACCTTCTTTAATATCACTTTCTAATTCTCTGAATGCTTCTAATCGATTACTTGGATCCATTTGATAAGTCTTACGATCACCAAATGAAGGTGCTCCTTCTGCTGCTTCTCTAAATGGGCCATAGAAGCTAGATGCGTATTTAATACCATAACTCATAATAGGAATATTTATAAATCCTGCTTGATCTAAGCCTTCTCTAATTTCAGCAACAAATCCGTCCATCATATTACTTGGCGCAATAATATCTGCACCAGCTTTAGCTTGTGATACAGCTGTTTTCACAAGTAATTCTAATGATTGGTCGTTATCTACATCTTTTGTTTCTTCGTTTATCACACCGCAATGTCCGTGATCTGTATATTCACATAAACACGTATCCGCTACAACTAACATATCTGGAAATTTACTTTTAGATAATCGTGTTGCTTTTTGTATAATACCATCATCAATAAAAGCACCTGTTCCACAAGCATCTTTCTCATTAGGTATACCAAAGAACATAACACCTCTAATGCCTAAATCATAAGCTTCTTTAAGCTCTTGTTCTAATAAGTTTAAACTTAATTGATAAATACCTGGCATTGAAGATATTTCGTTTTTAATATTATCTTCTTCAATTACAAAAATCGGATATATTAAATCTGATTTATGAACATACGTTTCTTTCACCATATTTCTCATAACTTGAGATGATCTAAGTCTTCTATGTCTATCAAATTTCATGATTTTACCTCTTTCAAAATTGTATTTATCATGCCTTCTAATGTGTATTCTTCTGCTACTTTAGAAGGTTGATGATATGTATTTAACTTTCGCTCTGTTATCGCACCAATTGCATAAACTTCGACTGAGTCTGGAATTCGATGATAGTTATCAAAATAACTTGATACAGCCGATGAACTTGAAAAAGTAACATGCGTTACTTCTTGCTGTTGTATCAGTTCATGTACTTTTCTAACATTTTCTATATTTGTAACAGGTTCATATAGATGCAGTACTTGTACTTGATTATCCCATTTCATAAGTTCTTTCGCCAGTTTATCCCTAGCTTGTTTACTACACGGGATTAATATAGATTGGTTTGTGAACTGATCTTTAAATTCATGTAATAAACCTTCTTGAGTAAATGAATCTGGCATTAAATCTACTGGGATATTGTACTGATCTGCTATTTTTTTAGTTTTTGTACCGATAACAGCAATACGATCGACTTCTATTTGATTTAAATATGGTTCAAATATTTTGATCGCATTTACAGACGTAAAAATAAGCCAATCATAGTGCGGTTTTAAACAAGATTGTTCAAATTTGATAGGAACAATATCAATGAACGGATAATGACGAATTTCGACATCTTCACGTTGAACAGTTCTTGTACTTGTAACCACAATGATTGGCTTCATGTTAACGACTCCTTATTATGCTTCTTCGTTCAATTTCTTAATGATTTCATATGCACCTTGTGCTTTTAATTCTTCAGAAACTTGTTTACCTATTTCAACAGGGTCAGTTCCTTTTATTGTTGATTCATATCTTTCTTTACCATCTGGAGACATGATTAAACCTGTAAATGAAATTTCATCATTTTCAAGTGTTGCGTAACCAGCTATTGGCACTTTACAACTACCATCCATTTCATTTAAGAAAGTTCTTTCACATGTTACACATGTTTCTACATTCTCATCATGAACTGATTTAAGAATATCTAATAATTCTTGATCATCACTTCTACATTCGATACCTAGTGCACCTTGCCCTATAGCAGGTACCATCGTATCTTCTTGTAAATATTCAGTAACGATATCATCACTCCAGCCCATACGTTTTAATCCAGCTGCAGCAAGTATAATCGCATCGAAGTCTTCAGTTTCTAATTTATTTAAGCGTGTATCAATATTTCCACGAATCCACTTAATTTTTAAATGAGGATATTTTGCTAATAATTGTGCACCACGTCTTAATGAACTTGTACCAACGATACTACCTGGTTTCAAATCTGCAAGTTTGACATGGTTATTTGCGATATATGCATCAAATGGATTTTCACGTTCTGGAATACATCCTAATGTTAATTCATCAGGCAATTCACTTGGAACATCTTTTAAGGAATGAATTGCAAAGTCAATTTCATGATTGAATAATGCTTGTTGTATTTCCTTAACGAATAATCCTTTACCACCGACTTTAGATAATTGAACATCAACAATCTTGTCACCTTTCGTAACGATTTCTTTAATTTCAATATCTAAATCTGGGTGTTTTTCTTTTAATTTATCTATAAATTGCTGACTCTGCGTCATAGCTAATTTACTTTTTCTAGAACCTACAATAATTTTACGCATAATTTCCTCCACCATTGTTTAGTTAAACCATTGATGAAATCCTGAAAATTTTGAGACCACCAAATAATTTATCATACACACGAGAAACATCATAATATTTGCTATAACTAACGTTTTTGTGTTGATTGATTTTCTTACTCTTAAAAACAAATAAATACCATAAAGTAGTAAGACAATTAAGGAACCGACTACTTTACTATCAATCCATATTTCACTACCAATTATAATAAGTCCCCATTGAATGCCAAGTATTAAACTAATTAATAAGACTAAAAATCCTACTAATGTAAATCTGAATACATTTTGTTCTAATTGGTCAATACTGCCCATTCTAAAGAACTTTTGATTAAATTTTTTCTCTTTTAAATTTTTTCTTTGTAACAAATACAAAATTGCATGTGATGTACTCAATGCAAAAAGAACATAGCTTAAAATAGCTAAAGAAATATGTATTAAAAGTAATTCATTCATTATATTTGCAGCAGTATTTTCTGTGTCATACTGTTCTGGTCTAAATGTATGAATAACTAAAAATACAAATCCAATCAAATTGATAATAAAGACTGTTAAATCTGTGGATTTAAAATAATTTAAAACTAATGAAACAGTGATAATCATCCATGTATAAAAATAAAATCCTTCAAAAATTGTTAGTACAGGGAATTGTTTCGTTGTAACAATATACATGCACAAAAAGATTGTTTGAAAAATCCAAACAATCCCTAGCGCATAATACCCAAACTTTCTAACTTTAGAATTCTTTTGAATAAAGTCATAAAAATAGCACCCTAAACAAATCATGTAAATAATTAATACTATTTCATGCAAACGTACAGAAATTACATCTTGCATAGCATCACCATTATTTTGTATTAAGATTCAACTGTTTTAGCAGACAATTGATCTTGCTTTAATTCTTTCTTAGTTTCATTTATTCGCTCAACTTCACTTGAGATATTGAAGATTTCTTGGAATAATTCTAATTTTTCTTTTGATTTTTTGTCCGTTGATAATTCTTTTGCTTGTGTAATCGGATCTTTTAATAGTTGATTGACGATACTCTTCATGTGTTTAGAAATAACTTTACGCTCTCTGTCAGTCATATCAGGAAGCTTTCTTTCAACACTCATCATTGTATCTTGTTGTATATGTGATGCTTTGTCTCTTAATGCCGTAATAATTGGCACAACACCTAACATATTCACCCATTCATCGTGTTTATCAATTTCTTTAGCAATTAATAATTCAATTTCACGTGCTGCTTGTTCACGTTCAGCTAAATTAGCATCAACAAGTCCGTTTAAATCATCCACGTCATAATTAAACATTGAATCTAAATCATTTACACCTGGGTCTATATCTCTAGGTACCGCAATATCAATTAATACTAACGGTTTATTCCTTCTAAAACGCTCTACATCACGCATCATATCTTTAGTTAATACATAATGTTCAGCACTAGTAGAACTGATCACAATATCAGCTTCCATTAATGAACATTGTAATTCATTGATGCTTTTCGCTACACCTTTATACTGCATCGCAAGAGATTCCGCTTTTGCTACTGTACGGTTTAAAACAGTGATGTCTTTAACGCCACTACCATTTAAATTCGCAACTGCTAACTCAGCCATTTCCCCTGCACCAATGATTAATGCTTTCTTATTATCTAATTTACCTAAAACTTTTTTAGATAATTCGACAGCTGCATAAGATACTGAAACAGCATTTGACGCAATATCTGTCTCATGATGCGCACGCTTTGCTAAAGTAATTGCTTGTTTAAATAGACGGTTAAACATTGTTCCAGTTGTAACCTCTGTTTGAGCAATTTGAAATGCGTCTTTCATTTGACCTAGAATTTGAGTCTCTCCTAGAACCATTGAGTCTAGTCCAGAAGTCACTCTAAATAAATGTTCCACTGCATCATTCTCAGTTAAAACATTTGTATATTGTTTAATTGTATCTAAAGATTGATCAAACCAATCTGCTAAAAATGACTGAATATAATATTTACCAGTGTGGATTTGATCTACAACAGCATATACTTCAGTTCTATTACAAGTCGATAAGATTACACATTCTAATATAGATTTTTGATTGTTTAGTGTTACAAGCGCATTCTCAATTTCTTGATCATTAAAAGCTAGTTTTTCACGCATTGCAACATCTGCAGTCTTATAGTTTACGCTTACTACAACAACATGCACTTCTAACGCCCCCATTAATTTATGTCCAATGTCTAAATTATAACATTTCTAATCTAGAAATGTGAGTAATTTGTTTAAATAAATTGTGACAATAATGCCCAAATATTGTCTGTCTTATCTTTATTTAAAGATGAGTAACTAATCAATTTATCTTCAGGATCTAATTCTAATGTTTGTCTAATGATTTTCAAATGCTTTTGTACTTTACCTTTAGGAATTTTATCCTCTTTAGTCGCAATGACAATAGTTGGTATTTCAAAATGTTTCAGATAGTTATACATCAACACATCATCTTGAGTCGGTTTATGTCTAATATCAACTAATTGAATTACACATCTTAATGCTTCTCTAGTTGTTAAGTACTGTTCAATCATCTTACCAAACTGTTCTCTTTGTTTTTTACTAACTTTAGCATATCCATAACCTGGCACATCTACAAAGATAAGTTGCTCATCGATATTAAAGAAGTTTAATGTTTGTGTCTTACCTGGTTTCGATGACGTTCTTGCCACTTTTTTTCTTGAAATTAACGTATTGATAAATGTTGATTTCCCAACATTTGAACGTCCGCTAAGTGCTATTTCTGGCAAACCAGTCTCAGGATATTGTTTTGGATCTACTGCACTGATTATAATATCTACATTATTCGGATTAATTTTCATCGTTTTCTCCTACAAGTTTGTTTCTTTTATTATATCTTATCTTACTTATATTTTAAACACAGTAACGATAGGTCTATCAAATCACTTTTAAACATTAAAGAAGGCTGAGACAGTTAATAACATGTCTCAGCCTTTATAATCATATGTGATTATGCTGATGTTTTTTCATCATTGATTAAATTACCTTCACTATCATATAAGTTTGGTAATTTATGATCTCTAATTGTATCTTCAGTAATAACTACTTTACTTACATCAGAGCTAGATGGAATATCAAACATAATATCGATTAAAGCTTCTTCAATAATTGAACGAAGTCCACGTGCACCTGTTTTACGTTCTATTGCTAATTCACTAATAGCCGTAAGTGCTTGTTCATCAAATTGTAGTTCAACATCATCTAATTCAAGCATCTTAGTATATTGTTTAACTAACGCATTCTTAGGTTGCGTTAAAATATTTTTCAATGCATCAACATCTAATGTTTCAAGGTTAGCTACAATTGGAATTCTACCAATAAATTCAGGAATTAAACCATAAGCCTGTAAATCTTCAGGTCTAATTTGTGATAATAATGATTCTTCGTCACTAATTTCATCACCTGAACTACTAAAGCCGATAACTTTTTCACCAAGTCTACGTTTAATAACTTCATCAATACCATCAAAGGCACCACCAAGGATAAACAGAATATTTGTTGTATCTATTTGAATAAACTCTTGGTTTGGATGCTTTCTTCCACCTTGAGGCGGTACACTTGCTGTCGTACCTTCTAATATTTTAAGCAATGCTTGTTGTACACCTTCACCAGATACGTCACGTGTAATTGACGTATTCTCTGATTTACGTGCAATTTTATCAATTTCATCCACGTAAATGATACCTTTTTCAGCACTTTCAACATCGAAATCTGCTGCTTGGATTAATCTTAATAATATATTTTCAACGTCTTCACCAACGTAACCTGCTTCAGTTAAACTTGTTGCATCTGCAATTGCAAATGGTACATTTAATGATTTAGCTAACGTTTGTGCAAGCAATGTTTTACCACTACCAGTAGGTCCGATTAATGCAATATTACTTTTCTGTAATTCAACACCATCTTCACTTTCAGAAGGTTGTTGTACACGTTTATAATGATTATAAACAGCTACAGCTAATGATTTTTTCGCATTTTCTTGACCAATAACATAATCATTTAATTGTTCCATAATTTCTTTAGGTGTAGGAACATCAGTAAACTGTTCTGGTTCTTGTGACTTTAATTCTTCCTCTACAATTTCAGAACACAATTCTATACATTCATTACAAATATATACGCCACTACCAGCAACAAGTTTTTTAACTTGATCCTGTTCTTTACCACAAAAAGAACATTTTAAGTTTTCTTCACCATCGTTAAATTTAAACATATTTACACCCCTATTCTTTTTAGACTATACTAAATGTTTTTTACTTTTTCAAATTAAACGGACTAAAAAAGAATAGTAGCAGAAATATTCTGCTACTATAGTTACTTTAATACCGAATAATTATTATTCTCCAGCTGATTCAGCTACTAATAAATCGATAACTTTTTGGATTTTAAGGTCATTAACTAAAATATCGTTATTACCTAATGTTGCTTTAATATCTTCAACAGATAATCCAAATTGTTCGCTCATTTTAGCGAATTCAGCTTCAACATCTGCATCAGATACTTCGATATTCTCTGCATCAGCAATAGCTCTTAAAGTTAAATTAGTTTTAACGCGTTTTTCAGCATCTTCTTTCATTTGTGCTTTAAGTTCTTCTTCTGATTGACCTGAGAATTGATAGTATAACTCAAGGTTTAAACCTTGTTGAGAAATACGTTGTTCAAATTCTTGCATCATACGATCTAATTCTGTATTAATCATAGCTTCTGGAATATCAACTTTTGCATTGTCAGTAGCTTTTGTAATAGCTTCTTCTTTTTCAGTTGCTTCTGCTTGATTAACTTTAGCTTCTTCTAAGTCTTTACGTAATTTTTCTTTATATTCATCAACTGTGCTAACTGATTCATCAAGTTCTTGTGCTAACTCGTCATCTAATTCTGGAATTTCTTTAGATTTCACTTCGTTAACTTCACATTTGAAAGTAGCTTCTTTACCAGCTAATTCTTCAGCGTGGTATTCTTCTGGGAATGTGACAACAACATCTTTGCTATCGTTAGCTTTAAGACCGATTAATTGTTCTTCAAATCCAGGGATGAATGATCCAGAACCAATTTCAAGATCATAACCTTCTGCTTGACCACCTTCGAAAGCTTCACCATCAACATAACCATCGAAGTTAATGTTAACAACGTCTCCTTCAGCGATTTCGCCTTCTTTAACTGTTAATTCAGCTTGACGGCTTACTGCATCTTCAATTGCTTGATTGAATTCTTCGTCAGTTACTTCACGATCTTGTTTCTCGATTGAAAGACCTTTATAGTCTCCTAATTCAACTTCTGGTTCAACAGTTACAGTTGCTTCAAAGATAAGTTCTTTACCTTTTTCCATTTGTGTAACGTCGATTTCTGGACGATCAACTGGGTTGATTTCTGCCTCTTCTACTGCATTACCATATGCTTCAGGTAAAATGAAATCTAAAGCATCTTGGTATAATGATTCAACACCAAATCTTTGTTCAAATAATGGTCTTGGCATTTTACCTTTACGGAAACCAGGTACATTAATTTGTTTAACAACTTTTTTGAATGCTTTGTCTAATCCTTTATCTACTTCTTCTTTAGGAACCGTAACAGTTAATAAACCTTGGTTACCTTCTTTCTTTTCCCATGTTGCTGTCATGAATAAAAACCTCCGTGATTATCCTAATTTTATAAATTTTCAACTCTTTAATTATAACATAGCTTTCTAATGTTTCAACTATAGTGTTTATATTCATTGCAATTTTTGAATGACTTCAATGAATATGTCCCAATCTTGTTGAGTCACACTTTCGTAGTTAGCGTCTATATTAAAACGTTCTGATAAAAGTTTCAAGTAACATGCAACTAAAACATCATCATTTATATCATTTAGTGTAATTGGATACAAAATAATAGCATGTTGGTTTAATAAACTTTTAGCTAACTCTATAGATGCTGGGCTATCAATTTCAAGTTGATCAATTACTTTAGGAATGATATTTTGTGTAAAATTTGTTCTTTCTATACCAGGTAATTCTGTCGGTATAACTGTAATATTCTCATCTATTTTATTGAATTTAACTTCAGCTGACCATTCGCTTAATCTTAAGTATTCTAATATTAAACTTTGCACATTAGGATGCAATACTTCATTCTCAATAATTTGAGCTAAAGTTAAATTAAATATACCTAAGTGATGATCAATTAAATCTATAAGTAGATTAATTTGTTCTTCAAATTGTGTTTCTTGAAATGTTCTTAATACCTCTGAAGCTTTCAATTGCCTTTGGTTCAACTTTTCTTTAGCCATATCTTGAATAGGTAGCAATGCCATTCTCGTAGCATGTTCGATATTTTCATCTTTAATTTGATTTATAATTTCAACTACCGTTTGATATTGTTCTAAAAAGTATAAACTTTCTACAAAATAAATGACTATTTTGTCATAGAATGGATGACCTTGATTCAGCAATATACTCGCTTCTTCTCGCAATTCAAGATAGTAACCGCAAGATTTTAAGACTTCACATTTCTTTATTGATAAGTCATCATCCATCTCAAAATGTTGCTCGTATGTTTCAAACAATTCATACGCTTCATCAAATTGTTCATTTCGAATCGCAAGATTAATATTGTTAACCAGTTGTTTTTTTAATTTTGGAAATGGAATAATTTCACTCAAGGTTACTCACCTCTTCTGTATATACCATCTATAATTAGACTACTCCATGTTTCATAATTCTTATGATTCAACAATTCTGTTTGATCAGCCCACTTAATTTTTAATGTATCTGTTTCGACTGCTTCAACGCTAGATTTATTAACTTTTAATTTAAAAACAACACCAATATGAACTTTTCCTACTTCATCTTGATCATCATTTATAAATCCAATTAACTCCATATTAGCTACATCTTGTTTATTTAAGCCAACTTCTTCTTCAAGTTCTCTTGCAGCATTCTCTCTGATTACCTCTTCAACTGTCACAGCTTCAGGAACATCATTCATATGTCCGCCTACGCCAATTGAACTTAAACCGTGTAATCGACTTTCGCCACCACCTGTTAATCTCTCATATACAAGTACTTCGTCGTCCTCATTTTCTAATATACAATATGAAATAAGTTGTTTATATGAAGGATCTTCTTCCATATCGCCACGACGTTTTGTTTCAAATCGACAAATTGTTTCATAAATATACTTAGTTTCTTCATCTTGAATAGATTTAAACCCATCAAATTGATAAGCTTCGTCTTTAAATATTAATTTACGTGGTACTACTGTAATCATTTCATCAAATTTAGACATAATAAACTCCTTATTCTTATTTCTACACTATTTTATCAAAGCGAATTTGAAGCGTAAAGAAGACGCACTTTCTACTATATTATTTCATAAAAAAAGCCATCAATAAAGTTAATAACTTTATTGACAGCTTATACAACAATGAAATGCAATTATTTAGCTAAAGCGTCTTTAGCTTTAGTAGCTAATTCAGCAAATGCTTTTTCGTCTGAAATAGCGATTTCAGAAAGCATTTTACGGTTAATTTCAATACCAGCTACTTTAAGACCATTCATTAAACGGCTATAGCTGATGTCGTTTTGACGAGCTGCTGCATTAATACGTGCAATCCATAATTTACGGAATTCACGTTTTTTCTGACGACGGTCACGGTAAGCGTAGTTACCAGATTTCATAACTTGTTGCTTAGCAACTTTATATAATGTATGTTTTGAACCAAAGTAACCTTTAGATAATTTTAAAACTTTTTTACGACGAGCTCTCGTCACTGTTCCACCTTTAACACGTGGCATGATAATTCCTCCTTAAAATGGACCATTAGTCCGCTATGTTTATTATTTTACGTACGTTAACATTTGTTTAACTCGTTTAGTATCTGATTTAGAAACTAATGAAGCTTTACGCAATTTACGTTTTGCTTTTGTAGATTTGTTTGCGAATAAGTGTGAAGTGAACGCTCTAGAACGTTTTAATTGACCTGAACCAGTTCTTTTAACACGTTTTGCTGCTCCACGATGAGTTTTCATTTTAGGCATTGAGATTTCCTCCTATAATTTCGGTTTATTTGTCGTTTGAAATTGGCGCTAACATTAAGAACATTGAACGCCCTTCCATTTTAGGTCTTTGTTCAACTGTTGCTATGTCTTTACAAGATTCTGCAAAGCGTTCTAACACACGTTGACCAATTTCTTTATGCGTGATCGCACGACCTCTAAATCTAATAGATACTTTAACTTTATCTTCTTTAGATAAGAATTTTTGAGCATGTTTCAATTTAGTTTCGAAGTCATGTTCTTCGATAGTTGGACTTAATCGAATTTCTTTAACATTGACTACTTTTTGTTTCTTACGCATTTCTTTTTCTTTCTTCTGCTGTTCGAATTTGTATTTACCGTAATCCATAATTCTTGCAACAGGTGGTTTAGCATTAGGCGCTACGATTACAACGTCTAAATCTACTCGTTCAGCCATTTCAAGGGCTTCATATTTAGATTTAACACCAATTTGCTCACCATCTTGGCCAATAAGGCGAAGTTCTTTTGCACGAATTTTGTCGTTAACTTGAGTCTGATCTTTAGCTATGGTTGACACCTCCTAGAATTTTACGAAGTCGTCCAAGAAAAAAAGAACGAATGCATAATGCACCCGTTCTCATCCATAAACTTTAAAGGTTTATTGTACCTGCTAACTGCTTTACGCGTCACTACAGGTGAGAAGCGGGTATGCTTCTACTTGGTCCGTTTCGTATTCAACAAAACTAATCTTACCAATTATAAACCCTTATGTCAATGTTTATTTAATATTCTTTTCAAATTCTTTCATATCCACATCTTGACTTAAGTCAACTTTATCAAGTGGAATCATTTTAGTTCTATATTTTAGTTTATGGAAAATATAAAACGCTAAAAATACAGGAATACCCATATAAGTAATGAAGAATCTTCTTGGTTCGAATTCACCAGTTTGGATGAAATCAACATCTTGTCCTACAATTACAATCGCACATAAAGCAAATGCAAACAATGGACCAAATGGGAACCATTTAGCTTTATATTTTAATTTAGTCTTATCATAATCTTGTAGATCAAATGCTCTTCTAAATCTATAATGGCTGATTGCGATTCCTAACCAAGCAATAAAGCCTGTCATACCTGAAGCAGCGATAATATATTCGTATGCGCCACCACTTAAATGCTCAATTGCAAATATAAGTATAACAACTACTGCTGTTGCAAATAATGCTGTGTATGGAACACCTGATTTATTTGTTTTTGAAAATACTGGTGATGCTAATTTATCTTTACTCATTGAGAATAGCATTCTAACTGAAGCGTACATACCAGAGTTACCTGCTGATAATACTGAAGTTAAAATAACAGCATTCATAAATGAAGCAGCAAATGCTAAACCTGCATTCTCAAATACTAGTGTAAATGGTGATTTCGCAATTTCGTCTCCACCCATTAAGTTTGGATTTGTATAAGGAATAATCATACCAATTACAAAGATTGCTAAAATGTAAAATAATAAAATTCTCCAGAATACTTGTTTAATCGCTTTAGGAACTGCTCTTTCAGGATTTTCAGATTCTCCAGCTGTAATACCAATTAACTCGGTACCTTGGAATGAGAATCCCGCAACTAAGAATACACCTAATACAAGTAAGAATGTATTAACGTTCGAGTCACCTAAGAATGGTGCATCACCTGCTACAAAGTTATCGAATCCTAAGTATTCGCCACCTAGTAAACCAAATATCGTTAATAAACCTACGCCAATGAAAATAATTACTGTAGCTACTTTAATAAATGCAAACCAGTATTCACTTTCCCCGTATACTCTAACTGAAAGTGCATTAAGGCCAAATATGATAACCATAAAAATGATACTCCATAACCATGATGGAATGATTTCTAATGGTTCCCAGTAACTCACAACTTGAGATGCAATTGTAATATCAGCTGCAACTGTAATAACCCAGTTAAACCAATAGTTCCATCCCAATGCAAATCCTAGTGAAGGATCGACAAATCGAGTTGCGTAAGTACTAAAAGAACCTGAGACTGGTAAATAAGTCGCCATTTCTCCTAATGATGTCATAAGGAAGAAGACCATCAAGCCAACTATTGCATATGCTAGTAATGCACCACCCGGTCCAGCATCTCTAATCGCTCCGCCAGAAGTCATAAATAAACCAGTACCAATACAACCACCGATGGCTATCATAGAGATATGTCTATCTTTGAGTTTCCTTTGAATATTGTTCGTTGATTTTTCTTGATTCATTGCTATTTCCTTTCTCCATTCCACAATCGAGCCACTAAAAAAGTCGCATATCTCAAGAGATATGCGACCGATATATGAACATTCCATACAAATTGGTAGCACATCACTTAGTGTGACAGTCCAGTATCTATTAAACACTGACCCAACAAATCATATTATGGATATGATTCGTTTCGGCGATGCACCCTTTCATTATTTCAACATACGCGCCATTTCGCTTCTGAATAATTACTCTTGAACATCGCAACCTCTAACTCATTACTGAGGAATATTTAATTAAATTTCACTATTAAAACTATACCCGATGATTCCAGAAATTTCAATAGGATATTACTTTTTTAGTCGAATTTCATCCACAATATTCCAGATGAATTCGTCTTTTTCAACTGTTTTTGAATCTTTTGATCCGTATTGACGTACATTTACTTCTTGGTTTTCTACTTCTTTATCACCGACTACTATTTGGTACGGTATTTTTTTCATTTGAGCTTCACGAATTTTATATCCCATTTTTTCGTTACGGTCGTCAATATGAACACGTACACCTTGAGATTTTAATTCATCGTTTAATGCTCTTGCATAATCGTAATGTAAGTCAACATTTACAGGTATAATTTCCACTTGTTTTGGTGCTAACCAAAGTGGGAATGCACCTTTAGTTTCTTCTATTAAGAATGCAGTAAATCTTTCCATAGTAGAAATTACGCCTCTATGAATAACAACTGGACGATGTTCTTCACCATCATTACCGATATAAGTTAAATCAAATTTTTGTGGTAATAAGAAATCTAATTGAGCAGTAGAAAGTGTTTCTTCTTTACCCATTGCTGTTTTAACTTGAACGTCTAATTTAGGGCCATAGAATGCCGCTTCACCGATTGCTTCTTCGTATGGTAATGCCATTTCATCGATTACTTCTTTAAGAACCGCTTGTGCTTTATTCCACATTTCGTCATCATCGAAGTATTTTTCTTTATCTTCTGGATCGCGATAACTTAATCTGAATTTGTAATCTTCGAAACCGAAATCTTTATACACATCAAGAATCATGTTAACAACACGTTTAAATTCTTCTTTAATTTGGTCTGGACGAACAAAGATATGTGCGTCATTTAAAGTCATACCTCTAACACGTTGTAAACCAGATACTGCTCCACTTGCCTCATATCTATGCATCATACCTAATTCAGCTATACGAATTGGTAACTCTCTATATGAATGACGACTATTTTTATAAATCATCATATGATGTGGACAGTTCATAGGTCTAAGCACAAGTTCTTCATTACCTAAATCCATTGGTGGGAACATATCTTCGTGATAGTGATCCCAATGTCCAGATCTCTTGTAGAAATCTACATTAGCCATAATTGGTGTATACACATGGTCATACCCCATTGCGACTTCTTTATCTACAATATAACGCTCTAATTCACGTCTAATAGTTGCACCATTTGGTAACCATAAAGGTAAACCAGCACCAACATCTTGGTTAGTAGTAAATAATTCTAATTCTCTACCGATTTTACGGTGATCACGTTCTTTTCTTTCTTCTAATACTTTCAAGTATGCTTTTAATTCTTTTTTATCAAAGAATGCTGTTCCGTATATACGTTGCAACATCTTATTGTTTGAGTCACCTCTCCAATAAGCACCTGCAGTAGATAACAATTTAAATTCTTTAATTTTTGAAGTTGAAGGAACATGTACGCCTCGACATAAATCTGTAAATTCACCTTGAGAATAAAGTGTTACATTTTCGTCTTCAGGAATAGCATCGATCAACTCTAATTTATACTCATCATTTTTAAAGAATGCTTTCGCTTCATCGCGACTTACAACTTTACGTTCAATTTTAAAGTTTTCATTCACAATTTGTTTCATTTCTTTTTCGATAGTTTCAAAGTCGTCACTAGAAATTTTATGTTCTGTATCTACATCGTAGTAGAAACCACCTTCGATTACAGGACCTACGCCAAACTTCACATCTCCGTATAATCTTTGTAAAGCTTGTGCCATTAAATGTGCAGTTGAATGTCTCAACACTTCTAAAGCTTCGTCGCTTCCAGGTGTAACGATTTCAATTTCCCCATCATTTTCTAAAGGTCTTGTTAAATCTACTAACTGACCATTAAATTTACCAGCCACAGCTTTCTTTCTTAAACCTGGGCTAATAGATTGAGCGATTTCTTCAGTAGTTGTGCCTTGTTCAAACCCTTTCACATTACCATCCGGAAACTTAATATTTATCTCACTCATAACGACTTCCTCCTCTTTTTTATTAAAGAACACAAAAAAGAGACCTCATCCAAAGGGACGAAATCTCTCGCGGTACCACCCTCATTAACGCACTTAACTTATAAGTACGATAACTCTACATAAGATAACGGTCTTGAGCCGAATGTGGATTAACACATCATGTATTGAGGGAGTAACTATTTATATTGCATTATCTCAATTCCAGCTCAATGAGACTCTCTGTGAATGCTTTATAGACGTCATGTCCTCTAAATTTGTATATTCATTTAAGATAATTCAATTATACAACTCTACTGTAAAATATCAAGCTAAAATTAAGCGCGATAGTTTTTACCATCTAATTCATATGGCTCAGAGATTGTTTTAATACGTTCCATTATTCGACTAGCTTTTGTGATTTCTGCACCTTGTCGTGTCTTGCTCAAATGAAATTCTAACTCTTCAAAGTTAAAATTCGAACTAAAGAATGTCGGTAATTTATGGACCATTCTATAATGCAATAATGGACCCAATATTTCATCACGAACCCATGGTGTCAGTTCTTCCGCACCAATATCATCTAGCATCAACACTTTAGCTTCACGTGCCGCTTCAAATCGACTACTGAATGATCCGTCATTAAATCCATTTTTAAGCACTCTAATAAATTCAGGCAAATATATAATTGTAGAAGGTTGCTTTTTGACTTTTAGCTGATTTGAAATTGCACCTAATATATATGATTTACCCGTTCCGAATGGACCATGAATATATAGTCCTTTAACTTCATCACCAGCTACAATTTTATTACAGATATCCATAGCCTTCTTAATAATTTGCATACGAGATTCATTATCGATATATATATCTTTGATCGTCGCTTTCAACGTTTCTTCTGGCATTTGGAATGATGTCACTAAACTTGATTCAAATCTTTGTTCATCGTATTCGATTTTGTTCGGACATGGTAAGTACCTTGTTTTGATGTGGTCATTCTCAATGTATAGTTCAGGTACATGACCTTTCACAAAGTTGATACAAGTACCATAACTCCCACATTTCTCACAACATTTCGATTGATCTTTATATGCTTGTAGTTGATCTAAATCTCTATCAATCATTTCGTTCGTTAATTCAGATTGATGTTCTTCTAAAAATGCCTTTACCTCTTTATGAGACAATGTATCTTTTTTAATTTTTTCTAATCGTTTTTGAAAATCTTTATTTTGTTTCAAATGTTGTCCAAGTGGTTCCATTATTGATCACCTTCTTTCCAAAAAGCTTCCATTTCTTTTTGAAGCGCTTGTTTTCTTTTTTCAAACGCTGCATCTGATTCATGATCATTTTGTTTCTCTTCTTTAGTTGATTCAGAAGATTTTTGTTTTAATAACCATTCTGGTGTCTTTTCAATTGATTTTAATTTATATGGGTTATTTGCATTATTTTTACGTTCTTTTTTCTTCTCAGCTTTTTGTTTATCAAGATTTTTAACATAATGATAAGCTTCTTCAGCTGAGGATAATTTAAGTTTCTTCCAATTCGAAGCTATTTCTTCAATATATGCTTTCGGTAACTGCATATTATTTTTAAACATTACATACTCTAACAAGATGTTAATTACACCATACGGTAATTTTTCGCGTGTAATAATATCTTCAACAGTTCTCTTTTGTGCAATTGTTGGTTCAGATTGCGTAAATGATGATAACACGTCTATTGGACTTGTCGTATCCAACAGTTCAAACCATGACAACAAAGAGTTCACTTCACTGTTTTCAGCATGCGAATTTGCTTTAGACTTTTCATTTTTTAAATCTAAAGTCGGCAATTCACCTTCATGCTCGATTTGATAGATTGTACGTGCATGTTTTCTTAAATCTTGTAGTGAAATCGTTTGGTTCTCTGTAATGGATTTTAAGATAATAGACTTCATTTCAACCGGTGTAATACCGTATAATGTAGCAATTTGTATGATGACTTCTTTCGTCTGTTTATTTAAAATCTCTTTAGAAATTAAATGATTACTCAACAATAACTCTAACATTTCAAAATCAAATTGAACGTCTGACAAATCGAGTCCCTTACTTTTATATTCAGGTCGAATATTGATATCATCTTGTTGTTCAACATTCGTCAACTTTGGCACTTTAAATACATCAGTAAAGCTCTTGGTCACTTCATGAAAGCCTTGAGTCGTCACACTGTCATCTTTATATCTATTTTTTAATTTAATATATCTCGACTTCCCAATTTGTTGATATAAAAATACAGATAATAAAGGGTCATTAAAGAATTGCTCTGCTGTGGCAGGTTGCTCTAATTGATAAATAAATGATTGCGCTTCTTGATTCGTCTTAAAATATGTCTTCAGTAAGCCTATACCTTCTAACAAGTCTAAAGCATCTCTAAAGCTAGACAGATTAATTCTTAAATCATTCATAATTGTATAATGATTATACGCTTCTGTTTCATGATGATAATTAAACTGCGATAAATATAAATAAACACCAATTGCATCAGTTCCAATTAATGGCGTATATAAACTAACTAATATATCTTGATGTACATGTGTATAATTATAATTCGATTTAACATAGAAGCCATCACTTGGCTTGATACCACTAAAATATTCCGCCATTAATACTCACCTTACTTTCGGTCTTTCAATATGCCTTGCATAGACTTTAATAATTGATCGACATCTTTAAATTCTCTATATACAGACGCAAATCTTACATAAGATACTTGATCGACATCCATTAAATGTTCCATAACTTTTTCACCAATATCATTTGAAGATACTTCTGTATTACCTTCAGATCTTAATTCTTTTTCAACTTGATTTGTAATTTCTTCTAATTTTTGATAAGCAACTGGTCTTTTTTCACAAGAACGTACTAAACCGTTTAATATTTTATCTCTATTAAATGTTTGTCTTGCGCCGTCTTTTTTTACGACGATTAAAGGTGTGAGCTCTACCCTTTCAAAAGTTGTGAAACGAAATCCACATGATTCACATTCTCTTCGTCTTCTAATTGCTACTAAATCATCCGCGTGTCTAGAGTCTACAACTTTGGAATTTTCATATTTACAGTTTGGACATCTCATTCGTTTCACCCCTCATATACTTATTACATAGGTTGATTATACAGTAGTTTGTTATTTTTTTAAACGCTCACTACTTTTCAAAATGCACTTATAGATACTTAACAGTATTATTATTCAATAAAAAAACGTAATGCGGTATTTAATTTACCACATTACGTTTTAAATGTAACTTATATCACTTATGAAATTTTTTGTTCTCTCACTTCTGAAAGTATTTGAGCAATTTGTTCTGCTAGTTCAACAACTCTCATTGAGTAACCCCATTCATTATCATACCAAGCAAGTACTTTCACTTTATTATCTGCAATGACCATTGTAGATTGTTCGTCAACGATTGCTGAATGTGGATTCGTTTTGAAGTCAATTGAAACAAGTGGCTCATCATTAACATCCATAATCCCTTTTAATGGTCCATTACTAGCTTGACGTAATGCTTCATTCACTTCTTCAACTGTTACATTTTGTTTTAAATCGACAACTAAATCTACAAGAGAAACATTAGAAGTTGGTACTCTTAATGCCATTCCATGCATTTTCCCTTCTAATTCAGGTAATACAAGTGACAATGCTTTTGCTGCACCTGTTGAAGTTGGAATGATACTATCCGTACAAGAACGTGCTCTTCTTAAATCTTTATGAGGATTATCTAAGTTCTTTTGGTCATTCGTAAATGCATGTACAGTTGTCATTAATCCATTTTCGATTCCAAATGTATCATTTAAAACTTTGGCTACTGGGCTTAAACAATTTGTTGTACAAGATGCATTTGAAACAATATCAAAATCATTTAAATCAAGTGCATCATCATTTACACCTCTAACAATTGTTTGAACATGTCCACCTTTAGATGGTCCTGTTAAAATAACTTTCTTAGCGCCAGCGTCAATATGTGCGATAGCTTTATCTCCATGATTAAATTTACCAGTTGCTTCTATAACAATATCAATTCCTAAAGTTCCCCACGGTAATAATTTAGGATCTCTTTCAGATACAAGTAAAATTTTATGACCATCAATAATGATGCCATCTTCAACTGCTTTAATTTCTCCATCTAATTTGCCATGTGTAGAATCATATTTAATTAAATGAGCAATTGTTTCTGGTGGATATGAAGCATTAATAGCCACAATATTTAAATCATTTGATTTAAGTGCACCTCTTAAGACCATTCTTCCAATTCTTCCTAAACCATTAATTGCGATATTTTTCTTCATAGTCGAGAACCCCTTTTAATGTGATATACTATTTATTGCAATTAGTATATCACATTAAAAGTTTGTTGAAAACGTTTTCTATTATCTTTTTCTAAAATAATTTAAAAAAGTGGAAGAATAACAAATGCTATTCATCCACTTTCATTTTAAGCTTATTTAATTTTAAAGATTTAATGCCTTATTATTAAGTAAATCATCAATATTTTGATGTAAATCCTCTAAACTTCCATTGTTATCAATTATACAATCAGCTAATGCTTTCTTTTCATCTATTGGTATTTGTGATTGTATTCTTGCTTCCGCTTCTTCATCACTTAACTGATTACGTTCTTTAAGACGTTGTATTTGAGTTTCTTGATCTGTATAAACTAACCAAGTTTCATCGACTGTATTTTGCAATTTGTTCTCAAACAATAACGGAATATCCATTATGACATTTTTACCATGATTTAATGCCTCTTCTTTTTCTTTATCCATTATTGTTCTTACTATCGGGTGAATAATATTGTTTAGCTTTTCTCGCATTGTTGAATCTTTAAATACAATAGAACCAATATATTGTCTATTCATTTCACCATCTATAATTGCATCTTCTCCAAATACTTCTTTAACTTGTTGTAGACCAACGCTACCTTTTTCGACTGCTTTTCGACTAGCTACGTCGGCATCTACTATACAAAACCCTTTATCTTGTAAAATACGAGATACTGTAGACTTGCCGGTAGCAATACCTCCAGTTAAACCTATTACTTTCGCCATTTTTACACCTACTTTTGACAATTTGGACAATAGTGCGTGTTTCTTGTGGCAATGACTTTTTGTAATACTTGCCCGCCACATTGACCACACACTTTTTTACCATATATTCTATGCTTTTCTTGCATTGTCCCTTTTTCACCATCTGCATTGTAGTAATCAGATATACTTGAACCACCGTTATCGATACCTTCTTGTAACACGTTAACCACTTCATCAAAGACCGCTTTACGTTCTTTTGAAGTTAAGTCTTTCACAGGTCTCATCGGAAGAACGCCTGCTCTTAACAAAGCTTCACAAGCATATATGTTACCGCAACCTGATATAACTGTATGGTCCAATATCGCGACTTTAATTGGTTTATTGATAAATTTATTTGACATCACTTTATTTAAGTAATGTTGGTAAGCTTCTTCAACAAACGGTTCTGGTGCAATTTTTAAGACTGAAGGATATTCACTTAAATCTTCCAATGCTCTTAATTCACCAAACCTTCTAATATCTGTGTAAATAAGCTGTAATCCGTTATCTAATTCAAATATAACGTGCCAATGCTTCCTATGGTTATCAACTTCAATATGACTTAAATCTGGAACTGTAAAAAATGCCCCCGTCATACCGAAGTGACACATGATAACATTGCTATTTTCACCGTTATCAATTTCCATAAAAATATATTTACTTCTACGATAGACACTCATAATCTTGTAATATTCAGTACGTTCTTTGAATACAGCTAATGAACTACCTTTTATAATTGTTTCTTTACCTGTCGATTTGCCCAATTCAACTTTTTCTGAAAAAGTTACATTTTGTATTGTGGCACCGACAATTTTAGGTTCTATCACTTTTTTAACACTTTCTACTTCTGGTAACTCAGGCATATATAATCTTCTTTCCTTTTATTATTTAGCATCATACCATGTTTGTCCTGAACTAGATTCTACACTTAATGGCACAGATAACTCGAGTGCATTATCCATGATGTCTTCTACAAACGGTTGGAATGCTTCTAATTCATCTTCTGGAACTTCAAATATTAATTCATCGTGTACTTGTAATAATAATTTAGCTTTAAAATCTTTATCTTTCATCTTATTCGCAAATTGTACCATTGCTAATTTAATAATATCCGCTGCACTACCTTGAATTGGTGTATTCATAGCTGTTCTCTCAGCAAAACTTCTTAAATTAAAGTTACGATTTGTGATGTCTGGTGTATATCTTCTTCTGTGAAGTAGCGTTTCTACATAACCTTTTTGTTTAGCATCTTGTACGATTGTATCCATATATTCTTTTACTTTAGGGAAACTATCTAAGTAATCATCAATAAATTGCTTAGCAGCTTTTCTTGTAATACCTAAACTTTGACTTAAACCATAATCACTAATACCATACACAATACCAAAGTTAACTGCCTTTGCTTGTCTTCTCATATTTGAAGTTACTTCGTCTTTACTGACATTGAACACACGCATTGCAGTTGTCGTATGAATATCTTCATTAGCAGTAAAGGCTTCTTTCATATGCTCGTCACCAGTAATATCTGCTAATACACGTAATTCGATTTGAGAATAGTCAGCAGCAAAAATAACGTGATTTTCTTTACTTGGTCTAAATGCTTTTCTAATTTTTCTACCTTCTTCTAATCTTATAGGTATATTTTGTAGATTAGGATCTACAGAACTTAAACGACCCGTTTGAGCTAATGTTTGATTAAATCTCGTATGAATCTTACCTTCAGACGTAATCATTTTTTGCAATCCTTCAATATAAGTAGATTGAAGTTTAGCGAGTTGTCTATAGACTAATATATCTTCAATAATTGGATGTTCATTGCGCAGTTGTTCTAACACATCAACTGCAGTTGAGTATCCTGTCTTTGTCTTTTTAATAATTGGTAGTTTTAAATCTTCAAATAATACGACACCTAACTGTTTTGGTGAATTAATATTGAATTCCGAACCAGCATGATGATGAATTTGTTCAATCAATTTATCGATACGTACTTTCAAGTCTTCTTGCATTTCAACTAAAGTATCTTTATCAACCGTTATGCCGATATATTCCATTTCAGCTAATACACGTGCTAACGGTAATTCTAAATCATCGTGTAGACTTAATTGATCTTTTTCATCTAGTAATTCAGTCATTTTATCTTTTGTTTCATAAACTGCTGTTACCTTTTTAGCGATACTTTCAAAAAGCATATCTTCTTCTGGGACGTGCAACTTTTTACCTTTGCCATATATACTTTCATCATTCGGTACATAATAAATGCCAAATTCTGATACAACTGAGTATACATCATCAATTGTTCTAGAAGGATCTAAAATGTAACTCGCTAACATTGTATCGAACTGAATACCATTAATTTCAATACCTAATCTTTTACATAATATAATCGTTTTTTTAGCATCATAAGTTGCAAATGTTACTTGATCATTTTCAAGCCATTGTTGTAATTTTTTATGTTCTTTTAAAACATCAAGAGAAACAACATAAGTTTCGTCATTTGCATGAATCGCAAATCCAAGTATATCTGCTTTTAAATAATTAGCTTCGTTTGTTTCAAAATGAATAGCCGCTTCAGTTACATTATCAAAATCAAAGTCATCAATATCAGTTGAGTATTTAATCTCTCGGTCATCTGTTGCTTCAGCACTTGCATCCATTTGATCAAGCAATTGTTTGAATTCTAATGTCTTAAATAACTTTATCTTCTCGTCATTACTTTGTTCTGTAAGTTTCAAGTCATCAATTGTGACTTCAATAGGAGACTCACGATTAATCGTAGCTAGCTCTTTACTTAACTTAGCATTGTCTTCGTTATCTATTAATTTTTCTTTCATTTTTGATTTCTTTAACTCATCAATATTTTCATAAACACCTTCTACAGTCTCAAACTGTTTCAGTAATTTAATCGCTGTCTTCTCACCAATTCCAGGCACACCTGGTATATTATCTGACTTATCACCCATAAGCCCTTTCATATCAATAATTTGGTTAGGTACTAAACCATCATATTTTTCAGCGATAAATTCAGGTGTGTAATGATCAATATCTGTTACACCTTTTTTTGTATAATAAATCGTTACATTTTCACTTGCTAGCTGAGTTAAATCTCGATCACCCGTAATAATGATCGTCTTAATATTTTTCTCATCCGCTTCACGAGATAATGTACCGATAATATCATCCGCTTCATAATTTTCTAATTCATAATGTTTAATATGATAACTTTCCACAAGTTGACGGATATATGGTAATTGGCTTCTTAATTCATCCGGCGTCTTCTCACGACCACCTTTATATTCACTGTACATATTATTTCTGAAAGTTGTTTTTCCAGCATCAAAAGCAACCATAAAATGAGTTGGCTCTTCTTCTTTAATTATTTTATCTAAAATCATCGTAAAACCATATATAGCATTAGTATAAACGCCAGCTTTATTTGTTAATAAAGGCAAAGCAAAAAATGCTCTAAATGATAAACTATTACCATCAATCAGTACCAATTTTTCCACAATAAGATACCTCCATCTTTATATTGATTATATTTTATCATATCTCACAATATAATAAGATTGTTTCGCATAAATAAAAAAAGCGAAATACACAATGTATTTCGCATAATCATCAAAATGAAGGGGTCTATGTTTATTCTATCTGTTCATGATTAATTCAATATGAATAAATTGTAAAGATTGTATGAAGATTACTTATTAAAGAGTTTCACAATAAAGTTAGATCCTTTTCCAACTTCTGATTCAACTTTGATTTGTCCATTATGCGCTTCTACAATATGTTTCGTAATGGATAAACCAAGTCCTGTTCCTCCTGAATCTCTACTACGCGCTTTATCTACACGATAAAATCTTTCAAAAATTCGTTTTTGTTCATCTTTAGATATACCTATACCATTATCTTTCACAGAAATGATTTGACCATCATCTACTTCTTTAATGGTTATAATAACTTCACTAGATTTCGGTGAATAACTAATGGCGTTCGTTAATAAATTAATCAACACCTGTGTTAATTTATCTTTGTCACCATATCCATACACTTCTTTATCGATATGATTTGTAATGTGTATGTCTTTTTTAGAAGCAACATTTGATACTGTATTAATCGAATGTTCGCCAATTTCTGTTAAAGATATTTGTTCTTTCGGTATCTCGCTATTTTGTTCGATTTTTGATAACTCGAGTAAATCTTGAACAAGTGATTGAATTCGATTAGATTCATCTAACATAATATTTAAGAACATATCTAACGATTCGGGATTATTTTTAGCACCATCTAATAATGTTTCCGCAAATCCTTTTATCGATGTAATTGGTGTTCTTAATTCATGAGATACATTAGCCACAAAATCTTTTCGCATATGTTCTAATTTCTTCAACTTCGTTATATCATGCATAACGACAACTAAACCTAATAGATTTCGTTTTTTTCGGGATAATACTGGAATAACTGAAACTTCAAAGAACTTATTATGAACATCATTGATATACATTTCGACTTGTTCAAACATAGGTTTTTCTAATTTTAACGCTTCGTTCATCATCTGTATAATCTCAACATTAGGCATTGCTTCTTTAAATAACTGTCCTTCTGAATGACTGTTTCTATCAAATAAGTCATGATACGTCTTGTTTGCGATGACAATATAACCTTCTCTATCTAACATTAAAATTGCACTTGGAATATTCTCTAAAGTCGTTTCCAATCGATTACGTTGCAATTTCTGTTCATTATTTAAATTATCTAATGTTCTAGCAAGTTCATTCGTATTAACAAAGAGTTCTTTCGTTTCTTTCACATTACTTTCTGGCACTCTAACACGATATTTACCAGAAGCCAATAATTTAGTAGCATATGTCACTTCTTTAATTGGATGAATATAAGAAGTGTTAATATATCGAACGACAAAATAAATTAAAGGTAATGTAAAACATAAGACTAACAATAAATATTTCCAAATATCTTTTTGAATAATCGCTATCGTATCTGTATGTTTTGCAATGACAACTGTATAATCACCATACGTTCTTGCATACATGACTTCAGATTCTGACTTGTCTACTGCAAAATATTCATCAAAAGCTTTTGCATCAGATATAGCTTGCATTTTATTTTGATTAAATATATTTGTATCTTTTTCACTTGAACGATATAACACTCGTCCATCTTTTTGCAGTAAAATATCTTGATCAAAGACACTTAAAATATCTTTAAGATTTTCAGGATTATTTTTTGCAATATCGTAAACTTTTTTGGATTCAGTCTTTAATAATTTTTGCTGTTGTTTAGAAATTAAATCGTAACTAGAATTATGAAGGAAAAACCCTAATATAAGAAAACTTACAACAGTAACCGTTGTAAGTATAATTAGTAATTTATTATAGAACTTAATCATTATTCTTTGGTCTTTCTAACTTATAGCCTAAACCTCTCACCGTTTTAATGAATTGAGGTTGTTTAGGATTTTCTTCAAGTTTATCCCTCAAATGACTAATGTGCACATCGACTATTCTAGAGTCTCCAGCAAATTCATAATTCCAAACTGAATTCAACATATGTTCTCTAGTTATCACACGACCTTGTCTCTCAATAAGGTAAAGTAAAAGTTCGAATTCTTTTGGTGTCAATTCTAATAACTCATCATTTCTATACACTTCAAAGAAGTCAGGTCTAATTCTAATTGCACCTAGAATAATATCTTCATCATCATCTATGTTTTTATTTTCAACTTGCCCAACGCGTCTTAATATAGCTTTAACACGTGCTACAACTTCACGAGGTGAAAATGGTTTAGTCATATAATCATCTGCACCTAATTCTAGACCTAATACTCTATCAAATTCATCGTCTTTAGCTGTAAGCATAAGAATGGGAACTTGGTTTTTATCTGATCGAATCGTTTTACAAACTTCAATTCCATCTTTCTCAGGTAACATTACATCTAATACTACTAAATCTGGTTTCTCTTCATTAACTTTCTCTAACGCTTGAACTCCATCATAAGCTACAATTACTTGGTAACCAGCTTGTTCTATATTATATTTAAGCAATGTAACGATAGATTGCTCATCGTCTACTACCAATACTTTTTGTGACATTCAAGGTCCTCCTTAAGCGATTTAATATAATTATAACTTAAATTATTAAAAAAATAATGGTTATTTAGAGAACTTTACAAAAAGTTAACACTAGCTAAATAAAACAGACGCATTCAAAGCAGAATGCGCCTTTTAACTGTTATTTTATTGTAAAATATTCTTTACTGCTTCAACAGATTGAGCAGATTCATCAAGTAATTGCTTTTCTTCGTCAGTTAAGTCTAACTCAATGACTTTTTCAATACCTTTAGCACCTAATACAGTTGGTACACCTAAATAGATGTCTTGATAACCATATTCACCTTCTAAATAAGCAATTGAAGGTAATACTCTCTTTTGATCTTTCAATATTGCTTCTGTCATTTCAATTAAAGCTGCTCCTGGTGCATAATATGCTGAACCATTACCTAGTAAGTTAACAATCTCAGCTCCACCTTTTCTTGTTCTATCAACAATTTCAGCAATTTTTTCTTCAGATAATAACTTTTCTAAAGGTACGCCACCAGCTGCTGAGTATCTAATAAGTGGAACCATTGTATCTCCATGACCACCTAATACAAATCCTGTTACATCTTTAACAGAAAGGTCTAATGCTTCTGCAACAAATGTTCTAAATCTAGCAGTGTCTAATACGCCAGATTGACCAATTACGCGCTCTTTCGGAAATCCTGATTCTTTATACACTGTATAAGTCATAGCGTCTACAGGGTTTGTTAAGACTAAGATAACGCAATTAGGTGAGTATTTAACAATTTCTTTCGTTACAGATTTCATAACATTTTGATTCGTTTGTACTAAATCATCACGTGACATACCAGGCTTTCTTGCAATACCCGCTGTAATAATGACGACATCTGAATCTTTTGTATCTTCATAATTAGCAGTACCCGTTACTTTTGAATCAAAGCCTAATACCGGTGCGCTTTCTGCAATATCTAACGCTTTCCCTTTTGTTGGGTTTTCAGATTGAGGCATATCAACAAGTACAATATCACCTAACTCTTTTTGGGCTGCTATAAATGCAGCTGTAGCGCCAGTAAATCCTGCTCCAATAATTGAAATTTTCTTTCTTGCCATGTTGTTCATCTCCTTATAATAAAAGGAAGGTTAATAAATAACCTTCCTCAAATAACAATCTATTATGGTAAATTTTTAATTAATTCATCAGCGAATTCTGAAGATTTAACTTCAGTTGCGCCATCCATTAAACGAGCAAAGTCATATGTTACTACTTTAGAAGCAATTGTAGCTTCAACAGATTGTGTTACTTTGTCAGCAGCTTCTTGCCAACCTAAGTGTTCTAACATTAATACACCACTTAATAATACTGATGAAGGGTTAACTTTATCTAAACCAGCATATTTAGGAGCTGTACCGTGTGTCGCTTCGAAAATTGCATGTCCTGTTTCGTAGTTAATGTTTGCACCTGGTGCAATACCAATACCACCAACTTGAGCTGCTAATGCATCTGAAATGTAGTCACCGTTTAAGTTCATTGTAGCTACTACATCAAATTCAGCAGGACGCGTTAAAATTTGTTGTAAGAAGATATCAGCGATAGAGTCTTTGATAATTAATTTACCTTCAGCCTCTGCATCTGATTGTGCTTTATTAGCAGCATCTTTACCTTCTTCTTCAACAATTTTATCGTATTGTTGCCAAGTGAATACGCGATCTCCGAATTCACGTTCAGCTAAATCGTAACCCCATTTTTTGAAAGCACCTTCAGTGAATTTCATAATGTTACCTTTATGAACTAACGTAACATTTCTACGATTATTATCGAATGCATAGTTAATTGCTGCTCTTACTAATCTTTCAGTACCTTCTTTAGATACTGGTTTAATACCGATACCTGAAGTTTCAGGGAATCTAATATTTTTAGCACCCATTTCATTTTGTAAGAAGTCTATAACTTTTTTAGCTTCATCTGAGCCTTCTTGGAATTCAATACCAGCATAAATATCTTCAGTATTTTCACGGAAGATAACCATATCTGTATCTTCAGGACGTTTAACAGGTGAAGGAACACCTTTGAACCAACGTACTGGACGTAGACAAGTGAATAAATCTAACTCTTGACGTAAAGCAACGTTTAATGAACGAATTCCGCCACCGATTGGTGTAGTTAATGGACCTTTAATAGCGATTAAATATTCTTTAATCGTTTCTAAAGTTTCGTTTGGTAACCATTCACCAGTTTCATCGAATGCTTTTTGACCTGCTAATACTTCTTTCCATTCGATTTTCTTTTCGCCATTATATGCTTTTTCTACAGCTGCATCTAATACTCTACTTGCTGCATTCCAGATATCTGGTCCGATTCCATCCCCAATAATAAATGGGATAACTGGATTATTTGGAACATTTAAAACGCCTTGATTTGTTGTAATTTTTTCTGCTGTCATTATATGATTCCTCCATCTAAATTTGTTAGTTATATTATATTCATTAAATTAACGATTTTCAATTGGTTCATATTTACGATCACGTTCACCAGTATATTCAGCTCTAGGTCTCATAATTCTATTTGTTCTATATTGTTCAAGAATATGAGCTGTCCAACCTGACATACGACTAATCGCAAAAATTGGTGTGAATAAATCGTGATCAATACCCATGCTGTGATATACAGTTGCACTGAAGAAGTCAACGTTAGGTAATAATCCCTTTTCTTCTTTCATAATTTCAGCAATTCTTAAAGAAATTTCAAACAGTTCTTTTTGACCTGATTCATCTGTAATACGACGACTCATTTCTTTTAAGTACTTCGCTCTAGGATCACCATTTTTATAAACTCTGTGTCCGAAGCCCATAATTTTTTCTTTGTTTGCGATTTTTTCTTTAATGTAATCATCAGTTTTGTCGACAGTACCAATTTCAGTTAACATTTTCATAACTTGTTCGTTAGCACCACCATGTAATGGGCCTTTCAATGCGCCAGCTGCTGCTGTCACACCTGAATACATATCAGATAATGTCGAAACCGCTACACGTGCTGTAAATGTTGAAGCATTGAATTCATGGTCAGCATGTAAAATTAATGCTTTGTTAAAACCTTCTACTTCAACATCAGTTGGAACTTCACCTCTTAACATATATAAGAAGTTTGCTGCATATGTTAAATCTTTTTTAGGTTTTACAACTTCTTTACCTTGTCTTACACGAGAAAATGCTGCAACTAACGATGCAACTTTTGCTTGAATTCTAATTGCACGTTCATAGTTCATTTCTTCATCAAATTTTTCAGCATCTGGATCGAAATGCGCTAAATAAGATAATGAAGTACGTAATCCAGTCATTGGATGAACTTTATCAGTCGCATAATCTTCAAAATGTGTATACATTCTAGGGTTTAGAGTCATATATCCTAGTAGTTTCTCATTTAGTTCAGCTAATTCCTCTTTGTTTGGTAATCTTAAATTCCATAGTAAAAACATAACTTCTTCGAATAAAGCATTTTCAGTTAAATCATCTATTTCATAACCTGCATAAGTTAATTGATTATCTATGATTGAACTAATTTGAGTTTCAGAAGCAATGATGCCCTCTAACCCTTTTGCTACTTGTGCCATAATAATATCCCCCTTACTAAATAATTGCCCATATATGTAATGGCTTTCATCTATCATTATATATAATTTCTTTAGTTTTGTGAATGCGAAGGACTTTTAAACTTTAAATTCTTTAGTAATTTTAGATGAATAAAAATAAACAGTTGTAATTTTATAATTTTTATAATATTGCTATAGTAAATTAAATATATCCCGAAAACGTGAACACAAAAGGATTTACGAGTGAGTAATACCCTATCATTTTTATCAGAATACGTCATTTCGTCGTTCATCCATTCATTTTTATTATTATATATGATAAAAATAATAAATCATGTTAACAGGTATCAAACAGTTGTTAAACATTCATTTTTTAATTGCTATTTTCTTACAGTAAGCGCATAATAATAACATAAAAGTTTGTATATGAAAGAGGGATAAAGTTTATATGGCTAACAATTTACAAAGGGAGTTAAGCAATAGGCATGTACAACTTATTGCGATAGGTGGTGCTATAGGTACAGGCTTATTCTTAGGTGCTGGTGAAACAATCAGTTCAGCAGGCCCTTCAATACTACTGACCTATATTATAATAGGTTTAATTTTATTTCTGTTTATGAGAGCTTTAGGGGAAATATTACTCTCAAACACTGATTTTCATTCTTTTGCAGATGTCACACATACATATATCGGCCCATTCGCGGGATATATAACAGGATGGACTTACTGGTTCTGTTGGATTGTCACTGGTATGGCTGAAGTAACTGCAGTAGCAAAATACATAAGTTTTTGGTTTCCTGACATACCAACATGGATTACAGCATTATTTACAATACTCATATTAATGACAATGAATTTAATGACTGCTAAACTATTTGGTGAATTAGAGTTCTGGTTCTCTATTATTAAAATAACAACGATCGTAGCATTAATCGTTGTCGGTATTATCATGATCGTAATGGCATATGAAACACCATACGGTACAGCTTCACTAACACATATTTGGGATCATAATGGTATTTTCCCAAATGGTATGAATGGTTTCTTCTTATCATTCCAAATGGCAGCATTCTCATTTGTAGGTATTGAATTAATCGGTGTTACAGCTGGTGAAACGAAAGATCCACATAAGACGATACCAAGAGCGATAAATAGTGTTCCAGTTAGAATTATGCTTTTCTATGTAGGTTCACTTATTATCATCATGTCAATTACACCTTGGGACAAAATCGACCCTGCCGAAAGTCCATTCGTAAAATTATTTGGACTGATCGGTATTCCAATCGCAGCAGCAATTATCAACTTTGTTGTCTTAACAGCTGCAGCTTCATCTTGTAATAGTGGTATTTTCTCAAATAGTAGAATGCTTTATGGATTATCACAAAATGGACAAGCAAATAAAAGTTTTGGCCAAACAAATAAAACTGGTGTCCCTTATAAAGCAACACTATTTAGTTGTTTCTTATTAATGATCTCAGTACTTTTAAATTACGTAATTAAAGACGCTGGTGAAGTATTTAAATATGTAACATCAGTTTCAACTGTTCTTTTCTTAGTAGTATGGTCATTAATTATTATTGCTTATATTAGATATCGTAAAATATCACCAGAATTAAACAAAGCTTCTGATTTCAAATTACCTGGTGGTGTTCCAGTAGCATGGATTACATTAATATTCTTTATTTTCGTATTCGTGTTATTGATGACAAATAAAGTGACATTAATCGCTATATTAATTACACCAATTTGGTTTATCATTTTGACATTCATGTACTTTAATCAAAAACGTAAAGTATTTAAATAAAGTAAATTAAAAACATCTCATTTTCTTGAGCAAATCAGAAAATGAGATGTTTTTTTGTAGCCTTATTTAGTAGTCATATATAGGAACCAGTATTTGCACTTTTAGCCA
Organism: Mammaliicoccus sp. N-M50; assembly: GCF_022386995.1. Lineage (NCBI taxonomy): Bacteria > Bacillati > Bacillota > Bacilli > Caryophanales > Staphylococcaceae > Mammaliicoccus > Mammaliicoccus sp. N-M50. The sequence continues at coordinate 196,430 of NZ_JAJNJA010000002.1, read as the reverse complement.
GAACTGCTAATAACGGCATATGCATCCATAAAATCAAAAAAGAGACTAGGATATCATATCCCAGTCTCTATCTCACATATATTATAATACGTTAGCATATCCTTCGAACACTTTGTGTTGTTTAGGATCTAATGTAATTAATGTACCATCTGCTATTTTTTCGCGAGCGCCTTCTACACCTACGATAGTTGCTACGCCTAAGTTAAGGCCTACAACTGCAGCGTGTGAAGTTAATCCGCCTTCTTCTGTTACAATTCCTTTAGCATTTTCTAAATATGGAACCATATCAGCATCTGTTGATTGTGTAATTACAATTGACTCACTTAAATCTTTTCCTTTTAAGTCGTCAGCAGTATTTGCTACTACAGCTTTACCTACTGTTGAATGATGACCGATTCCTTGACCTTTAGCCAATTCGTCACCTACTAAATGAATCTTCATTAAGTTAGTTGTACCTGTTTCACCTGTTGGTACACCTGCAGTAATAATGATTAAATCACCATTATCAACTAAACCTGTGTTAACAGCTGTTGATACAGCATTATTTAATAATTCATCAGTTGTTTGTTTACCTTTTTTCACAACTGGTAATACGCCCCATACTAATGTCATATGACGAGCAGTTGTTTCATTAGGTGTAACTGCAATAATGTGTGAATGTGGTCTATATTTAGAAATTGTTTGCGCTGTAGCTCCACTTTCAGTTGCTGCAACAATTGATTCCACGTTTAAGTTTAAAGCTGTATGTGCAACTGATACACCGATTGCATTAACTAAATTTGTATCGATCATTTTTGAACGATCAGATAATAATTTTTTGTAATCTTGAGCTTCTTCAGCAGCTACTGCAATATTTTGCATTGTACGTACTGCTTCTTCAGGATATAATCCCGCTGCAGTTTCACCAGATAACATGACTGCATCTGTACCATCGTAAATAGCGTTCGCTACGTCACTTGCTTCTGCTCTTGTACAACGTGGGTTTCTTTGCATTGAATCTAACATTTGTGTTGCTGTAATAACTGGTTTACCTAATTTATTACATTTTTGGATTAATTGTTTTTGTACCATTGGAACAGCTTCTGGTAAAATTTCAACACCCATATCACCACGAGCAACCATTAAACCATCTGAAACTTGAAGAATTTCATCGATATTTTCAATACCTTCTTCATTTTCAATTTTAGGAATAATTTTAATAAAATTATTTTCTTTTTCTTCTAAAATTGCACGAATATCTAATACATCTGATGGACGTCTTACGAAACTAGCTGCGATAAAGTCTACACCTTGTTCGATACCGAAGCGGATATCACTAGCGTCTTTATCCGTAATACCTGGAAGGTTTACTTTAACACCAGGTAAGTTAACACCTTTTTTATTTTTTAATTCCCCAGTATTTTCTACTGCACAGTGAACTTCACCTTTAGCGATATCAATTGATTTAACTGTAAGTTCAATTAAACCATCATCAAGTAGAATTGTTGATCCAACTTCTACATCTTCTGCTAATTTTTCGTAAGTAACTGAGAACGCTTCTTTAGTACCTTCTACTTCAGTTGTTTTAACTGTTACTTCACTACCTTTAGTAAGTTCAATTAAACCATCTTTCATGTTATGAGTTCTAATTTCAGGACCTTTTGTATCTAATAAGATACCAATATTTTTATTTAATTTAGAACTTACTTTTCTAATTGTATCTATACGACCTTTGTGTTCTTCATGACTTCCGTGAGAGAAGTTCAATCTAGCAACGTTCATGCCTGCAAGCATTAATTTTTCTAACATTTCTTCTGATTCTGATGCTGGACCTATCGTACATACAATTTTTGTCTTTCTCATATTAAAATGACCTCCGTAGTTTTTCTTTTTTTATATAGATAATTGATGTGCTAAATTATACATTTTCTTGTCGATGTTATGTTCTGCTTGGAATATTTCATCAAAATGCGTACATGTTAATTCATTTTGTTGGATTCCAACTGCTTTAGCACTATCACCTTGCATAAGTAATTCAACTGCATAACCGCCTAAACGAGAAGCAAGTACTCTATCCATTCCAGTAGGTGTACCACCTCTTTGAATGTGGCCTAAACATGAAACGCGTGTATCAATGTTAATAAATTTCTTCAATTCTTCCCCACATTGATGACCAGTCATGACACCTTCAGCACAAATAATGATAGAATGTTTTTTCCCTCTATCCATACCATGTTGAATTTTTTCAGCGATTTCTTCAATGTCTGATTTAACTTCTGGAATTAAAATTGTTTCCGCTCCAGCTGCTAATCCTGACCATAGCGCTAAATCACCAGCGTCTCTTCCCATTACTTCAATAATAAAAGTACGTTCATGACTTGATGCTGTATCTCTTATTTTATCGACAGAATCAATGATTGTGTTAAGTGCTGTATCAAAACCAATTGTAAAGTCTGTACCATTAATATCGTTATCGATAGTACCGGGTACACCGATTGTTTTAAGATTTTTAGCTTCTTCGCTTAATCTTTGTGCACCTCTATAACTTCCATCTCCACCGATAACAACTAATCCTTCTATACCTCTTTTTTCAAGGTTTTCAATTGCTTTCGCACGCACTTCTTTTTCTTTAAATTCTGGACATCTAGCAGAATAAAGGAATGTACCACCTCTTTGAATCATGTCACCAACTGAACCTAATTCAAGTTTTTTGATATTATCATTTATTAAGCCTAAGTAACCTTGGTATACACCATAAACTTCAATATCATGATAAATAGCTTTACGAACAACTGCACGAATTGCTGCGTTCATCCCTGGTGAATCTCCACCGCTCGTTAAAACCGCAATTTTTTTCATAAATATACAGACCTCTCTTGTTATATGATTGTTAATTTAAAAATAACACAAATATTGGCTTGATTCCATTAAAACTACTGTTATTTAAATATGTAAACGTCTTCTTAAAAAAAGATTCCAACTTTTGTAATTTTTCAAAAGTTGGAATCGCTTAATTTTAATTCAATTATGCACATATACATAAATTTATGAAAAGAAATTATATCAGTATAAATGATTGCTTGTCATTTTAAATATACTAATCGATATAACTTCCTATATTACGATACTTATTAAAACGATCTTCAACTAAACTTTCTGCATTTAATGTTCTTAAGTCTGAAAGATGTTTTTCAATTGATGTCTTTATAAGTGATGCTTGTGATTCTAGATGTTTATGAGCACCACCAAATGGTTCTTTAATAACTTCATCTACAACATCTAAATCAAATAAGTCAGGTGCTGTAATTTTCATTGTTTCAGCTGCCATTTGAGCAAGCCCAGAATCTTTCCATAACAATGCTGCTGCACCTTCTGGAGAAATAACTGAATAAGTACTATTCTCTAACATAAGTAGACGATTGGTTACGCCTAATCCAAGTGCGCCACCACTTCCGCCTTCACCAATAACTATAGAAATAACAGGTACTGTTAAAGATGCCATTTCGACTAAGTTTTTAGCAATAGATTCACTTTGTCCACGTTCTTCTGCAGCTTTACCTGGGTATGCGCCTTTCGTATCAATGAATGTAATGATTGGTCTATTAAACTTTTCAGCCTGCTTCATTAAACGCAATGCTTTACGATATCCCTCAGGATGTGCCATACCAAAGTTTCTATAAATATTATCTTTAGTGTCTTTACCTCTTTGATGACCTATAACAGTCACAGGTAAGCCATTAAAGTAAGCCAATCCACCTATTAAAGCTGGATCATCACGGAAAGTACGATCACCGTGAAGTTCGATAAAATCATCAAATATGTAAGGGATATAATCTAAAGTTGTAGGTCTTTCTTGTAATCTCGCAACTTGTACTCTATCCCAAGGCTTTAAATTATTATAAATGTGTTCAGTTTCTTTTGTTAAAGTGGCTTCCAATATTTCTATTTCATCTGTTAAGTCTACACCATGTTTTTCTTGATAAGATTGTAGAGATGCTATTTTTTCTTTAATTTCTTCTAAAGGTTTTTCAAATTCAAGCATTGTCTTTCACCTCGTTATGATGCATCTTAAGCACAGTACTTAAAGTTTTATACATATCTTTTCGATGTACAACTTTATCTAATTGGCCATGTTCTAGTAAAAATTCTGCAGTTTGGAAATCGTCAGGTAGTTTTTCACTTATCGTTTGTTCAATGATTCTTCTACCAGCAAATCCAATTAAAGCTTTCGGTTCTGCAAAGTTCAAATCACCTACTGAAGCAAAGCTTGCTGAAACGCCTCCAGTTGTAGGGTGTGTCATATATGAAATGAATAGTAAGCCTTTATCACTATGACGTTTAATGGATACACTTGTCTTTGCCATTTGCATAAGTGAGATGATGCCTTCTTGCATTCTTGCACCACCACTTGCTGTGAACAATACAAATGGTAAATTGTGATCTGCACAATAATCGACAATTCTACAAATTTTCTCTCCTACTACTGCACCCATACTACCCATTCTAAATCTTGAATCCATAACACAAATACCATAAGGAATACCGTCAATTGACGTTACACCAGTAACGACTGCATCATTTAAACCAGTGCTTTTTCTATCTTTTTCTAATTTTTCTTCATATCCAGGAAATTCTAATGGGTTTGAAGCAGTCATACCAACATCAAACTCTTTAAATGCATCTTCATCACTCACAGCTCTAATTCTATCGTGAGCAGTTAATGCAATATGATGATCACAGTTAAAACAGACATTTAAGTTTTGAACGAGCTCTTTTGTATACATGATTTTTTTACATTTAGGGCATTTAGTCATGATACCTTCAGGCACGTCATTATCTTTACTGTTTTGAACAGTTACATATTTTTTCTTTTTCTGGCTTCGATTGAACAAGTCTTTAAACATGTCACTATCCCCCTGATTTTATTTACAATTGTCTCTTTCAAATCTATCACTATATTGAGAGAGTAGCTTCCAAATCATATACATAATTTGATTATTATTATTTGAAACAAGTTCTTCTTTTGAATTTGTTTCAATGTTATTGTGTTCTTCACAGAAATTTTCAATCATCCATTTTAATTCATTGATTTCATCTAGCTGTGATTCATTATGAATTAAGAACCTTCCGATTAAATCAAAAAGCTGGTGCTGGTACATATCACTTAAGAATGTACCTTCACCTCTTCTAGTATGTATCACCCCTAAAAGTTCTAATGCTCTTAGGGCTTCTCTGATACTTGAACGTCCAACATTTAAGGTTTCACTTAAAAATCTTTCGGAAGGCAGTTTTTCACCCACTTGAATATTTTTTTCAACAATAATTGACTGAATTTGTTCGACAATCTTGATTAATCCTTTTTGCTTTTCTTTATCCAACGTGAGTCTCCTTCCAAAATTATGACAAGTCTGCTAATTCATATGTTCTACGTTCTATTTCATCAACTTCAACTTCAATACGTGCTACACCTGATTCCATACCAGCTTTTGCTACTGCTTTCGCAACGTATGGTGCAACTCTTGGATCGAATGGCCCAGGAATGACATAATCAGCGTTTAATTCTTCCTCTGAAACAAGGTTAGCAATTGCTTCTACTGCAGCTTGTTTCATTTCTTCATTTATATGAGTTGCACGAATATCTAATGCTCCTCTAAAAATACCAGGAAATGCTAATACATTATTAATTTGGTTAGGGAAATCAGAACGTCCTGTACCAATAACTTTAGCACCCGCTTCTTTTGCTATATCTGGCATAATTTCAGGAACTGGGTTAGCCATAGCAAAGATAATTGGATCTTCAGCCATAGTTTCAACTAATTCTTTAGTTAATGCGCCTTCAACAGATACACCTACAAATACATCCGCATCTTTAATAACATCTGATAATTGACCTTCTGTTTTGTCTTTGTTTGTCCATTTCGCAACAAAGTCTTTAGTAGGATTCATACCATAAGGACGGTCTTCGTAAATCGCACCTCTAGAATCACACATAATCATATTTCTTACACCATAACTGTATAATAATTTAATAATTGCAATACCAGCTGCACCTGCACCGTTTAAAACAACTTTTATATCGGATAATTTTCTGTCAGTAATTTTCAATGCATTAATCAAACCAGCAACAGTTACGATCGCCGTACCATGCTGATCATCATGAAAGACAGGTATTTTAGTTTCTTTTTTTAGACGTTCTTCAATTTCAAAGCATCGAGGTGCTGAAATATCTTCTAAGTTAACGCCACCGTAGTTAGGTTCTAATAATTTAACAGTATTCACAATTTCATCAACGTCTGTCGTATTAAGTGCAATTGGCACACCATCTACACCAGCAAAGCTTTTGAATAAAACTGCTTTCCCTTCCATTACAGGTATACTTGCTTCAGGACCAATATCACCTAAACCTAATACAGCTGTTCCATCTGTAATTACAGCTACTGCATTTGATTTCATTGTATAGTCATATACTTTTCTTACGTCTTCATGTATATCTTTACATGGTTCTGCAACACCTGGAGAATAAGCAAGACTTAATTCCTCTTTATTAGTAACTTTAACTTTGGCATAAACGCCTAATTTACCTTGTTTTTCTTTATGCATATATAGTGCATCATCTCTTAATGACAAAATAATCATCCCTTCATTGTATGTATCTATCCCTTTATTATACATTAAATTTCTATAATTAAATTAAAAAATTCTTCATAGTGGTCAGACCACCATGAAGAATACTATAGCATAAATTATTTAATTAATAAAGCCTATAAAAGACGTACATTTTCATAACCTATTTTATGAATAAATTCTTCAAAGTTACCATGATTTAAGTTTAAATAACCAAGCATTTTTGAACTATAATCTTTATCATTAAAATACGTTACTTTAATATGACGATCGTGGTCATTTGTTATCCACTCAGCTAAATCTTCTACATTTCTTACGACGACTTCTTTTGTCGTATTAAATTTATGTTGTTTAAATGCTTCTAATGTATCTATTTGATTAATAATCATTTGTGTCTTACCATTTCTTTTTTCGAATTTGCCATTGATAATTACTGGGACATTTGTAATATCAGTTGTTTCAATTTGTTTATATGCATCAGGGAATATAACCCCTTCAACTTCATTTAATCCGTCTATTAAATTGACAAAAGCCATATTTTGTCCTTTTTTAGTTCTTATTTTTCTTAGTGACGCAATCATTACGAGCATCGGTACTTTATTATAGTCTATTCTTAATGGATAAATTGATAAATATTGATGTTGATTGAATAATGAAATGATTGGATGCTCAGTTGCATAGAACCCTAAGTATTCTTTTTCATATTCACTTTTCATAAGATTAGGCATTTCTTCAACTTCTTTAAATTCTTTCTTAACGTTCAAACCTAATTCTTTCAATAAATTATTAGAATCTCCGACAGACTCGCTACTTTCATAAACATCGTCAATAGACTGTAACAACGTCGCTCTAGTCTGACCAAAATCATCTAAAGCGCCAGCATATATAAGTGCTTGTATCAATTTCTTACTTTTAGCCTTACTTGGTAATCGATGTACAAGATCAAACATATCTTTATACGTTCCGTTTGTTTTTCTTTCATCAACAATGACTTTTACACTTTGATAACCAACGCTTTTAATTGCACCAAGTGATGTATATATACCTTTTTTAGTTGCTTTATAGAACCATTCACTATGATTAATGGACGGTGGATATATTTTCACACCAATTCTTTTAAGTTCTGTTACCATTTGTTCTGTCTTAACTTCATTACCAACTACATTAGAAAGAATCGCAGCATAAAAGTATGTCGGATAATGCACTTTCAAATAAGTCATGATATACGCAATTTTACTATATGCAACTGCATGTGCTTTTGGATAACCATAGTCTGCAAACTTCAGTATTAAATCAAATATTTTTACAGCTGTTGATTCCTCGTAACCTCTTTCCAAGCTACCATTCACGAAATGTTTTCTTTCATTTTCTAACACTGCTCTGTTCTTCTTACTCATCGCACGTCTCAAAATATCCGCTTCACCATATGAGAATCCTGCGAACTTACTCGCAATCTGCATAATCTGTTCTTGATAAATAATAACGCCATAAGTTGATTTCAATATCTCTTTTAAGTCTGGATGTAAATATTCTATCTCTGCATTTTGTCTACGTCTTTTAATATATGTTGGTATTTCTTCCATCGGTCCAGGTCTATATAAAGATGTAACTGCTACTATATCGAGAAAATGGTCAGGCTTTAACCTTTTTAATACACTTCTAACACCTTGAGATTCAAGTTGGAAAATACCTGTTGTTTCACCTTTAGACAATAGTTGAAAGACTTTAGGATCATCAAAAGGAATTTTTTCAATATCTACAATTTGATTTTCTTGATATTTCACTTGATTGACCACTTGTTGAATAATCGATAAATTTCTTAAACCAAGAAAGTCGATTTTTAATAGACCGATCTTTTCAGTTTCTGTCATCGTCCATTGCGTTAAGACACCTGTATCACCCATCATCGTAGGTACAAATTGGTGTAAAGACTGATCATTAATAATGATACCTGCTGCATGGGTCGATGTATGTCTCGGTAAACCTTCTAATTGTTTACTTAGTTGAAACCATTTTTCATGCAAATGATTCTGGTTAACAAATTGTTTAAACGCATCATCTTCAAATGCTTCGTCTAATGTAATACCTAATTTATGCGGAATTAATTTTGAAATGTAATTGAGTGTAGCATCATCAAACTGCAATATTCTACCTACATCTCTTGCTACTGCTCTCGCTTGAAGATGACCGTATGTTACAATCCCAGCAACACGATTATCACCGTATTTTTCTTGAACATATTGAATTACTTTATCTCGCTTAGTATCTTGAAAGTCGATATCAATATCCGGCATCGTCACACGTTCAGGGTTTAAAAATCTTTCAAATAACAAATCAAATTCAATTGGATCGATAGTAGTAATATTTAAAATAAAACTAACTAGAGATCCACCAGATGAACCACGTCCAGGTCCAACTAATACGTTTTGATCTTTCGCATAATTGATTAAGTCACTAACGATTAGGAAGTAATCTGAATATCCCATTTTCACAATAATATCGTATTCGTATTGAAGCCTTTTTTCATATACTTCATTAAATTGTGGATACTTGCCTTTATTCATCATTAATAATTCCCAAAGATATTCATCACTTGATTGATTATTAGGTGTTTTATATTTTGGTAATAAATCTTGATGATACTCAATTTCGACCTGACATTTTTGAGCTATTTCGTCTGTGTTTTGTATGTACGCTTCATCTACATTAATTTGCGATATATCTTCTTTAGTTAAAAAATGATGATTTAAGTTTTGTTGAAAATCACTCATCGTTAATTTTTCATTATTTTTAATTGCATGAAGTGCAATTAAACTATCACCATCATCTTCATTCAAATAAAGTGCAGACTTCATAAAAACTTTCTTATGATTCATATCAATCGTAGAATCATGTGAAATATATTTATCATTGTCATCAATTGTTATAGCTTGGAATAAATAATAGTTGGCTTCATTGATTTGTTTACCAATGATTATAAGTCCTTCTGAATAAGCATTCACCCATTCAATGGGTGCTGAAAATCGTTCTTTTATGGAAATAGCAGAAGATAATTTAATTAAATTATGATAGCCTGTTATATTTTTAGCTAAGACCACACATTCAACTTGATTGAGTTGGTCATCTAAATAAATAGTTAATCCGAAGATTGGTTTTATATTTTCTTTTATACATGCATCATAAAATTGTAAAGCACCGTGCAGAACATTTAAATCTGTAAGAGCAAGCGCTTGATAATTTTCATTTTTAGCTTTTTGAACAACATCTGGGATTCTAATACTTGAATTAAGCAAATCATATGATGAATGAATATTTAAATGACTTACCATGCGCTCACCTCCTATATTTCAGATTTAATATCTGCTGCTAATGCATCAAACTCTTCCCAACTATATACAGATGCACCTGAAGCATTTGGATGTCCTCCACCGTTATATTTAGCTGCGATATGATTAATTTTTATGCCTTTTGAACGAATTCTACATCTTATTTCTTTACCTTCATCAACAGCAAATACCCATGCTTTTAATCCTTTAATATCTGAAACAGTATTCACGAATAATGAAGCTTCGTTAGGTTTTAAGTTGAATTGTTCAAGTATATCTTTCGTAATTTTAATTGAACAGAATCCTTCACCATCATATTTGAAATTCTGAAGAATATATCCTTGGAAGTGAAGTAAAGCTGGATCTCTTTCACTCAATTGGTTAAGTAATTTAGTACGTTCGAATTCTTTCGTCATTAACTCTGCTGCAACTTCCATTGTATGTGTAGACGTATTATCAAATAAGAATCTACCTGTGTCACCAACGATGCCTAAATATAGCACTCTACTTGCTTTCTCACTTACGTTTGAACCATTTAAATTCCATGATTTATTTAAATCAAAGATAATTTCACTTGTAGATGATGCTTCTGTATTTACAAAATTAATATCACCATATGAGTCTACTGGTGGATGATGGTCAATCTTAATTAATTCGTCACCAGTATTATAGCGACTATCATCTATACGTGGTGCGTTTGCTGTATCACAAACAATCACAAGTGCGCCATTATATGTGTCATCTGCAATTTCATCCAAATCTCCAATAAATGTTAACGTCGGTTCAGGTTGACCGACTGCATATATATGCTTCTCAGGAAAAGCCTCTTGTAATATATATTTCAAACCTAATTGAGAGCCGTATGCATCTGGGTCTGGTCTAACATGCCTATGTATAATAATTGTTTCATATTGCTTTATTTTATTTAATATTTCTTCCATTGTTATCCTTCTTTCTTTATATTTACTTATATTTTATTAATTGATATAATTCGACTTGGTAGGAGGAATCAAACATGTCATCTGAAATTATGTCTACACTTGTTGCTTTGGCAGTAACAATTATGATTATTGCTTTAATATTTGCTATTTTAAATTTAGCACGTTCATTTAGAACGAAACGTGACGTTAGAAAAGCTTATCATAAAGCGCGTTCAAGATTTTACTTTGGTATATTTATGATCGCATTTGCAGCAGACCAAGTATTGTTATTCCCAACATTAGTCACTTATATTATTGTTTTAGTATTATTATTCTTTGGTATTTTAAACGTATCTTATGGCTATAGAGCAAGTAAATACTTTAAAGGTAACTTACCTATTGAGAACAAAGCTTGGGAAGAATTCGAACAAAAAAAACATCAATAATATTTTAAAAAGCGTTGTATCACATAACGCTTTTTTATTTTTCGAGAATTTGACACATCAGTAATGCTTTCGCAACAGTCGCACTACCGCTCACCATCGTAACTTCGAATTTAGCAAATATTCTACCGATATCTAATGTTGTAATTTTCACTTCTACATCGTCATCAATTTGAACAGTTTTTAAATAATAAATATCTATATGTTCAATCATGATTTCTGATTTTTTCATTTTTCTTATTTCATAACGTAACGCTTCTTCAATAACTGCAATATAGACGGATTTCGTTAACATACCGAATTGATTCGTTAATTGTGGAGATATATTCACCACAACATTACCATTGTCCATTGTGATTTGCTTTGCAATTTGGTCATGAATCGTTTCACCTATTTGTGGTTGTCTACTCATTAATTGCATCGTCTTTAATACATCTTCACGAGAAATAATTCCGATTAATACTTTAGAGGTTGATACAACAGGCAACAATTCAATCCCTTCCCAAATCATGAGGTGGGCACAAGTTGCGATTGTCGTATTTAAATGTGCAATGATAGGTGATTTTGTCATCAACGTCCTGATACTTTTATCTTGTTCTTCATTTACAATATCTTTACTCGTTAAAATACCTACAACTTTCATTTCGCTATCAACAACTGGAAAACGCGTATGAGATGTTTGTTGAGATAATTCATTCCAATCTCGCACTTTTTGTTTATCATCTAAATAAGAAGTTGATTCAATAGGAATCATAATATCTTCAACCATTAAAATTTCTTTTTTAATCATTTGATCATATATAGCTCTATTAATAATATTGGCAACTAAAAATGTATCATAATTTGATAAAATAATCGGAAGTTCGTGTTCGTCAGCGTAGTTTATAATATCTTCATTCGCTTCAAAACCACCCGTAATTAAAACAGCAGAACCTCTTTTTAAAGCTTCCATTTGTACATCTGATCTATTACCAACAATCAGCAATGTATTTTTAGTTAAATATTTAACGACATCATTTAATTCCATTGCACCAATTGCAAATTTTGATAAAGTTTTATATAAGCCTTGTTTACCGCCCAATACTTGACCATCCACAATTTTAACAATTTCATTAAATGTTAAATTTTCAATTTGTTCTCTAGATTTTCTCTCAATTCTAACTGTCCCTACTCTATCAATAGATGCTACAAGCCCTTGATTATCCGCTTCTTTAATTGCACGATAGGCTGTACCTTCAGAGACGTTTAAATCTTTCGCTATCTGTCTGACAGAGATTTTATGTCCAACAGATAACGATTCAATATACTTAATAATTTGCTCATGTTTCGTCATGTTTATACCCTCTATCAAATTTTATGAATTACTTTCTATTATACATTTTTAATGTCTTAAATGATATCTTAAAAATTAAATAAAAGATTGAAACAACGCTTATTAAATTAAGTATTTTATACAGATTTACTTCTTAAACTTAAAAGCTGAGATGACAAAATCATCTCAGCTTACTAAACTTACTACCATATTCATTTATAATTCTACCGATTCACCAGGTTTTAAAATGTGAACTTCTGATTCCGTTACAGCTTTTTCAAAATCTTTAGGGTCTTGTTTAATAAAGTCAAATGTATCGTAATGAATAGGTACTACTTTTTTCGGCTTGATAAATTCATTAACTGCATAACTTGCATCATCAATGCCCATTGTAAAGTTGTCGCCTATCGGAATAAAGCACAAATCAACTGGGTGTCTATCTGCAATTAATTTCATATCGCTGAATAAACCAGTGTCACCTGTATGATAAATTGTACCCGCTTCAGTTTCTAATACAATTCCAGCTGGCATACCTAAATAGATGATTTCTCCATTTTCTTCTGTAAAGCTATTACTATGAAAGGCTTGCACATATTTTACTTTTCCAAAATTAAATTCAATATTCCCACCAATATTCATTGGATGTAAGTTTTCTAATCCGTGTTTATTAGATAAATAATCAATCGCTTCAGGTAACGCTATAACAGTTGCACCAGTTCTTTTTGCAATGCTAACAGTATCACCTAAATGATCGCCATGACCATGAGTTAATATAATATAATCTGCTTCTACTTCATCTGCCGTTAAATCTGATAATGGATTCCCTGTTATAAATGGATCCACAATCACTTTATGTCCTTTACTTTCAAAATAGATTACTGATTGTCCATGAAATGATACTTTCATGAATCTCCCTCCTCACATTGTCTTTTCCGTATATTATATACCCTAAATTTGAATTTATGAATCAAGAAGTCTAAAATAATGATGTAAGAAAGAGATTTGGGAGGAAGAATAATGGAACATAATGAAATTGCAACATTTTTAAAAGATAAAGGTGCGGACGCAGCATGGATTACAACGCCTTTAAACATCTTTTATTTAACAGGTTATTTATCTGAACCACATGAACGTCTATTTAGTTTATTAGTCACTAAAGATGGTGAAGAAACACTATTTTGTCCAAAAATGGAAGTAGAAGAAGCTAAAAATGCAGGCTTCACTGGAAACATCGTTGGATACTTAGATACAGAATCACCATTCGATTTAATTGAACAACAATCTTATAAAACTTTCGCAATTGAATCAGAGCATTTATCAGTTAAAAGACTTCGTGAAATTGAAAAAGCATTTAATGTTGAAACAATTGTTGATATTGATCAAGTATTGAAAGATATTAGAAATGTAAAAACAAATGACGAGATTGAGTTGTTACAAGAAGCGGCTAAATATGCAGATTTAGCGATTCAAGCTGGCGTTGATAAATTAGAAGTTGGCGTTTCTGAAATTGAAGTATTAAATCATATTGAAACAACTATGAAACAACATGGTATTTCTAAGATGAGCTTTGATACTATGGTATTATTCGGCGATCATGCAGCAGCTCCTCATGGTACACCAGGAGAAAGAACTTTAAAAGAAAACGAATATGTACTATTTGACCTAGGTGTCATTTATAAAGGTTATTGTTCAGATATCACTAGAACTGTTCCATTCGGTACACCTTCTGATAAAGCACAAGAAATTTACAATGTCGTACTTGATGCTAACAAACAAGCGATTGAAATGATTAAACCAGGTGCTAAAATTGCTGACTGCGATAAAGTAGCTAGAGATATTATTAGCAATGCTGGTTATGGTGAATACTTCCCACATAGACTTGGTCACGGACTTGGATTAAGCGTCCATGAATTCCCAGACATTTCCAGTGCTAATACGGATGAATTCAAACCAGGCATGGTATTAACAGTTGAACCTGGAATATACGTTCCTGGTGTTGCTGGCGTTAGAATTGAAGACGATATCGTTGTAACTGAAGACGGACATCGCATACTAACAGGCTACCAAAAATGATTAAAGAAGCTTGTGTAGAAACAATTTCGCAAATTGAACAAGCGATTAAAAATGGTGCAAATCGAATAGAACTTTGCGACAACCTTTCAGTTGGTGGGACAACACCAAGTTACGGAATGGTAAAGATTGCAGTAGAACTATGTCATCAACATAACGTCGAAGTCGCTGTCATGATTAGACCTCGCGGTGGAGATTTTAACTATAATTATTTCGAATACGAAATCATGCGACAAGATATATTACAATTGAAAGATTTGAAAGTTGATGCATTTGTATTTGGCTGTTTAGATGAACACGGACATCTTGACGAATGGAAGATGAAAGCATTAAAAGAAACATGTGGTATCATACCTGCAGCTTGTCATATGGCGTTTGATTCTATTAATCCCTATCATCAATTAAAATCATTAGACTGGTTAATTAAACACCAATTCAGTCGCCTACTAACACATGGCGGACCTAGTGATAGTGAGATATTTGATAACATTAACCATTTAGGTAAATTGTTGATTCACTCAAAAGGCAATATCACAATCATGCCAGGTGGCGGACTCAATAAAGATAACTTATCACAACTCATAGAAGACATACCATTCGATGAAGTACACGGTACAAAAATCGTATAAATAGAAAAACCTGAGACGAAATTCGTCTCAGGTTTTTTGGTGGAGTTATTGATATATTTTATGGGTTTATATTAATGTTTTTGTTGGTGTGGGCGGGCGCTTAGTTACACTTTCGACGACTTTTGTTACTATGGAGTGCCTTAGTCACACTTCGACCGACTTTTGTTACTATGGGTGGCCTTAGTTACAATTCAACCGACTTTTGTTACTATGGAATACCTTATAAGATTTTGATACACCCTATGTACCAAAAACTAAATAATTTACGGATGTTATTTGAAAAATATCACCTTCACATATTTTAACTTTTTTCTAGATAAAATTTCTTATTTCGCATATTTGTATTTTTGAAGTATTTATTACATACTCTTCTAACTGTATGTTTTGGTATAGGATCACACCATGCTTGAGCTTCAATAAAATCAAATGGTTTTCTCTTTATGATAAAAAGTTCTTTTAAATTGAAATATATTAACTCTTCAAGCCCTAACTGCTTTTTACAGTAACAGCATGTATAGTTATGTTGGTTTTTCTTATAAGTAATAGTAAATAATTTTCTACAATTTGGGCATCTTAAACCAGATGCAACTTTATCTTCAAGAATATTGATATCCTTTTGGTAAAAGGTTGAATGAATAGATTCATATTGCTTAAAAATATTTAAGATTTCTTGATTAGCTTCTTGATGATTTGTATCAATGAGATGAGGAACTATAGAAAGTTCTTGAGGAAGTAGTATTGCTTGATTTTGTGGTCTTTTGCCATGTAGATTGAAATGACTGTTTGTAAATATAATAAAGGTTTCAATTTCTCTTGGAATGTTGTGAGTATTAACGATTGATTGTATATTGTTTTCTATTTTATTTGTTTGTAAATGTGGTGACGGGTATCTTAAACTATTCGTACATTTAATATATTCTTCTTCAAAATACCAATCGCCAGTATAGTGTTTAACTTCGAAAATATAGATTTTTGTTGATGAAACAACTAGAAAATCAATTTGTATATGATTTGAGCTTCCTATTTCTAAATTATATAGATATTGAACATCAACGATAGTGTCTAATATTGCTTTAAAATACATTTCTCCTTCCAAACCAGATTGGTTAATATACAATTCTTTTCTTTGATCAATATTCAAATTCGTTCTGCCTTCGATTGCTTTTAGATAAGAAAAATATTCGTTTTTATTCATGTAATCACCTGCTGTTAATAATAATATGTAATCAAATTATAGGTATTCCACTCATTTTCAGCAAGTTGCATAAATTAAAAAAATGTCCAACTCAGCAATCTGAGTTAGACATTTTTTAAAAATTTTATCTCAAAACTTCTTGATAAGGTGTGTATTCTTTATCAAAAGCTTTTGCAACTTCTTTATATGTTAATTTACCATGTATTGTGTTTAATCCTTTAGCAAGTGCTTCGTTATCTTGACATGCTTTAACGTAGCCTTTGTTTGCTAATTGAATTGCATATGGAGTTGTTGCATTATTTAATGCAATTGTAGATGTTCTTGGAACTGCTCCTGGCATATTAGCAACTGCATAGTGTACGACACCATGTTTAACATATGTTGGATCATCGTGTGTCGTAATTCTATCTGATGTTTCGAATGAACCACCTTGGTCAATCGCGATGTCTACTAATACTGAACCTGGTTTCATTTTCTTAACCATTTCTTCAGTTACAAGTTTCGGTGCTTTAGCGCCTGGGATAAGTACTGATCCAATTACTAAATCACTTTCAACAACTGCTTCTTCAATATTTAATGGTGATGACATCATCGTTTGCACGCTTGCACCAAATAGATCATCTAATTGTTGTAAACGTGTAGGATTTAAGTCAATAATCGTAACGTCTGCTCCAAGACCAACTGCCATTTTAGCAGCATTTGTTCCTGCTTGGCCTCCACCGATTATTGTTACTCTCCCTCTTTTAACACCTGGCACACCAGATAATAATATTCCAATGCCTCCGTGTGTTTTTTGTAGGAATTGCGCACCAATTTGAGTTGACATTCTTCCTGCTACTTCACTCATTGGCGCTAGTAAAGGTAATGAACGATCGCTTAACTGAACAGTTTCATAAGCAATTGCAGTTACTTCATTTTCTAGTAATGCATTTGTTAAAGATTCTTCAGCAGCTAAATGTAAGTATGTAAATAGGATTAAGTCTTTCTTGAAGAACTGGTATTCTTCTTGTAATGGTTCTTTAACTTTCATAACCATTTCAACATTCCATGCTTCTTCTTGACTTACAATTTCTGCTCCAGCTTGTTGATAATCTTCGTTAGTAAATTGTGAACCTAACCCTGCCTCAGTTTCTACTTTAACAACATGATTTTGTGCAACTAAACTTGCCACGCCACTAGGTGTTAATGCCACCCTATTTTCGTTATTTTTTATCTCTCTTGGTACTCCAATAATCATTTTTCATTCCTCCTTGTTTTTATCATAACGCCACAAATTTGAAAGCGCAATCATTATTATTCAATTTTTATATTATCCTTATTTTCTAAATTTTTTAAATTTTCTTACTACAACCAATTTTAACATACATTATATAAAAATCGTGTAAATTCCCTATTATTTAAAAGTTTATAATGTTATTTTTTCAGAAAATTATGATATAATTAAACAAAAGAACTAGGAGGCGGTTTCTATGTTAAGTTACAAAAATATTTTAATTGCAGTAGACGGATCAACTGAATCAGAATGGGCTTATAATAAAGCTGTAGCCGTTGCTAAACGTAATGACGCTAAATTAACAATTGTTAACGTTGTAGATTCTAGATCATATGCAAGTGTTGAAGCCTATGATACTCAAATAGTAAATAAAGCAACAAGTTTTGCTGAAAGTTTATTATCTGGATATAAAGAATTCGCTGAGAATAATGGTGTTCATAACGTAGCGACTAAACTTGAATTCGGATCTCCAAAAACAGTTATTCCTAAAAAATTAGCAGTAGAATTTGACGTAGATTTAATCATGTGTGGTACTTCAGGATTAAATGCAGTAGAACGATTTATCGTTGGTTCTGTATCAGAATCAATTGTGAGAAACTCACCATGTGACGTTCTAGTAGTAAGAACAGAAACAATGCCTGAAGATTTCGAACCAGTTGTAGCAACAAAAGAACTATTCGAAGAACACCACGAAGGTAAATAAATAGACAGAAGAAAAGCGTTCAGTCGTAATGGCTGGACGCTTTTTTCATTTTTAAATAGATTTTTATAAGTTTTTTAAATCTCGTGAGTTTACTCCGTCTTTAACTCACATGTTCACCAATCTCGTGTATTTATTCCGTCTTTAACTCACATCTTTTTCAATCTCGTTTGTTTACTCTACCTTTAACTCACATCTTTTTCAATCTCGTGAGTTTATTCCCCCTTTAACTCACATGTTTTCTAATCTCGTGAGTTTACTCCATCTTTAACTCACATGTTCACCAATCTCGTGGGTTTACTACCTCTTTAACTCACATGTTTCACAATCTCGTGAGTTTATTCCACCTTTAACTCACATGTTTTCTAATCTCGTGGGTTTACTCCACCTTTAACTCACATGTTTTTCAATCTCGTGAGTTTATTCCGCCTTTAACTCACATCTTTTCTAATCTTGTGAGTTTACTCCACCTTTAACTCACATCTCCCCTCAATCACATAAACCTATTACTCATTTTCACATATTTTCTATACTAATAAAAAAACATTCAACCTTATGGCTGAACGCTTTTAAATTAGTTTTGATTATTATTTTGATTTTTTAAGTTTTGATTATTTTCTTGTTTTTGTTTTCTTGATTGTTCTTTAACGACTCTACGTGTAACGATTCTAACTAATTTCATTAATGCTCTTTCTGGTCTCATTTATATATCCTCCTTAGAACATGCATTACTTACATATAACCGTAGAATCACTTTTTAAACATAAAAAAACGAGACTGGCATCTTATTCACATATAAGATACGCCTGCCTCGCTTTAAAATATACTTTATTATCCTAAGTTACCAAATTTCACAACATCACGTGCGATCATAACTTCTTCGTCAGTTGGAATTACAATAACTTTTACTGGTGAATGTGGGTAGTTGATGAACGCTTCTTCTCCACGTAAACCTGTGTTTAAGCGTTGATCCCAATAAACACCCATGAATTCTAATCCTTCTAATACTTTAGCACGAACTGTGTCAGAGTTTTCCCCTACACCAGCTGTAAATACAATTGCATCTAAGCCGTGCATTCTTGTAGCATATGACCCCATATATTTATGGATTCTAGATGCGAATACATCTAATGCTAATTTAGCACGTTCGTTACCTTCGTTAGCGTCTTGCTCGATATCTCTTAAGTCACTTGATGAACCTGAGATACCAAGTAAACCTGATTCTTTATTAAGGATATTTAATACTTCTTCAGCATTTTTACCAGTTTTCTCCATGATGTATGGAATTAAAGCTGGGTCAAGGTTACCTGAACGTGTACCCATTGTAACACCTGCTAATGGTGTGAAGCCCATTGAAGTATCAACTGATTTACCACCGTCAATTGCAGCAATAGAAGCACCATTACCGATATGACAAGAGATAATTCTTAATTGATCTAAAGGACGATCTAATAATTCTGCTGCTCTTTCAGATACATATTTATGACTTGTACCATGGAAACCATATTTACGAATACCGAAATCTTTATAGAAGTTGTAAGGTAAGCTGTATAAATATGATTCTTCTGGCATAGTTTGGTGGAATGATGTATCGAATACTGCAACATGTGGGATACTTGGCAATAATTTTCTAAATGCTTTAATACCCATGATGTTTGCAGGATTGTGTAAAGGTGCTAAATCAGTTAATGATTCGATTTTAGCTAATACATCATCAGTAACAAGTGCTGATTCTGGGAATAATTCTCCGCCATGAACAACACGATGACCAGTACCTTGAATGTCATTAATGTCTTCGATGATATTGTGCTCTTTTAAAGCTTCAATCATGATGTTTACTGCAACTTCATGATTTTCAATATCTAATGTTTTTGTGATTTTTTCCCCGTCAACCGTAATTGAGAAAATTGAATTTTTCAATCCGATACGTTCGATTAATCCTTTTGTGATAACTTTTTCTTCAGGCATCTCAAATAATTGGAATTTTAAAGATGAGCTACCAGCATTAATTGCTATAATTTTTGTCATTTAGACTTCCTCCTGATAATACTATTCTATACTATTTAAACACTAATACAGTTATGAATCAAGCATTAATACAGTTTATAAAGAATGATTTTCTTTCATCCATTCATCTACTTCAGATAAAAACGTTTGCAATTGAGATTGTGCCTTGAAATCTGGTATGTTTGCTAGCAATACTTCAACGCTCTTAGTAATTCCAGGGTCTTTCTTCTGTAAAATCAATAGTGATTTACGTGATTGTTCTGTCTTGAACAGTGAATTAGGAAAGTTTAAAAATGCTTGCATTTCTGTTTCTGTTGCAATATATTTTTGAAGCTGTTTCACTTCTTCGCCTTCAAAGATATTTGTTGGTACGATTAAGAATACATACCCACCTGGTCTAGTTGCTGTAACAGCTTGTTCTAATAATAAATAATGACTATAACTATGCCCTTCATCAAAGCCTAATTTCATCTCTTTACTGCGTTCATCAAGTGGATAATATCCGACTGGTAAATCGCCGACAATGACATCTGCTTCTTCTAATGGTAGTGGCATAATAGCATCTTGTGGGTATACATCAAATGGTATTTCTAAGAAGTTAGCTAAATGTATACTTACACGTTGTAATACAGGATCTACTTCAATCAAGTGGTGCATCAATGTCTTGTCTTGATTTTGTTCATTGATTGTTGCACTCAAATGTCCTGTACCACTTGCAATATCTACAATGTTTAATTCTTTTTTGTTTTTATTAAATAAGTTTACAAGGTAGCTTAAAATAAACCCAATTGAATCTGGCGTCATTTGATGATTGGGTTGTATTACTTCTTCTTTTAATAAACTTAAATAAGCAAATTGGAACGCTTTTCTTCGTTCTTGTAATGTTGATTGTTCTAAAAGATCTCTTTGGTTTGTATAAATGTCTTCCATCGCCAAACCAAGATTCTCTATATAACTTTGTCCATTCTCGTCGTGGAGGTCTTTACTTTTTACATCAAGTTTTTCAAATAATACTTCCATCATATTCTTTTCTTCAGTCATAATTGCCCTCTTTCGTATAAAAAGCTGTCCACTAAATGGACAGCAGTTTATGGTTGTTAATTAGTCTAAATTTTTGAATGCTTCTAAAGCTTTGTCATAGTCAGGATGGTTTGTACCTTCACTCACTATTTCTGCATAAACAACTTTATTATCTTTGTCCAAAACAAATACTGAACGTGCTAATAAACGAAGTTCTTTCATGATAACACCATAGTTCTCACCAAATGATAAATCACGGTGGTCACTTAATGTAATCACATTATCTAAACCTTCAGCTGCACACCATCTTTTTTGAGCAAATGGTAAGTCGTTAGAAATTGTTAAGACAACGCCATCTTGTTCATTTGCAGCTTCTTCATTAAATTTACGTGTTTGTTGACTGCACACGCCTGTATCTAAAGAAGGTACGGCACTAATAAGTTTCTTTTTACCTTCATAGTCTTTTAATGTCTTTTCAGATAGGTCGTTTGCTAATACAGTAAAATCAGGTGCTACTGAACCTACTTTAACTTCCTCACCTAATATTGTAATTGGTTCATTCTTGAATGTAACTTGCGCCATAAAAAAAGCCTCCTTATTCTTGATAAATATATTTTATCATGATTAAAGAGACTTTAAAATTCTTTTGATTATAACTTAGTTATCCAATCATATTTTGGAAGTCTTTTCTCATTTGAACATATTTGTTTTTGAGAACGACTGTTTCCCCAAAATAGTCATGAATACCTTTATGCTTTTTCGTAAATGCTACTACAATATATGGAATGCCTAACAATGCGCCAGAAATAATTCGTCCGATCCATTCTCTAAATAGGACATCCTTCAATTTGAGCGGTTGAGCATCTTCTCGATAGACACTTAAACCTAAAATCATCTTGCCTAGTGTTGCTTTAAAATAATACGTCATCAACACGAAATATAAATAAAATATTAAGGCACTAGCCATATTTTCAACACTGAAGTATGGCACCCATAGATAAGAATCATTGATATCTGTAAGTGCAAATATCGGACTTAACACAATACCTTTAAATCCTGCTAAAGCTAAAATATCGATGATATAAGCTAAAAATCGGACCCAGAATCCAGCAAATACGATGGATTTAATATCAGACATATATTTATTGACAGTACGCTCAATTTCACTTTGTTCACGTGTAGTAGCGACTTGTTCATAACTTGTTTCTGTCATTACAATCCCTCCTTATTCACCGTATAAATACATAGGTTGTGGTGATTTATTCGCTTTAATTAAGGCTTCATATTTAGTCATATCATCTAAACCTATCATAGAAGAAAGTTTACTTTTAGCAGCCATTGGGAAGTTTAAGAATCCGCCTGTTGTATCATATGTTACAACTTGTGCATGTTTGGATTTAATGTCACTTCTTAATGCTTTAATAGCATCATCTTCATAACCAATTTCATCAATTAAACCGTTTGATTTAGCTTGTTGTGCTGAATAAATTCTACCGTCAGCTAATTTCTTAACTTCTGATTCTGACATATGTCTACCATCTTTAATGACATTTACAAATTGTTTATAACTATCATCAATAATGGATTGCATGATGTCGCGTTCTTCTTTCGACATTTCTTTCATAGGGTTCAAGATTTGTTTATGTTTACCAGAAGTTACAGATTCATCTTTCACACCTAAATCATTCGCAAGTTCTGAATAATTAATGCTTGAGATAATAACCCCAAGTGAACCTGTTAATGTTTGTGAACCTGCATAAATTTTGTCTGCTGGTGTTGAGATATAATAGCCACCTGATGCTGCCATATTTTTCATTTGAACATAAACTTTTTTATCTTTAGCTTTAATTTCTTCTAATTTTTTATGTATTTCATCACTTTCATATGTTCCACCACCTGGTGAATTGACAACTAGAAGTACACCTTTAACTTGATCGTCTTTTTTAATTTTATCAAGTTGTTTTAAGAAGGATTGATGATTATACCCTCCACCACTAAATAATGACTCTTGGACACCTGTATCTTGAATGGTACCATCTACTGATAATTTAACAATTTTGCTACTACTATCACTACCAGATACGACAGACTCACTTATGCCATCTGAATCTGTTACTGTTTTTTTCCACGAATCGTCTAAAAATATGCCAACTGTGCTGACAACTATACCACCTACAACTAAAACAGCTGCGATGATTATCGCAATAATTCGTTTAGACATAGTATCATCCTTTCTATTTTAAATATTTACATTTATAATAATAACAGACTTTAATAATAACTGTAACTTTTGGGAGGAACAAATTATGACTTCGTATAAACGTATTTATTTATTTAGTTCAAAAGACCGTGACGTATTAGAAACACGTGAAAAAATCCAGAAAGAAATGGAACCACACGGATTTGAATTTGTTTCAAATTACGATGATGCAGATATTATTGCTTCAGTCGGGGGAGATGGGAGTTTCTTACAAGCTTGTAGAAAAACAAACTTTAATAAAGACAAAGTATATATTGGTATTAAAACACGACTAGATCAGAATTATTTATATGTAGATTTTAGTATAGATGACATTCCACATTTAATTGAATCTATTGATTCTCATGAAGTAAGTGTGAGAAAATATCCCGTCCTAGAAGTAAACTTGAATAACCAAATGTCTTATATGTGTTTAAATGATTTTTACATTAAATCAAGTGTCATCAAGCCGATGAAGATGGAAATATACATTGACGACGAATACTTCGAAGCATTCAACGGAGATGGTTTATTAATTTCAACACCAACAGGATCAACTGGATATAACAAATCATTAGACGGCGCAATTATTGACCCTAAAATTAGAAGCATGCAACTAACTGAAATCGCATCACTGAATAACAATAATTTTAGAACAGTGAGTAGTTCAGTAGTATTGGGTGATACAAGAACCCTTAAAATCATTCTTGATAAAGAAGGTAACTATTATCCAATTATGGGACTAGATAACGAAGCATTAAGCATACAAGAAACAGACTTTATTTCACTTAGAATTCAAGATAAATATATTCGAACACTGAAATTACCTCAGAATTCATTCTGGAGTAAAGTACAAAGAAAATTCTTATAACAATAAGCAACAACCCATAAACTAAAACACCTTAGCGCATAGACGCTAAGGTGTTTTTTACATAAAGTGACTACTAATATAGTCATATAGATTTTTGAGAATTAACGTTATCGTTACAATAATAAATAATACTTTAACGTAAGATACGCCTTTTTTGATAGCAAATGTAACCCCTAAATACGAACCGATAACCATAGATACTGCCATACTTAATCCATAGATATAATTGACATGTCCTAAAACCATAAATAACAGTAATGCACCTATGTTAGAAGCAAAGTTTAAAAATTTAGCATTTCCGGCTGCGTGTAAATAATCAAGACCAATCATTAATAAAGCAAATAGGAAGAATGATCCTGTTCCGCCTCCGAGAAATCCATCATAATAACCAATTACCGTTACACCAATAATAAACAAGATTGCTTTTTTAAGTGACAATTTCTTATATCGATTAATGTCTCCCCAATCTTTCTTTACTATTGAGTATATGGTTACAAGTGCCAATATAATGATTGCCAATGGCTTTAAATATTCTGGTGGTAAATATGTAGCAGTAATCGCACCGAATATCGAACCTACAAAGGATAATGGAAATAATTTACCTACAATATCGAAATCTACTTTCTTCGCTCTTATAAATTTCATCGTACTCGTAAATGAACCGAATGAACTCGCTAATTTATTTGTACCTAGAGCTGTAGCTGGATCCATTCCCACTGCTAGTAATGCAGGTAAAGAAATTAATCCTCCTCCACCTACAACTGAATCGATAAACGATGCAATTAAACCAAACAAAATAATGATTAATAATATATTTAAATCAAACTCCATATGGATATCTCCTCTACTTTAATGATAACGACATCCCAACGTTCGTATTAAAGTAGTTCATCCATCCATTCGTCTTTTTGTTGATTCAAATCATCGTGCTTAGAAATTGTAAGTGTTTCTACATTTTTAACCGCTTCATCAATTAGTGGACCAAAATCAAATTTAGATTCAAAATATTCCACTTTTTCTAATTTAGGATTTGTCTTTGGATTTTTTGGTGTAAATATCGTACAACAATCCTCAAATGGTTGAATTGATAAATCAAATGTATTAATAGCTTTCGCTTTTTTAACAATGTCTTCTTTATCAAATGTAAGTAACGGACGCAAAATTGGCATTGATGTTACGCTGTTAATGGCATACATACTACCTAAAGTTTGACTTGCTACTTGTCCTAAGTTCTCACCATTTACAATTGCATGTGCACCAATTTCATGTGCCACTTTTTCAGTAACTCTTAACATCATTCTTCTTGTACTTGTCATTGTATAGCTTTCTTCAACGACTTTATGAATTTGCTTTTGAAGTTCTGTAAAAGGTACAATATGCAATTTGATATCGCCTGTTAAATGTGCAAGTTGTTTTGTTAAATCGATTACTTTTTGTTTAGCTTGTTCACTTGTATACGGTGGACTATGAAAATGAATAGCTTCAATTGTCACGCCTCGTTTCATTACTTCCATACCTGCTACTGGTGAATCGATTCCACCTGAAAGCATAAGTAATGTTTTACCACCAGTTCCTACAGGTAATCCACCAGCGCCTTCAAGTACGCGGTTGTACATATAAATAGCATCTTTACGAACTTCTACTTTAATTTTATGATCTGGTTGTTTAACATTTACTGTTATATGATCAGTATTTTGAAGTACATGACCGCCTAATTCTTGTTGCAATTGAAAAGTATCAAGTTCAAACGTTTTATCTGCACGCTTGACGTCAATTTTAAATGTGTCACCATCTTTAAAATCATGCGCAAACTTTAAAGCGACTTCTTTCATTAAATCTAAATCTTTTTCAATTCGAACTACTGGACTTACAGAATGTACGCCAAACACAGTTTGAATTCTGCTCATCATTTCTTCAATGTCAGAACCTTCGTGTACATCGATATACATACGGTCACGATTTGCACGTACTTTATAACCTTGAAGTGGCATTAATCGGCTTTTGATATTTGCTTTTAATTTATTCACAAACATATTTCTATTACCTGTTTTTAAAGTCAGCTCTCCGTATCTCACTAATATGTGATCATAATTCATATTTTATTAACTCCTTTACCTCTTTATATACTTTATCAAAGGCATCTTTAAAACGTTCTATTTGTTCATTCGTTAAATCTGGTGCAATACTTATTCTTATACTTCCTTCAATAACAAGGTTGCTTAATCCCATTGCTTTTAACGTTTCATTATGAGAACTTTTCTTTGAAGAACATGCACTCGTTGTAGACAAATAAATTTCAAATTTAGAAAATGCATTGACTAATACTTCACCTTTAACACCTGGAAAAGAAATATTTAAGATATATGGTGCTGCATCGATTGGTGAATTAATCAAGACACCTTTATATTGTTCGACAAACGCTCTAATTTCTTTACCTCTTTGACTTAATGCTTGAGCATTATCTTCCATATGATCGTTCATTATTCTCATCGCTTTTGCTAATGCAATATTGACAGGTGCATTAACTGTACCGCTTCTTAAGCCTTGCTCTTGTCCGCCACCAAATATAATTTGTTTAATCGATTTAATTTGTTTAATTGCCAAAATACCTGAACCTTTTAGTCCGTGAAATTTATGTGCGCTTAAACTATAACTATCCGCTAAATTAATATCTAATGGTACTTTCCCAAAACCTTGTACACCATCTACATGAAAATGCACTTTAGGATATTCTTCTAAAATTCGACTAATTTCTTCAATCGGTTGAATTTGTCCCATTACATTATTAACATGCATACATGTAACAAGTACAACATCATCGTTTAATAATTCTTGTAAAGATGATATATCTAATTTGCCATCATTCGTCGTTTTAATATATTTCAAATTAAAACCTTCGTCCTCTAATCCTCTCATCGTTTCAAGAACTGACGGATGTTCCATCTTTGTTGTAAGGATTGTATTACCAAATCTCTTTTTCGCTTTGGCCATCCCTTGAAGTGCGATATTATTCGATTCAGTAGCACCACTTGTAAATATAATATTGAATGGATCTTTTAAATTTAAATATTGTTTAATATTTTCTCTTGCTTTATCAAGTAAATGAGCAATCTTTATGCCGGCAGAATGAGGACTATTTGGATTGAAAAAGTATTGTTGATTCATTTGTGTATATGTTTGGATAACGTCCTCATTAGGCTTTGTCGTTGCAGCATTATCAAGATATATCATACTGTCACCTCTTTTTTTCATTATATAATGATACCACAAGTCATTTCGTATAGATATACTAATTGACTTAGAAAAAACATCCACTAACTCAGAAAAAAAAATAAAGGCAAAGACATTTACCATGTCTTCGCCTTTATGACGTTCTTATCGTTTATTTACATCTTCTTCTATTTTTTCACTGATACCAGGTTCTACTTTTTCAAGTGCCGCTTCAGCTATTTCAATAGCACGTTTATATCTATTGTTAGCAAACAGTCTTTCTGCTTCATTAAGACTCTTATTCAGTTCATTATTTTCTTTTCTATATCTATTACCATATTGAATTAATGTTTCAGCATGAACTGCATTGATAAGTACATCTGTTGTTTCATCTTCAAATTTATTCATTTGAAGTACAATGTTACTTACTTTATCTTTCACATATTGTACATTAATAGGTCTTTGACTAAAGATTTTATTTACTTCACGAATTTCGTGATCAATTTCATTTTTCATAATGATAAATCTTTCAGGTACACTTGGTAAATTAGATGCTAATAAATTTCTATATATTTCTTCTTTCTTAGATTGAACACGTAATGTATTTTGTTGAGCTGTAGCTTCGTCTTCTCTAAGAGAAACTAAATGATTTTGTATTTTTTGTTGATTATCATTAATTACTTTAACATGTTCTTCTATATAGAGTAGATTATCTTCAACTTCACTATAGCGTACATTTGTTTTAGCCATTTCACCTAAAATTTCATCGTATACACTGATTAAGTTTTGAATTTCATTCTCATACTGTCTTACTTTATGTACATCTTCTTCAGAAATATAATAGTTCTCTTTAACATATTCAATTTCAGTTTGAAGTGTGTAGTTCATATCTTTAGCATGGAATAATTCATCTGTAATAATTTCTTTAGATTGTTCGACAGTATTTTTAGATTTCACTTCATGTTCGATTAAATCATACATATCATCTAAAGAATCATTAATTTCATTAATAATGCTTTCTGCTTTCGTTAATTCTAATCTCCCAATCAATGGTTCAACTAAATTTAATTTGCCACGTAAAGTTTGAAGCGTCCCTTCTACTTTAACGTGTTCAAGGTTATAACCTTCAACTTTCAAATCTCTACATCCAAATTTCAAGTCTTGGAATTGACCTGGTAGTTCTTTTTGTACATCTTTAATTAATAATGGAATTTCCTCCATATCTTCTTGCATACGTTTCATATCCGTATTCAATTGATCGATATGACCACTTGCTTTAATGTAGTGTCCATCTTCAACAAGTTCTTCATATTGTTCAATTCTAGGTAGAAAAGCTTCGATGTTTTTTTCGATTAGTTCAGCAGCATCCCCAAACTGGTGTCTATTCGCTAATACTTCTCTCTTCGTTTCTCTATAAATCTGTTTAGATTCATCGTATAGTTTGTCGCTTGTTTCCACTGTTGTCATTAATTCTGTAACACTCTGAGTTAAGCGCGTATATTTCTTTTCTATACCATCCATTATTTTGTTAGCATCAGCAATACTTTCTTCTGACTGTGAGAACTTAAATTTATCAAGTTCTGCATCAGCATCATGAATTTTTGCATCTACAACTTTTAAATCTTCTTGTAAAACAGTTTGCCATTCTCTCTTAAATTGGTCATACTTGTCTTTAGCTTCACCATGGATATTTAATTTTTTAAGCTTCGCTAATTCATCTTGAAAAGGTAATTGCTTAATTTTTTGCTTACGCTGCTCAGTCTCAGTAATCAAATTTCGCTTTGATGTACGCAACCATAACATTATACCAATACCAATTAATATAATGATTATAACTGCAAGTGTTATATAAATTGCCATTATGTATTCTCCTCCTAAATCGTTCTCTTTATTATAACGTAAAATATATATCCAACAAACCTTTTTCTATGCAAAACATATTCAAAATCATAAAATAGTAATATAATTCAAATAAATATTGAAATGAGGAATAAAAATGTCAGAACAACAACTAGATTATTCATTACTCAACCGCCAATTAGATGGTTTATTATCAGGAGAACAAGATTTAATTGCTAATTTAAGTAATGCATCTGCGTTCATCAACCAATTCTTACCAAACATTAATTGGGTTGGATTTTATCTTATTAAAAATAATGCCTTAAAACTTGGTCCATTTCAAGGATTACCAGCTTGTGTAGACATTGAAATTGGTAAAGGGGTTTGTGGAACAGCTGTTGCCGAAAAGCAATCACAACTTGTTGAAGATGTTAATCAATTCCCTGGGCATATAGCATGTGATGCTAATAGCCAATCAGAAATCGTTATACCTATATACTATAACAAAGAAATCATCGGTGTGTTAGATATAGATGCACCTGTTAAATCAAGATTTAATCAAACTGATCTTGAAGGCTTAGAATTACTTGTCAAAACACTAGAAAAGCATATCCATCTTTAAAATATAAATTGACATTAACTAAACAAAAATGTATAATAGCTTTTGTGTGAATTAACGAAAGTAGCAGTTAAATATTATAAGGCTCTATGTTATTCCCAAAGAAGGCGTGTTGTGTAACCGCGGCTGCAAGGTGAAGGCACACAAATATAACATATCCCTATGAGCATTTAACATTCTTTCTTGTTTCTTCATAACAATCAAACAAGAAAAAGGAGGAACTTCAAAATGGCAAGATTTAGAGGTTCAAACTGGAAAAAATCACGTCGTTTAGGTATTTCATTAAGCGGCACAGGTAAAGAATTAGAAAAACGTCCTTACGTACCAGGACAACACGGTCCAACTCAACGTAAAAAATTATCTGAGTATGGTCTTCAATTACAAGAGAAACAAAAATTACGTTACATGTACGGAATCAACGAACGTCAATTCCGCACTATTTTCGATAAAGCTGGTAACATGAAAGGTATCCACGGTGATAACTTCATGGCACTATTAGCTTCACGTTTAGACGCAGTAGTTTACCAATTAGGTTTAGCTCGTACGCGTCGTCAAGCACGTCAATTAGTTAACCACGGTCACATTACTGTAGATGGCGCTCGTGTTGATATCCCATCTTACACTTTAAAACCAGGTCAAACTATCGGTGTTCGTGAAAAATCACAAAAATTAAACATCGTATTAGAATCAGTTGAATTAAGTCATCACGTTCCTGATTACTTATCATTCGATGCTGACAAATTAGAAGGTACTTTCGTACGCGTTCCAGAACGTAGCGAATTATCTGCTGAAATCAATGAACAATTAATCGTTGAGTACTACTCTCGTTAATCTTTGTTCAAACAAAACCACTTTCATTTCGAAAGTGGTTTTTTATTTTATATTTTATGACTTCATCCATTCATCTAATAAATGTGCATAATCCGATATTAAACCATCAACACCTATATCTAACATTTTTTGAGCCGTAGATTTATCATTTATCGTATACGGTAATACCTTAAGTTGCGATGCATGTGCTGCCTCTACAAATTTTCTCGTTACAATTTTATAATTCGGATTAATATAATTTGCATACTCCCCTATTTTCTTAATTGCCCTTTTACTTATAAAACGGTCTTTCTTCTTAATCAATACACCTAATTCTATTTCTGGCCATAAACTGTTTATTTGTTGAATTGAATTTCTATTGAATGACTGAATGATAATTTGATTGTACGAAATATCATGTTGTTTGATCATAGCAATAATATCTGATTCGATATTTGGATAGTTTTCTGGTTGCTTGATTTCTATTAGAAGCTTTATATGAGTGTCTTTTATTAATTTAAGTACATCTTGAAATAATGGAATTTGTTCACCAATATATGCTTGCCCTTTCCATTTACCGACATCATATTTTTTCAATGTTTCATATGTTAATTTATTGATTACCCCTTTTTCTTGTGAAGTACGGTTCGTTGTTGGATCATGAATAACAACAAGTTCACCATCCATCGTTCTATGTATATCTATTTCAAGAACATCTATATTGAATTCTATTGCACGTTTAAAAGAAATCATTGTATTTTCTGGTGCTAATGATGGAACACCTCTATGTGCAACTTTTAATTTGCAATTTTGATTATTCACATTCATTGTCTACTCCTTTAAAATCAGTCATACTATAGATTATACCCAAATATTTTTAATTATAGAAAGGAACATGAATATGACAACACATATTTTTAATTTAAAAGGAACATGGACTAAAGGCAGAAATGCTTCTGGCCATATTACAACTGATAATTTATCTACTCGAGTATCAATCCCTGAAGTAATGGACGGACCAGAAATCGGTACAAATCCAGACGAGATGTTACTAGGTGCAGCTTCAACTTGCTATATGATTACATTGGCAGCAATGATTGAACGCTCTGAAATTGATATTGAAAGAATCGAAGTAGATTCTAAAGGTCATGTTGATTTCGAAGATGGCGTGATCACTTATAAAAAAATAGAACATTTCCCTATTATTTATTTATCTGAAGAACCAGATGAAAATTTACAAAAAAGATTAAACAGACTTGTTCAAAAAGCAGAAGAATCTTGTATGATAACACGTGCTTTAGCTGGTAATGTTCAAGTTGTAGCAACAGGTGAAATAAGATTTTAGTAATGAAAGCGTTTTAATCAGAATTTTCAATAAATTCACTATTATTTTACTATTTTCTTTGCTACAATATAGAACATAAATTCAGTAAGGAGTGTATATATATGTATCAGCATGATTCTTTATTACTCGCACCAGGTCCTACAACTGTTCCTAGGGAGATTTTAGAAAGTATGAATCAACCTATGACAGGACATAGAACAAAGGAATTTAGTCAAATTATCCATCAAGCATCGAGAGATTTACAAACAATTTTTGGGGCTAAACACCCTGTTGCTATTCTAACTTCATCAGGAACAAGTGCTCTTGAAGCAGCTATGGTTAATGTAGCGAATCCTGAAGATGATATTGTCATTATTGTTTCAGGCGCTTTTGGGGATAGGTTTAGAAAAATCGCATCCTCATATCCATTTAAGGCACATATTTTTGAAGTTGAATGGGGAAAAGGTGTCGATTTAAAAGAATTTGAAACATATTTAAACTCACTTAATGTTGATGTTAAAGCCGTATTCACACAATTTTGTGAAACATCTACTTCTGTTAAACACCCTATTAATGCTTTAGGTAAGTTAGTTAAACAATTTAATCCTGACATCTATTTTGTAGTCGATGGCGTTAGTATTATTGGGGCTGTTGAGGTAGATATGGAACAAGACAACATCGATGTGCTCGTTTCAGGTAGTCAAAAAGCAATCATGTTACCACCTGGAGCAGCTTTTGTAGCATATAATGATAGAGCTATCGAAAGGTTTAAAGAAGTGACAACTTCAAGATTTTATTTAGATTTAAATAAATACATAACTTCTTTAAACGATGATTCAACACCTTTCACACCAGCTGTATCACTTATTAGAGGTGTACAAACTTATTGTGATTTAATTCAAGAAGAAAAATTTGAAAATACAATCAAAAGACACGAAGTATGTAAAACAGCCGTTCGAGAAAGTTTAAAAGCTTTAGATATGGAACTATTAGTTGAAGATGAATTTGCTTCACCTACTGTAACAGCTTTCGTGCCAAATAAAGATGAAGTTAAGACGATTAAAGATGAATTACTTAATAGATTCAACATTACAATTGCAGGTGGACAACAGCATCTTAAAGGAACAATATTAAGAGTTGGTCACATGGGTAAAGTCTCTCCAAATGACATGTTGCAATTTATTAGCGCATTAGAAATTATACTTTCAGAAATACGAGAACAATCAGTACTTGGTAAAGGTGTTTCAAAATTCCAGGAGGTAGTTAATCAATATGTTTAAAGTAATTGTAGTCGATCCAATATCAGAAGAAGGTTTAAAAAGTTTAACAGATCATGAAAAATTCGAAATAGACATCAAAACTGGCTTGAGTGAATCAGAAATCGTTAACATTATCGGTGACTATGATGCTTTAATCGTAAGAAGCCAAACTCAAATCACACCCCCTATTCTAGATGCAGCAAAAAATCTTCGCGTTGTAGCTAGAGCTGGTGTTGGTGTTGATAATATTGATATCGATCACGCAACTAAACAAGGTATTCTTGTTATTAATGCGCCTGATGGTAACACTATTTCTGCAACTGAACATTCTATGGCAATGATTCTTTCTATGGCTCGAAATATTCCAGAAGCACATCGCTCTTTACAAGAGGGTAATTGGGATAGAAAAAAATATCGTGGGACTGAATTATACAAGAAGACACTTGGCGTAATTGGTGCAGGTAGAATCGGTTTAGGTGTTGCCAAACGTGCTCAAAGTTTCGGCATGAACATTCTTGCATTTGACCCTTATTTATCTAGCGATGATGCGAAACGTTTAGAAATTACGAGAGCAACTGTAGACGAAATTGCTGAACAAGCAGACTTCATTACAGTGCATACCCCTCTTACACCAAAGACTAAAGGACTTGTAAATGAAGACTTCTTCAATAAGGCGAAACCTAACTTACAAATCATCAACGTTGCTAGAGGTGGTATTATCGATGAAGATGCCTTAATTAAAGCACTTGATGAAGGTAAAATCGAAAAAGCCGCTCTAGACGTATTTACTGAAGAACCAGCAAATAACACACCGCTTACGCAACATGAAAAAATCATCGTAACACCACATCTTGGTGCTTCAACTATTGAAGCTCAAGAAAAAGTTGCAGTATCTGTTGCAAATGAAATCATTGATATCTTTGAAAATAATAACGTCTTACATGCTGTAAACGCACCACAAATGTCTGGTGAAGTTGAAGCAGAACTTAGACCTTTTGTTGAATTAAGTAGAACAACTGGTGAAGTTGGTATCCAACTATTTGAAAAAGGTCCAAGAGAATTAAAAATTAAATATCATGGTGAAATTGCATTAGATGATACAAGTTTAATTACAAGACAACTTGTTATGGGTGTCTTACAACAAGACTTAGGTGATCATGTTAATTTAATCAATGCACTCGTATTGTTAAATGAACAAGGTGTAACGTATCAAATCGAAAAAAATAGTAAAAAATATGGTTTCAGCAACTATATTGAATTGGAATTAGTGAACAAAGATCATTCTATTAAAATCGGTTCAACTGTATTAAATGGTTATGGACCTCGTATCGTAAGAATCAATGACTATCCAGTAGATTTCAAACCAGAAAAGCATATGTTACTTATCCATCATAATGACAGACCAGGTATCGTAGGTAAAATGGGACAAATCTTAGGAGAACATGGCATTAATATTGCTTCAATGCACTTAGGTAGACATTCTATCGGTGGAGAAGCATTAATGATATTATCAATAGATGATGAAGCTTCAGATGAAACAATAGATGACTTATTTGCTATTGATGGCTTCCAAAGCATTAAAAAAGTCGAACTAAATAAACAACTATAAACAATAAACCACGTTTTAGCATTCAGCTAGCACGTGGTTTTTATTATGCATATTTAACTAACAAATGCTTTCAGTACGAGTCTTGCTCGATTGTTGTTCATTTCATGAATATCATAGTACGTTAAGATATGTAACCTTAAATCATTGATCAATTTTTCTTCAGATGATTTACCAATACTTTTCACTTTACCAACAATCCATAAAATAAATGACGTTAAAACAGTTTGAGAAACGTCTTTCATATATTGTTGATCATGAGATATATCAGATTGCTTGATATCATTAATCAGACTATAAACCTCTTTACTCACTATAAATTCTTTAGGACTCGTATCAATCACAATCTTTAGTTCTTCGACAGTTTGCGCTTTATAAAGTGTCCCCTTTTCTTTAATTTGCCGTAATTCATTTCTAGTACTGTCATAGCTTAAATTAAGAAATTGAGCAATCTCTTTTATTAAATCATCACTATACGAATTAGGATCTTGCTTATTGAGTTTAGAAATTTTCTTATGAGAGAACCCAGTTTGCCTTATAAAGTGGTTTCTATCAGCATCATGATTTTTAAGTAAAATATCAATATACATAATTCCAACCCCCATTTGTTTTTTCAAAATTTTTCCACAGTTCTATTATACAATATTTGTAAGTAAATATTGTAATGAAATCTTATAAAATTTTTATTCATCAAAAAATCCCACAATTCTTTGATGATTTGTGAGATTTTCAATTTATAATAATACGTTTCTAATATCTAATACGTTATCTACAATAAAATCAGCATCATAATCTTCTAACTCTGCTCTTGCTGACTGACCTTTTAATCCAGTGAGTGTGCCTATAAATGTTGCACCTGTTTTTTGTGCACTCAATAAATCAGCTAATGAATCACCTACTATATATATATCTTGCTCACTAAACACTTGTTCTTGTTCTTTAATATAAGTTAAATAGTTCTCTGGGTCATTTCCACCATTCGCTATTAAATAGCTAAACGGATTTGGTTTACCGAGTGGTTTAAATTCTGGATATGTTGTTTCTGCTTTAAGCACTTCTGATGCTGTTCCAATATGGAATTCATCAAATTGTTTTAACCAACCGATTGTTTCAAATGGAACGATTGTTTCTGTTCTTGGTCTACCTGTAGCAATACCAATTTGATAGCCTGCTTCTTTCAAATCTTCTAGCAATTGTGTCACTTCATCCACATCAGCTAACACTACTTCTTCTTTTATATAACCATTTTTAAAAGTTGTACGAGGTGTCTTATGTTCAACTTCTTGATATAACTCAGTACCTAAGTACCATTCTTGATATACTTCTTGTGCTACATCCCAGAACTTACTTTTCAGTTCAAAAATTGAAGCATCTTCTACATTTAGTTCTTCTTGTGCAAAAGCGATAAGATCATGATAAATATTTTCTTTACCGGAAGTCGCTTTAGATAAAAATCGACGAGGAGTTTCTATATTTATCTCTTTACCTACTATTTGTTGAGCATAATTTTTCAAAGTATTGTCGTCAAAGTTAACGTTACTCAAGTCAAGATTTGTAGCTTTTGATCGCTTTAACAATTCAATTAAATGTGTACTAATCACAATAAAAAGCATATCCCAGTTAGAATTTAAACCTAAAGACTTAAGTTGATTCAGAATTTGATCATCAATAAATATGTCTTTTCTAATTTGTTTAATATCTTGTTCGTCTAATGTTTCTATGTCTACTGTTCCTTTTAAGTTTAAAAAAGCTTCACTATGTAAAATTTCATAAACTGTTAAAGCAGAAACATCAAAACATCTTTCTTCACTTAAAAAAACACCGTCTACATCAAATAATACTTGTTTCATATTATGCCTCCATTTTTTGAACATTCTGATTATAATTTTAGCATAGATTATTACTGAATACAGTAGTATTACAACATAAGATAAATGAAAACGTTTTAGTTTAAAATACAAAAAAATCTTACAAGCAAATGGTCGCTTGTAAGATTTTTAAATGTTATTTTTGTCTAGATTTCTGAGCGATATACGTCACTTCTTTTTGTAAAGTATTCGTTCTTTCTTCTAATAAAGTCATAATTTTAGCGATTTTTTCACTTTTCTTCATATCACTTGGAAAGTCGTTTGGATCAATCGGATCTCCAAATTTAATAAACGACTTTTGTCTAAATCCAAAAATTGATTTAACTTGTTTAGGTCCTTCAAAAGCAGCTGGTACAATCGGTTTGTTACTTAATACAGCAATCGTTGCAGCCCCTCTTTTTAATGGTGCTTCTCCTGTTTCTGCTCTATGACCAGATGGGAAGATACCGACACTTTTACCTTCATTTAATAATTTAACAGGTATTTTTAAAGTACTTGGACCTGGTTTTTCTCTATCAACTGGAAATGCATTCAATGAATGAAAGAACTTATCTGACCAGTCTTTCGAAAACAATTCCTTTTTAGCCATATAATTAATTTCTGTAGGATATAAACTTAAAGCTAACATGATCACTTCTACATATCCTGTATGTGTACATGTAACGATATAAGGTTCATCAGGAACTTTTTCTTTGTCGATTGCTACAATTTGTTTCCCGAATTTTTGAAAAATAGTATGTAAAACAGTACTCGCAAATTTATACATTTAATGACCACTCTCTTCTTAATGATATACATATTCTATCATTGTCGTACTTACGTAACAAGTTTTCATACAAAATATTGTAACAATTTAAAACGACCATATCATTAGCTTTTTAAAAGAATTTCTATAATAATTATTTTATGGACAGTGTTTAAGGAGGCAATACAATGGATCAAAATCAAAATGAGGATCAACAAAATATTAATAAGACAACTTCAAATGGTTACTATTACAAACAAAAAAATAAAATCCCTTGGTATCAAAGTTGTCTTATCCCATTTATTTCTGGTATTTTAGGTGCGGTATTAATACTCGCATTATATATCGGCGGGACTAAAATAGTAGATGTATTTAGCAATTATAATGATGAAGCAAATATTACAAAAGCACCAGCTAATGAAAAAGGTGGCAATATTAAAGATAATAAATCAAGTAACAAATCCGTTTCTAAAATGATTGAAGATGTTTCACCTTCAATTGTAGGTGTTATAAACAAACAAAAAGCAAGCGGACTAGAATCATTTTTCGGTGGTAACAACTCCGAGGATTCAGATGGGTCTGGTGATTCAGAAGAAACGGGAACAGGTACAGGCGTGATTTATCAATCTAATGGTAATAGTACTTATATCGTAACGAACAACCATGTTATAGAAGGTGCAAATGAAATAGAAGTTCGCCTTCACAATGATAAATCAGTGAAAGCCAAACTTGTCGGTACAGATGTTATGACAGACTTAGCAGTATTAAAAATAGAAGGCAATTATAATATAAAACCAATTAAATTCGCAGATTCATCTAAAGTTAAAGCTGGTGAAACAGTATTTGCTTTAGGTAACCCATTAGGTGTAGAATTTGCAAACAGTGTGACTCAAGGTATTATTTCTTCAGAAGAACGTACGATGAATGTACAAACTTCTCAAGGTGGTACAGAAGCAACAGTTATTCAAACAGATGCTGCCATAAACCCAGGTAACTCAGGTGGCGCATTAATCGACTTAAACGGTAACCTTATCGGTATTAACTCAATGAAAATTTCAAGATCAGATGTAGAAGGTATCGGCTTTGCAATACCAAGTAATGAAGTAAATAATATCATTAAAGATATTATGGATGACGGTAAAGTAACACGACCTTATATCGGCATCAGCATGATTTCAATAGATGATATACCAAACCAATATAAGAAAGAATTAAATCTCACTACAGATAAAGGTGTTTACATTTCTGAAGTAGATAAAAAAGCAGACAACGGGCTTAAAAAAGATGATGTCATCACAAAAGTAGACGATAAAGATGTATCAGACGTTTCTGATATTAAAAATTATATCTACACTGAGAAAAAACCAGGTGACAAAATCACAATCAAATACATTAGAGATGGCAAAACACATACAACAAAAATCACATTGAAAGAACAAAACTAATTCAAAAAAGCATGCAACTCATATTGAGTTGCATGCTTTTTCTATATACATATTTCAAACTAGAATCCTCTACCTGCGCCACCGCCAGAGAAGCCGCCTCCTCCGCCGAAGCCACCTCCGGAGAATCCTCCACCTGAGAAACCGCCACCAGAACTACCTGATGAGCCTCCAAAGATAAATGGACCAGTCATACCGCGTCTTGTACCTCTTCTATTTCCACCTCTTGGAGGTCTACCGCCTCCATTTTTGAAGTAAATAATGAAGAATACAATAATAAATATGATAAAGATGATAAATGGTATTTTTCCTAACCCACTACTTTGTGGTTCGTCTTCTGTGAACTTTTTACCATCGTATCCGTAACTTTTAGCTACTTCATCCCACACTGCATCATATAAATTTGTTAAACCTTGACTGTAATAAGCGTTTGCTTTTTTAGTATCTTTAGTTTGAGCAGCTTTCTTTTGGTAAGGCATGAATTTAGAATCGATCAATTCCCCAACTTTAGAGTCATTGAGGACACCTTCAAGTCCATCTCCAACTGCTATATCAATACCTCTATTATTGTTCTCATTACCGTTATCCATATTTAATAGGATAACAATCCCACGATTATGCTTTTGGTCACCAACTTTATAGTGTCGCCCCGCTTCTAACGCATAATCTTGGCGAGGTGTTTGACCTATTGATTTCATCGTCATTAACAAGATATCTGCATCTGTTCCATCTTGTAATTTTTGACCTTTTTGATTAATTTTGTCTTTATCTTGATCAGACATTAATTTAGCATGATCTTGTACAAATACAGGCTGTTCTAACTTAGGAAATTTATCATCAGCTGCATGTACGACATAACTTAGTGAAAAAAAGCTAACAATAAGCAAGACACAAAATCGTTTAAACATTGATTTCATTAAGATTCGTCTCCGCCAAAGTCAACTTTTGGTGCATCTTTAGCTTCACCTTTGGCTTGGAAATATTCTTTCTTATCAAAATTAAACAATCCTGCTACGATACTAGATGGGAATCTACGAGTAGCTTGATTATATTCATTAATAGATTCATTATAATCTTTTCTAGCTACTGCAATTCTATTCTCAGTACCAGCTAATTCGTCTCTTAATCCTGTAAATTGCTTATCTGCTTTTAAATCTGGATAATTTTCACTGATAGCAAGTAAACGACTTAACGCACTATTAACTTCTCCATTTGCTTCTGCTTTTTCTTCTGGCGTATTCGCACCTGCTAATTTACTACGTGCATCTGATACATCTTTAAATACTTTTTCTTCATGTTTCGTGTAACCTTTAACTGTATCAACTAAGTTAGGAATTAAGTCAACACGTCTTTGAAGCTGATTATCAATATTAGATAATGACTTATCCGCTTCTTCTTCAAGTCCAACTAATCTATTGTATGGACCGATCATAAATAAGCCAATAATAACAATTACTGCTACAACAACAATAATTGGTCCTAAATATTTTTTCATTAAATGTCTCCCTTTCTTGTTATAAATAAATGGTCTTCTTTATTATACAATAAATACCATATGTATGCGAAAAAAGACTGAGACAAACATCGTTGTCTCAGCCATTATAACTCATAAATATTAAACGTATTTAACCATTGTGTATTTCTTTTTACCTCTTCTAACAATTGTAAATTCATCATCTATTTTATCTTCGCTTGAAATCTCGTGGTTAACATCTTGAATACGTTCACCGTTTAAGTAGATTGCACCATTTGTGATATCTTCACGTGCTTGTCGTTTTGAAGGAGAAACACCTGCTTCAATAATAAAGTCAACAAGTTGTACAGTTTCAGAACTTACTTCAGCTGTTGGCACGTCTTTAAAACCTTCTACGATTTCAGATTTTGTTAATGATTTAATATCGCCTTTAAATAGTGCATCTGTAATTCTTTTAGCTTCTTCTACAGCTTCTTCACCATGTATAAAGCGAACCATTTCTTCAGCTAATACTTTTTGAGCTTCTCTTAAATGAGGTGCTTCTTCAACTGTTTTTTCAAGTCTTTCAATTTCTTCTCTATCAAGGAAAGTAAAGTATTTCAAGTATTTCACAACATCAGCATCTTGTGAATTAATCCAGAATTGGTATAACTCGTAAGCTGATGTTTTACTTCTATCTAACCATACAGTACCTGATTCAGATTTACCGAATTTTTTACCATCTGCTTTTGTAACAAGTGGAATTGTGAAACCGTAAGCTTCAGTGTCACCGTACATTCTTCTCATTAAATCTAATCCTGTCGTGATGTTACCCCATTGGTCTGAACCACCGATTTGCATTTTACAATCATAATTACGGTTTAAGTATCCGAAATCAATTGCTTGTAAAATCATGTACGTAAACTCAGTGTATGAAATACCTGTTTCTAATCTTGTCTTAACAGAATCTTTCGCTAACATGTAGTTTACACCCACGTGTTTAGCGTAATCTCTTAAGAATGAAATTAAGTCTATTTCTTTTAACCAATCTTTATTGTTAACAAGAATCGCTGAGTCTTCACCTTCAAAATCAAATATTTTATGCATTTGATTCATGATTCCTCTTACGTTAGCTTCAACTTGTTCATCAGTTTGTAATTTTCTTTCTTCTGAACGTCCTGATGGGTCACCAATCATACCTGTACCACCACCGACTAAGACGATTGGTGTGTGTCCATGGTTTTGGAAACGACGTAATGTTAAATATGGTAATAAATGTCCAATGTGCAAACTATCAGCTGTAGGATCTGCACCACAATATATTTTAACTGACTCTCTATTTAATAAGTCTTCAATTTCTTGTTCATCAGTTTGTTGATAAATTAAACCTCTCCATTTTAAATCTTCTAAAAGTTCATTTGTCATTATATTTCCTCCTCTAAAATAGAATATAAAAAAGCACCCTCACAAAAAATGTAAGGGTGCTTGAATACACGGTACCACCATACTTATGATGTAAATACATCATCACTCTTTAATGTTACGTACATTAAAAACGTTGAACTTGTTGTTATAAAGGTGTATTCATCATTATCACTTTATCAGTTCGCAGCACCACTGACTCTCTTAAAAAGAAAATAATCACTACTTCTCCTTTAGTTCATTACCTTATGCAATTAATTACAAAGTATAATGCTAACTTTTTTAAAAGTCAACACTAAACATATATGTTATAATATTGATGATTAGATTGGAGGTAAAAATTTGAGTTCAAATCAGTCTAAAAACAAACTTAAAGAACAATTTAATCGTTCAAGTAAGAAATATAAAGATACTTTTAAAGAAACAAAATGGTCCCCAAAACTCATATTCCATACTACATACAATGTAATAAGCAATTTATTTTTCATTATTGTATTTATTAGTTGTTTATTATTAGCTTTAGGATTGGGTATTGGCGGCGGATACTTCGCAGGACTTGTCAAAGATGAAAAAGTAATGTCTAAAAAAGAAATGAAGCAACAACTTTATTCAATGACAGAAAGTACATCTGTTTATTTTGGTTCTGGAGAGTCACTTGGTCGATTAAAAAGTGATGTCCAAAGGGATGTTATTAAAGGGAAAGACATAAGTAAGAATGTTAAAAATGCACTTATATCAACAGAAGATGAAGACTTCTATAACCATAACGGTATTGTACCTAAAGCTTTTATAAGAGCATCAGTACAAGAAGTACTTGGTAGTGCTAATTCTTCTGGCGGGAGTACATTAACGCAACAACTTGTTAAGAACCAACTTTTAACTAATGAAACATCATTTGAACGTAAAGCTAAAGAAATGCTACTTTCAATGAATGTTGAAAAGAACTTATCAAAAGAAGAAATTATTGATAGTTACTTAAACGTCGTTTCATTCGGAAGAAATTCAAATGGTTCTAATATAGCGGGTATTGAAGCCGCTGCTCAAGGTGTATTTGGTAAATCAGCTAAGAATTTAAACATCGCACAATCTGCGTATCTTGCTGGATTACCACAGAATCCATACACATACACACCTTTCTTACCGAATGGTGATTTGAAAGATGATGAATCCTTGAAATACGGCATCAATCGTCAACACTATGTTCTGAAAAGAATGTATCAAGAAGAAAAAATTACGAAAAAAGAATACGATGAAGCATTAAAATTCGACATCAAGAAATCATTTGTTGATAAAGTTGAAGAACCTAATCAGAAATATCCATTCTTAACTGAAGAAGTTGAAAAACGTACTGTCGATATCCTTAAATATCATTTAGCTAAAGAAGATAATATTTCTAAGAAAGAACTTGATCAAACGCCAGTTCTTATGACGAAATATACTGAAAAAGCTAATCAAGCTATGCGAACTGAAGGTTACCGTGTAGATACAACGATTGAAAAAGATATGTACGATAAACTTCAAGAAGTTAAAGATAATTCTGGTAGCTACTCTTGGGATAGAGAAGCAAGT
This sequence comes from Mammaliicoccus sp. N-M50, assembly GCF_022386995.1. Taxonomy (NCBI): domain Bacteria; kingdom Bacillati; phylum Bacillota; class Bacilli; order Caryophanales; family Staphylococcaceae; genus Mammaliicoccus; species Mammaliicoccus sp. N-M50. The sequence goes on along the minus strand of NZ_JAJNJA010000002.1, from coordinate 152,656 downwards.
TATACAAACAGTGAAGGTAAAAAAGCTTCCAAAGAGTTCCAACATGAAGTCGGTGCATTATTAAAAGAAAATCAATCTGGTAAAATTCTAGCGTTCGTTGGTGGTAGAGATTACGAAAAATCACAAATCAATCATGCAACAAGTGCTAAACGTTCACCAGGTTCAACAATGAAACCATTACTCACTTATGCACCAGCATTTGAAAATGGATTAATCACACCAAACACTGCCCTACTGGATAAAAAATTCGACTTCCAAGGTTATTCACCTGATAACTACGATAGAAGAGAATTTGGACCAGTAACAGCAGATTATGCTTTAAGAAATTCTTTAAACTTAAGTACTTTAAGATTGTATAGCAATGTTCAAGACTACAAACCATGGGAAAACTTAAATAAAATGGGTATGACCGTACCTAAAGATATCCAAGATGGTTTAGCCTTAACACTTGGTACAGCAGACTTCACATTAGAACAAGATGTGAATGGTTACAGTACTTTAGCTAATAAAGGTGAATATAATGAAAGTTATATGATTGAATCTATTAAATCACGAGATGGTGAAGTGATTTATCAACACAAAAAAGATCCTAAACGTATCTTTAGTGAATCAACAACATATTTAACAACAAGTATTTTAGAAGGTGTACTTGATGACGGTTCAGGTTATCAAATTAAGAATTCATTTGACGGTAACTGGGCTGGTAAAACAGGTACATCACAAGATGCTAAAGATAGCTTGTTTGTAGGCTATACACCAAAAGTTACACTAGGTATTTGGATGGGTTATGACCAACCAATAACATTTGATGAAGACAGTCATTATCAATTATTTATGTGGAGAGATATGGTTAATGCATTATCTTCTACAGATAGAGAAAAATTAGGATACGATAGTGAATTCTCTAGACCTAGCACAGTTAAAGAAGACACAATTTGCCAATACACAAATTCTACAGGAAGCTGTAGTAGTGGTGAATCTAAATCTTCTACATTAATATCTGACAAAGTCGATACTTCGAATAAAGATATTAATTCTGACTATGTATTAAAACGACTAGGACAAGCAATTGATACAAACACATCATCAAAAGTTAAACCTAAAGAACGCGTCTCTAAAAATTCTAAAGAAGCTTGGTCATATAAATCAAGCAGCAATAATAGTAGTTCAAACAGCAATAGCAAGCCATCCAGTGGTACAAGCACCGCACCACCAAGTGGCAATAATTAGATAAACTTTCTAGTTCAAAATAAATAACACCTCATTTTCAGTGAAAATGAGGTGTTATTTTTTGTTGACTTATATTCTATTTAGAATAATCCTACTGCAGAACCGTCTTCGTTAACATCCATATTTAATGCTGCTGGTTTCTTTGGTAAACCTGGCATTGTCATGATGTCCCCTGTTAATGCTACGATAAATCCTGCACCAGTTCTTGGTGATAATTCTCTAATTGTTATATCAAAGTCTACTGGTGCACCAAGTTCTTTTGGATCATCTGTAAATGAATATTGTGTTTTCGCCATACAAACTGGATATTTATCCCAACCGTTTTCTTTAATTGTCTTCAATTGTTTTAAGGCTTTATCACTGAATTTAACAGATCTACCGCCGTATACTTTCTGAACAATTGTTTCTATTTTTTCTTCTATAGATAAATCCAAGTCATAAAGATGTTTAAAGGATTGTGGCGTTTCTAATACTTTTAATACTTCTTTAGCAAGTTCGACGCCACCTTTTCCGCCTTTTTCCCAAACTTCTGTTAAAGCTACTTTTACGTTATTTTCTTTACACCAATCTAAGACAACTTGTACTTCATCATCTGTATCGTGAATAAACGCATTAATTGCTACAACAGGCTCAACGCCAAACTGTTTAATATTATTGACATGTCGTTCTAGGTTTACGATACCTTGTTGAACAGCTTGAACATTTTCTTCTTTAAGATCAGTTTTTGCTACACCGCCATGCATTTTTAACGCACGAATAGTTGCGACTATAACAACTGCACTTGGATCAAATCCAGCTTTGCGTGTTTTGATATTTAAAAACTTCTCTGCACCTAAATCTGAACCAAATCCACTTTCTGTTACGACGATATCCGCTAACTTTCTAGCAGTATTCGTAGCAATAATTGAATTACATCCATGCGCAATGTTCGCAAAAGGTCCACCATGTACTAATGCAGGTGTGCCTTCTATCGTTTGTACAATGTTAGGTTTTAGCGCGTCTTTTAAAATAAGTGTTAAAGCACCTTCTACTTTTAAATCACGAACCGTTACGGGTTGCTTATCCACATTATAGCCAATTGTAATGTTAGCTAGATTTTCTTTTAAATCTTTAATGCCGTTTGATAAACAGAATATAGCCATTATTTCAGATGCAACAGTGATATCAAAACCATCTTCTCTTGGTACACCTCTTGTTGGACCACCTAAACCAACTACAACTTGACGTAACTCTCTATCATTCATATCAAGTACACGTTTCCATTCAACTCGTCTAGAATCAATATTAAGTTCGTTACCTTGATAGATATGATTATCGATAAATGCTGACAACGCATTGTTTGCAGTCGTTATCGCGTGTAAGTCACCATTAAAATGTAAATTGATTTCTTCCATTGGTAAAACTTGTGCATAACCACCACCTGTTGCGCCACCTTTCATACCAAATACAGGACCAAGTGAAGGCTCTCTTAATGCGACCATTACATTTTGATTAAGTTGATTAAAGGCATCTGCTAATCCAACCGTTACCGTTGATTTACCTTCACCAGCTGGCGTTGGACTTAAAGCTGTTACAAGTACAACTTTACCTTTTTCCTCTAGATCATTTAGCTTTGTAATATTAACTTTTCCTTTATAGTGACCATAAGGTTCCAAAGCTTCATGAGAAATCCCCACCTTCTCAGCTATTTCACTAATTGGTCTTAAAGTACTTTGTTTTGCAATTTCTAAATCTGATAAATGACTCAACATCGTTCACTCCTTAAATTTATATTACAAATTAAATATTAAATGACATATCCTAACACTATTAGGATATACAATTCACTCATAAAAGTCGATATGTAAGCTACTTTTATTCAAATTTCCCGTAAAAAAGATCACGCCAATTATATGACGTGAACTTTATTTAAATTAATCTTCAAGCGTAGATAAGTCACCTGCTGGTAAATCTAATTCCCAAGCTTTAAGTACACGTCTCATAATTTTACCTGAACGTGTCTTCGGTAATTTATCTTTAAATTCAATCTCACGAGGTGCTGCATGTCCAGCTAATCCTTCTTTAACAAACTTTCTAATTTCTTCTTTAAGTTCGTCTGATTCTTCATACCCATCTCTTAAAGCAATAAATGCTTTAATAATTTCACCTCTTACTGGGTCAGGTTTACCGATAACACCCGCTTCAGCAACAGCTGGATGTTCAACAAGTTTAGATTCAACTTCAAATGGACCTACACGTTCACCAGCAGTCATGATGACATCATCAACTCTACCTTGGAACCAGTAATAACCATCTTCATCTTTATATGCAGAATCTCCTGAAACATACCATTCATCATTGATAAAGTAAGAATCATATTTAGGTTGGTTATTCCAAATTGTTCTCATCATTGATGGCCAACCTTTTTTAAGGGCTAAGTTACCCATTCTATTCGGTGGTAATTCATTACCTTGATCATCTACAATTGCTGCTTCAATACCTGGTAAAGGTTTACCCATTGAACCAGCACGTATATCCATAGATGGATAGTTTACAATCATATGTCCACCTGTTTCAGTCATCCACCATGTATCATGTACTCTATGATTAAATACGTTATGTGCCCATTTAATAACTTCAGGGTTTAACGGTTCACCTACTGAAAGCACATGTCTTAATGAAGAAAGATCATATTTACTAACAACATCATCGCCAGCACCCATTAACATACGTAGTGCAGTTGGCGCAGTATACCAAATCGTTACGCCATATGTTTGAATAAAGTCATACCAGCCTTCTGGCGAGAATCTTCCACCGACGATACAGTTTGTAACACCATTTAACCATGGACTAAAGATACCATATGATGTTCCAGTTACCCAACCTGGGTCAGCTGTACACCAATAAATGTCATCTTCTTTAAAGTCTAATACATATTTACCAGATATATAATGTACGATCATAGCCTCTTGAACATGTAATACACCTTTAGGTTGTCCTGTAGAACCTGATGTATAATGTAAGATCAATCCATCTTCTCGATCTAACCATTCAATATCAAATTCTTCACTTGCTTGTTCAAATGATTGATTGAAATCAATGTATTCATCACTTACATCGTCATCTACAACGACAATATGTTCAAGGTTTGGTAATTCATCTTTCGGAATTCTACCAACTAAATCGTTCGTCGTAATGATAACTTTAGCTTCACTATTTTCTAATCTGTCTTTAACTGCTTTTTCCATAAAGGCTTCGAATAATGGACCTACAATAGCCCCAATCTTCAAAGTACCTAATAAAGAGAAATATAATTCAGGTGTTCTAGGCATAAATATAAATACTCTATCACCTTTTTGTACATTCGCTTCATTTTTCAAGACATTTGCAGCTTTATTACTCGCGATTTGTAATTCTTTAAATGTATAACTATCTTGTCTATTGCTATCTTTATAATGAAGTGCAATTTTGTCCCCTTTACCATTATCTACATGACGATCTATACATTCGTAAGCCATATTTATTTTTCCAGTTTCACTCCAACTGAAATTCTTTTCGATATCTTTCCAATTATGATTTTTTACTGTTTCATCATAATCAGCAAGGTTATAAGAATCATTTAATGCTTCGTATACTTCGACTTTCATTTAAATCTCCCCTTTTATGAATGTAATCGTTTTCAATAAAGCCTATTTACATTATAATATAAATAGATGATACTTTTCAAAAAAATTTGATTATTCAAAATACATATTACAAATATAGAATATCATACTTAATGAAAGGAGGTACAACATTGAAATTCAAGAAGACTTTTATATCTGAAACTGTCCCCTATGATAAAGACACAGATATTATCGTTGAAGGACCTGTACATCCAGATGAATTACGGAACATGACTTTTGATGAAGGACTCAATAGTTTTAGAGTATCTAAAGAACAATTTGAAGCGATCATTGAAATTGCTGAATTACCAGAAGGAAGAATAATTATTGCACGTATTGATCAACATATTATTGGTTATACAACATACTTATACCCTGACCCATTAGAGAGATGGTCAGATGGTAATTTACCGTATATTCTAGAATTAGGCGCTATTGAATTGTCTTTAGATTATCGTAAATATGGTCTAGGTAAAAAAATGCTTCAACTTGCTATGAAAGCACCAGAAATGGAAGATTTCATCGTCATTACAACTGAATATTATTGGCATTGGGATTTAAAAAACAGTGGTTTAGATGTTTATCAATATCAAAAAATCATGCATAAAATGATGGCTGAAGGTGGATTAGAAGTGTTTGCAACAGATGATCCTGAAATTATTAGTCATCCAGCAAATAGCCTAATGGCAAGGATTGGACAAAATATTCAACAAGAACAAATGGAAGCATTTGATAAGCTCAGATTTATGAATCGATTTTTCTTTTAGAGGGGGTTTAAATTTATGTTAGTTGAAAAAATTATGACATCACCTTGTACGACAATACAAAGTGATAAATCTATTGAAGATGCTTTAGTATTAATGACACAAAAAGAAATTAGACATTTACCGATTGTTGATGAAGAAGATCATTTACTCGGTATTATTTCTGATAGAGATATAAAAATGGCACTGCCTAGCATATTATCTGATGACGAGCCCAATAAAAGTTTGTCATTATCTGTTTCAAAAATTATGAGACGCAATGTGATACGTTGCCATCCACTTGATTTTGTAGAAGATATTGCACTAGATTTTTATGAAATGTCTATCGGTTCAATTCCAGTTATTCGAGATAATAAAGTAATTGGTATCGTAACCCAAAAAGATATGCTCAATACATTTTTAGAACTTACTGGCGTGACTATGCCTGGTTCTATTATTGAAGTACATATTGATGATAAAGTTGGCGCACTTCATGATATTACAAGAATATTTAAAGAACAAAATATTGATATCTTAAACGTTCTTGCATATGCAGATCAACAAGATATTAATAAGAGATACCTGATGTTACGAGTGAAATCAATGAATCCAGAGAAGATATACAAATTATTAGAAGAACAAGATTACCATGTCATCTATCCGTTTGGTATAAAAAATGACTAATGTTAAATATGTATATTCTGAAGATTTATTGAAATATCGTTTTTCAGATAGTCACCCTTTCAATCAAATGAGACTTAAATTAACAACTGATTTACTCTTTGATTTAGGGGTATTAACCGAAGCGCATATTATTCCACCTCGGGTAGCGACTGATGAAGAACTTCAACTCGTACATGAACCAAATTATATAGAAGCAATAAAGAAAGCTGGCAATGGTGAATTACCATTAGAAGAATATGATAAATACGGATTAAATTCTGAAGACACACCACAATTTGTAAATATGCATGAAAATAGTGCACGTGTTGTTGGTGGAACTTTAAGTGCAGTAGATGCTGTTATGTCTGGAGAAGCAACAAGAGCATGCCATCTTGGTGGTGGCTTACATCACGGCTTTAAAGGTAAAGCGAGCGGATTTTGTATATATAATGACAGCGCTGTTGCCATTCAATACATGCAATCAAAGTATAATCAACGCGTCTTATATATTGATACAGACGCTCATCATGGCGATGGCGTACAATGGTCATTTTATACAAACGAAGACGTCATGAACTATTCTATACATGAAACTGGTCGATACTTATTTCCAGGCACTGGTGCGTTAACAGAACGCGGTGATGGTAAAGGATTTGGAACCACAGTCAATGTACCATTAGATGCTTATACAGAAGACGATTCATACATAGACGTCTTTAAAGATACAGTAGAAGCCGTTTGTAAAGCATATAAGCCAGATGTCATACTTAGTGTAAATGGTGTGGATATACATTATTTAGATCCACTCACACATTTGAGCTGCACACTTGATACATTGTATAAAATACCTTATATCGTTAAAGGTTTAGCAGACAAATATTGTGATGGCAAAATCATTATGATTGGTGGCGGTGGCTATAATATATGGCGCGTTGTACCTAGAGCGTGGTCACATGTATGGTTTGCACTAAATGACCTACAAACACCTGAAGGCTCGCTACCAGATTCATGGTTACAAAAATACCAATCACACGCACCATTACCACTACCTTCAACTTGGATAGATGAAAAAGAAGACTATACTGAAATACCAAGAAGAACAGAAATAACAGAAAAAAATAATAATACTAAATTAAGAATATTAGACTGGTTTAATTAAATATTAAAAAAGACGACTGAAACATATCCATTGTTTCAGTCGTCTTTTTATACTATTTAGTTGTACCTCTATATTCTACTCTATAAGGTAAAATCACATTAGGTTCATCAATTTGTTCGTCATTCATATATTTAGTTAATAATCTCATACCAACTGCACCAATATCATATAATGGTTGTGTCACACTTGATAATTGAGGTCTAACCATATGAACTAATCTTGTATTATTGAAACTTACAACTTGTAAATCATTTGGTACATTAACGCCTGCATCTTGTGCTGCGTGTACAATACCAATTGCTTGTTCATCACTAATACATAAAATAACATCCGGCTTATCTTGAGAAACAGCCTCATAAGCACGGCTACCATCTTTATATGTTTCATTACCAACAAATTTAGCATTGTCTTCGATTTCAAGGCCAGCTTCTTGAAGTGCAAGTTCTAATCCTTTAAAAGCATCATCTTGTGCTTTTTCTGAATATCCCCCACCTACAAATGCAAATTTCTTAGCACCTTTCTTAATCAATGACTCAGCAATTTCTTTACTAGCTTCTGTATAGTTAATGTTAACTGAAGCAAGTTTAGAATCTTTGTCATTTGTACCAGAAACGACTACTGGTACTGATGATTTATCAATAAGATCTACTGTTTCGTCTGTTAAAGTACCACCTAAGAAAATGATACCGTCAACTTGTTTACTTAATAAATTATTAAATATCTCTTGTTCTTTTTCACTATCATTATCAGAATTTGAAATGATTGTATGATATTTATACATAGTGGCAATATCTTCTAATCCACGAGCTAATTCAGAATAATAAACATTTGAAATGTCAGGAATAATTACCCCAACAGTTGTTGTTTTCTTGCTTGCTAAACCTCTAGCTACAGCATTAGGTCTATAATTTAATCTTTTAATGACTTCATTTACTTTATCACGTGTTGAAGGTTTAACATTTTGGTTACCATTTACGACACGTGAAACTGTTGCCATTGATACTTTTGCTTCTCTTGCAACATCATATATTGTTACAGTCATAATATCCTCCTATCTTGAAAACGTTTTCTACTTTATTCTAGCACGTTTTCATAATGTTTTCAAAGTATATGAAAGCGAACTCACAATTACCAATTATAAAAGATTATAGAGGTGTTGTCGATACAATTGCTCTAATATTTTTGGTTTTTGTGTAAATTGTAAATAGTTTTTCAGAAAACAAACGAACATATGTTAATTTACAACATAAAAAAACTGGCGAAAAGTTATGATAACTTTTCGCCAGTTGATGTATATGAATATTATTTTTCGTATAATTTAGCAGCTTCAACGATTTCTTTGTAGAATGCATCAAATTCGTTTAAGTCCATTTGTTGACCAGCATCACTTAATGCTACTGATGGATCAGGATGTACTTCTGCCATTACACCGTCAGCTCCAACTGCTAATGCAGCTTTAGCACATGGTAACATAATATCTTTACGTCCAGTACTATGCGTAACGTCAACCATAACTGGAAGATGTGTACCTTGTTTTAAAATAGGAACTGCTGAAATATCTAATGTGTTTCTTGTAGCTTTTTCATATGTTCTAATACCACGTTCACATAAGATAATGTTATTGTTACCTTGTGAGTGAATGTATTCTGCAGCGTAGATGAATTCTTCGATAGTTGCAGAAAGACCACGTTTTAATAAGACAGGTTTATTTGTTCTACCTGCTTCTTTTAATAACTCAAAGTTTTGCATGTTTCTTGCACCAATTTGGAATACATCTAAGTATTCATCAGCCATTTCAAAGTGTGCAGGATTTACAATTTCACTTACGATATTTAAACCGTATTTATCTTTAGTATTTTTAAGAATTTTTAATCCTTCTTCACCTAAACCTTGGAAGTCGTAAGGAGAAGTACGTGGTTTAAATGCGCCACCTCTAATGAATTTTTCGCCTCTATCAGCTAAATCTTTCGCAACTGCATCAACTTGTTCTTGTGATTCTACAGAACATGGACCGAATACGAATGATTTTTTATTATTACCAATAATTGCACCATTGTCGAATTGTACAATAGTATCTTCTGGTTTTAATTTACGAGAAACATATAAATGTTTTTCATTTTCAGATTTTTGTAAGTCAGTAGAAGCTTTAAAGATCTCTTTAAATAATTGCTTAATAGTATTGTCGTTATATGGTCCTTGGTTATTATCAATTAAATGATTTAACATTTCTTTTTCACGTTGTGGATCATATACTTGAGTACCTTGTTTACGTTTTTCTTCACCAATTTTTTTAGCTAAAGTACCACGCTCTTGTAATAAAGCTAAAATTTCATCATTAATACCTTCAATTCTTTTTCTTAAATTCTCTAATTCATTTGACATCCTTTTCACCTCATGTAAACAATTTAACTCACATACTTTAAAGCGATAAAATATATAAGTAATTAGATGTTAGTATAACAATTAAAATGCTCTGATTCAACCCCAACATCTCAAAAATATTAAAATTTATTACTAATCAGACTAATAAAGTATATTTTAATTTATAATAGTGTTCATTACAATATAAAAAACTACCGAAAAGTTATGTTATGACTTTTCGGTAGTACAAATAATATGCGTTAAACATCACTTATTTATTATTTTTTATCGAAAGTTTTTTTCTCTACAACTGTTTTTGGACCTTTTAAGTCTTCATTTTCTACTTCAGATTTAATTGCACTTTTTTGTGCTTTTAATTCTTCGTCGCCTACATCGTCAGCTGTTACAACGCCTTTGTTAGCTTTCTTTTCAGCTTGTTTAGATTTTACTTCTTCTGCTTTTTTCTTAGTTTCTGTTTTCTTTTCTGAAGCTTTTGTTTTAACTTCTTCTTTTTTGTCAGCAGCTTTAGCTTTTACTTCTTCCGCTTTTTGACTAGCTTCTTCTTTCTTATCAGCAGCTTTAGCTTTCACTTCTTCTGCTTTTTCACTAGCTTGAGCTTTTTTATCTTCAACTTTAGTTTTAACTTCTTCTTTCTTTTCTTCAGCTTGTGTTTTGATTTCTTCAGCTTTAGATTGAGCTTGAACTTTTAAGTCGTCAGTTTTAGTTTTAACGTCATCGATAATTTTGTTTGATTTCTCACTTAAATCATCTTGTAATTCTTTCCCTGATTTAGGAGCTAGTAATAAACCAACAATTCCGCCTACTACTGTACCTAATACTACACCAAATACAAAATCTCTACCGTTTGTATTTTTTTCATATTCAGCTTCATACGTTTCTAAACCATGTGTATATAAATCTCTATTGTATTTGTTTTCCATTATATTTTCCCCCTAATTTTATTAAAGAAATCAGGCTGTGACATGTTTAAATGCCTCAGCCTGAAAAGATAGTTATTTGCTTCCATGCACTTTATTTTTTCAAGCCTGCACCAATTTTATCTTCATCTAGGTTGTCACCTGATGTTGTTGTTTCATTGTAGTCTTTCGGCACTTGCGCTTCAAAATCTTTAGAAGCATTTACATTATTTTTGTATGATACGTTACTTCTACGATCTCTTCTTAATTGCCATTTATCTGCAACTTCCATTGCAACATTTGACCATTGAATAACTTGAGAAATCTTATCTTCATTTTGTGAGATATTGTGAGTAATAGAATTTGTAACTCTATCTACTGAATTATTAAGTGTTTGTACAGAATCTCCAACACCTTTAACTGCATCTACTACTGAGTTTAAGCGTAATGATTTATCTTGAATATCTTCAGTTAAACGATTTGCTTTGTGAAGTAAATCAGTAGATTCACGTGTGATACCTTGTATTTGGCCTTGAATGCCATCTAAAGTTTCATTAATTCCTTTAACTGTTTTTAATAATTGCATTAAAAATAGTGCTAAGACAACACAAATAATTAAAAATGCAACCGCAGCAATTATGCCTGCTATTGGTAAAATCCAATCCATACTGAACGCCTCCTAATAATTATAAAACTAATCTTTATTCGATTTACTAATATTTAATACCCTCACTATTAAAGTATAAACATATTATATTTAATGTGATAGTGAAGAAACATAGGCTTTTTGAACTTTTTGAATATCTCCAGCACCCATAAATAGTATAACACCATTATCATGCTTTTGTAGCTGAGAAACTGATTCTTCGCTTATTAAATCCGCATTAGGAATTAATGCTTTTAAATCATGTATTGTCAGCTCACCTTGTTGTTCTCGAATAGAACCAAAGATGTCACATAAGTATACTTTATCAGCAAGGTTTAAACTTTCAGCAAATTCGTTTAAGAAAGTTTCTGTTCTTGAAAATGTATGAGGTTGAAATACTGCAACCACTTCGTTTTCAGGATATTTTTTTCTAGCTGATTCAATTGTAGCATTAATTTCTCTCGGATGGTGTGCATAGTCATCGATTAAGATTTGATTGTCGTAAAAACTTTCACTAAATCTTCTTTTTACACCACCAAATGTTAATAATGCTTCTTTAATATTTTCAATATCTAGTTTTTCTAAATGACAAATTGCAATAACTGCTAATGCATTTAGAACGTGGTGATCACCATACATAGGTGTTGTAAATGTACCTATAAGTTCATTTTTAGATTTAAAGTAAACATCAAATGTTGTACCTTTAGAAGACGTTTGAACATTGTCAGCATAGACATCATTGTCATGCTCAAAACCGTAAAAGTAAATTGGAACATCAGCTTTAATTTTTCTAAGCTCAGCATCATGTCCCCAAGCAACGATTGCTTTTTTAACATTACTAGCCATCTCTTGGAATGCATTTGTTACGTCTTGTAAATCTTTAAAATAGTCCGGATGATCAAAATCAATATTTGTCATAATCGCATAATCTGGATAATAACTTAAAAAGTGTCTTCTATATTCACAAGCTTCAAAAGCAAAGTATGAGCTATCAGGTAATCCCATACCTGTTCCATCACCTATTAAGAATGACGTTTTTTGATCACCATTCATGACATGTGATAATAATCCAGTTGTCGATGTTTTACCGTGTGCACCTGTAACTGCAACTGACGTATATTGGGACATAAATTCACCTAGGAAAATATGATATCTTTTCACTTCAAGTCCCATTTCGTATGCTTTAGCTATTTCAGGGTGTGTATCTGGAAAGGCATTACCTGCTATAACAGTCATACCTTCTTTAATATTTTCAACATCAAATGGTAATATTTTAATGCCTTTATTTTTTAATGCTATTTCAGTAAATACTGTATTCTCTATATCAGAACCTTGTACTTTATGTCCCATGTCGTGCATGATTTGTGCAAGTGAACTCATACCTGCACCTTTTATGCCGACAAAATGAAATAATGTCATTTCATGTCACTCCTTCTATTTCTTAAATGTTAGTTTCTCTTTCTTCTATCATATCTTTAGTAATGAGTACATCTCTTGGTTTAGAGCCGTTAGGTCCAGATATATAACCTCTCTCTTCAAGGTTATCAATCATTCTAGCTGCTCTATTATATCCAATTTGGAAATGTCTTTGTATAAGTGAAGTTGAAATATGACCTTCGTTTAACATAAATTCACAAACTTCATCAAACAGTGCATCAGCAGGTTGTTCATTTACCTTTTTCAACAATGTTTCTTCTTTGAATAGATAATTTGGTTTCATTTGACTACTTACATTTTCTACTGTTTCGTCAATTTCATCATCTGATACAAATGCACCTTGAACTCTTATCGGTTTATTCATACCGTTACCAAGATATAACATATCACCATTACCAAGTAATTTCTCTGCTCCACCAACATCAAGAATTGTTCTAGAGTCAATAGAAGACGATACCATGAATGATATTCTTGTTGGTACGTTTGCTTTAATTAAACCTGTAATCACATTGACGGATGGTCGTTGTGTCGCAAGAATCATATGTATACCACATGCTCTAGCTTTTTGTGCAATTCTAGCAATAGATTGTTCAACTTCTTGAGGTGACATCATCATTAAATCAGCTAACTCATCTATAACTATAATGATTTTTGCCATTCTTTGCTCGTAATTTGCTTTCTTATTAAATGCCGTAATATTTCTAACATGTAATTCTGCAAAACGTTTATATCTACGTTCCATCTCTTCAACAGCCCATTTTAAACTAGCAGTTGCGGCTTTAACATCCGTAATAACTGGCGCAACTAAATGCGGTAAATTATTATACGGTGCAAGCTCTACCATTTTAGGATCAATCAGTAATAGTTTCAGCTCATCTGGATGATTTTTATAAAGTAAACTTGTTAAAATAGCATTAATACATACTGACTTACCAGAACCTGTAGCACCGGCAATGAGCGCATGAGGTGTCTTTGCAATATCCATTAATAGCGGCTCGTTATTTATTTTAAAGCCCATAGCTACAGTTAGTTTACTCTCTGCTTGTTGGAAAGGTTTAGACGTAATCATTTGGCCTAACGGAATCTTTTTAGGACTTTGATTAGGCACTTCGATACCTACTAAACTTGTACCCGGGATAGGTGCTTCAATACGAATATCTTTAGCAGCTAATGCCATTTTAATGTCATCTTGTAAAGCAGTAATTCTAGATACTTTAACACCTTTTTCAACAGATAATTCAAATCTCGTTACAGTTGGCCCTTGTATCATATTTACTACATGTGCAGGCACATTAAAATGATAAAAAGCTTCATCTAGTTCTTTTTTCTTTTCCTCTAACCATTCACTATTATCTTCTTCCTCGACAACATCATCTAATATAGATACTGGTGGAAGTACATAAGATGGTCCTTTACGTTTAACAGCTTGGTTAGACCCATGTTGTTCGTTTTGAGTTTCACTTTCTGCTTGTTGTATGTTTGATGTTTGTGTCTTGTTGATATTTGATGAACTCTTAAATGCTTGATGTTTACGCTTATCTGAAGGTGTCATCATCACGTTAAATGGTGAAGACTTTCTAACAGGTTTAGGCTTCAAGATAGGTTCGTGAGAAGTTGTCTCTTTAGGTTCTTCAGGTTGTTGAACCGTGTCCTCTACTTCTATAGGATCGTTATTTGATTCTTCTGCAATAACATTATCCGCTTCTTCTGTTTCAGTATCACTTTCCACATCAACATGATCAGACTCGAATAAGCTTTCATCTCTATCTTCTTCAGTTTCGTCAAATGTTAATAAATCTTCAGCATTTTCGATTGTATCTATTTCTTCAGCTTCAGAATCAGAATCTTCTACTTCTTCAAAATAAATATCATCTTCGACAAATTGTTCTGATTGCGTAATGGATGCATCATTGTCTTCTTCGAGAGAATCATGCGTATCGATTATTTCTGAAGGTTCGATAACAGCTTCATTAGAATCATCATTATCTTCTTCAAAATACTGTATTGCTTCAGCTTCCGTACTGTCTTCAGCATTATGAATTTCTTCTACTTCATTGTTTGATTCTACTTCTTCAAATTCTGAAACTTCCTCTTCATTTGAATCGTGAGTTGAGTTGACTTCTTCTTGTTCAGCATCAACTTCTTCAACGATTTCATCAACATTGTCTTGCTGAATGTCGTCTTCTGTATCATCAAAATCCAAGTCTATCTCTTTAAATTCATATGTAGTTAAATCATTGACATCTGGTTGTAACGCATTAGAATTAGCCGTCTCATCATGTAAGTCGCTTGTTTCATCTTGATGTATGTCATTTTGTAATTCATCGTGTAAGTCTTCTTGTTCATCTTCCACGTCTTGATAATCTTTTGGATCATTTTTAATATATGAAGCTTGTTGTTTTAAGTAATAGTCTTGATTTTTAATTTGTGACTTTTTCTCTTCTGAATCAAGACTGTTAAGCTCTTGTTCTCTTTTTTCTCTTAAAGCTTTTTCAAATTGTTTTTTCTTTTGAAGTTTCTTCTCACGTTCTTTTCTAATTTCAGAAACAATTTGTGAAGCATAAATATTTTCAATGTTAATCGTATTGTCCGTCTTTGAATAAGTAGGGACATCTCGTACGATTTCACTACTTTGTTTACGTTTATTTTCTTTTACAGCATCATTTTGTGAAGATTGAGCTGAATGATCTTTCAAACCACTATTAGGAACTTCTTTTTGTTTTCTCATACCGAATATTGCTGAAGGCACTTCAGAAGCTTTAAATTTTGGCTGATGTAAAGCATTTAATCTCTCTTGAAATTGATAGTCATCATGATGACGTTTACTGTTGTCGTATCGTTGAGAAGATTGTTTACTTTTCGTACCGTAATGATGTGTTACATCCTGGTCATAACTTCTTGACTTCTTAGCAGGTTCATATGAATCTACATTACGATTTCTTCTACGTCTTCTTCTATTCGTTGGAAAAGAAGCTGAGCTTTCATCATAAAATCTACTATCATGATATTTCTCTTCTCGTTGACTTGTTTCATTATCACGTTGATGATGCTCTTGATTGGATTGCTCTTCATATTCCATTTGTATCGGAAATCTAAATTTGCCTTTAGGTCTTCTATAAATTTCTTCATTAGTTGAATCGTCATCTGGATGATGATCAAAAGACACTTGATCGCTTTTTTGCTTTTCATTTTTTTGTTCATTTTTCGATTGCCCGAATATATCATCAAACCAACTCATAGGTTCACTACCTTTCGTCTTCAAAGAATGGTGTTCCTACAGTATAACTATCATCTAGTACCATTATACCTTTTTCTTTTGGAGCACCTTCTAAATCAAGTTCTTTCATTGAACAAATCATACCGCTAGAAGGAACACCACGTAATTCTGCATCTTTAATAATCATTCCACTAGGCATTACCGCTCCTACTTTAGCAACAACAACTTTTTGTCCTTGATCAATATTTGGAGCGCCACATACAATTTGTAATGTCTCATTTCCAACATCAACTTTACATACTGATAGTTTATCTGCATCAGGATGTTTTGATTTTTCAGATACGTATCCTACTACAAACTTAGGAGATAAATCAACGTCTAATTTATAATTAATATTATTTTTCTCTAGTAAGTCTTGAATACTATTAATGTGTTTCTCTTCAACTTTAATATTGCCATTGCCTTCTATTTGAACATATTTAGAAGCATTGAATATATTCAATCCAACAATTTTATCTTCGCTTTTGATAATTGTTAAATCATTTTGAAAATCATATTCTAATCCTTCAGTTAAAGGTTCTAAAGTAACCATTAATACGTCGCCAACACCATTTTTATTATAAAATAAATTCATTTCTCCTACTCCTTACAATCTTTTTTGATTATTTTTCATTTTTTTAAATATTTCTCTATTTTTTTCTAAACGCTCAATAACTTCTTGGTTTCTCTTACGAGAGTGATTTTTACCTAAAATAAATATTGGTTCTAAAGGTTTATCAGGTGTATAAGAGAATGATAATGATGTTATTGGCACTAAGCCATTTTGGAAGAATTGCATCGTCATTTGCGCTACAATATCATATCCAATTTCATTTTTAATATCACAAATCACCAATACATCTTGATGAGGTGTAGCTAATAACATTTCCCCTTCAATATTTTGATAAACATCTTTTAAGAATGTTTGATTGAGAATTCGTGAAGCATCATATCCATCATTCGTGTTAATGAAGTAGAATGTATTGCCTTGAACTTCATCAGACTTGTAAGTTGTTTTTCTCTTTTTAATATTGAATAACGCTTGCTCTTTAATTTGTTCTTTCGTTAAATTAAGTTCACTGAGCATAGACTCATCTATTAGTCTATAAGTATTTCCTAAATCAAGCGCATAATATATATTTGTTTCAGCTGTATGTTCATCAATGACAAAAGGTGTACCTTCTTTCGTTTCTTTATGAAAACTAGTAGACCTTATGACAGGCAAGATCTCAATCTTATTAATTTCTTTATTAGATTCATCTTGCATTGCATTTATAGTTTCAGTGACGTAATAAACAATTTCGTCTATTGTTTTATTACCGTTATTTTTATATTTAGCAATAATCGGAGCTAATTTAACTGAAAGCCCTTTTTGATTATCCGTTCGTTCAATTCTTAAACTTTCATTTTCCCTATCAAACTTAAAATTTGCATCTAAAGTTTTCAATCGGTCTTTTAATAAATCTCTCATTTGAAAGACATTCATACTTAACACTCCTATTTTTATACCTCTATATAGTTTACAACAAATCGCAGTTATGTAACAGTGATAAACATATTTAAATGAAGTTAAATAAAATAAAAAAGCAGGTAATTCGAAAATAAAAGAAACTTTTTTCGACCTGCTTTTTTTATATAAATTTAATTATTTAATCCATCAATAAATTCACTAATTTGTGGAATTGTTTTTCTTTCTTTACCAACGTATCTATCAAGTTCTTGACCGTTGTTATAAGCGATAAAACTTGGAATGCCCATAACATCAACTTCTTGGCATAAATCAATAAATTCATCACGATCAACTGATACGAATTGATATTGATGATATTTCTCTTCAAGTCCAGGTAAATCAGGATCTATAAAATGACAATCCGGACACCAAGATGCTGTGAACATAAATATTGTTGGTTCGTTAATCAATGATTTGTATTCTTCGATTGACGTTAATTGTTTCATTTCTTTGCACTTCCTATCATTAATGTTTGTTGACCATCTTTAATTATATGATACTTCTTCAACAATTGATAAACAAATAAACTGATTACAGCTGGTAATAAGAAATGGAAGAATGCAATTTGTAAGTATACTTCAGTCGTACTACCCATTGTTTTAATCGTCATAATTTGCCCTACAAGTCCACTTGAACCCATTCCAGCACCAGCAGCATTATTTTCCATTGGCCAAAAGACTGTCATAATTGGCGCTACGACAATACTTGCTACGACTGGTGGTATTAATATAAAAGGCTGCTTTAAATAATTTGGAATTTGAAGTTTACTTGTACCAATACCATGAGCAATAACACCTGAAATACCATTATCTTTATAGCTTGTTACTGCAAATCCGACCATATGACAACAACCACCTATCGTAGCTGCTGCTGCCGCTGTTCCACTTAAGCCAAGCATTAACGCTAAAGCTGCACTTGAAATTGGACTACTTAGTGTAAGTCCAACTATAAGGCTGACGAATATCCCCATTAATAAAGGTTGTTGATCCGTACTTAATTGTATCCAGTTTCCTAATGCTTTCATAAATGCATCGATAAATGGTGCTATAAACTTTGCAATTGCTGCACCTATAAATAACGTTAAAATCGGTGATAAAATAATATCTATTTTAGTTTTGCCTGAATATAATCTTCCAAGTTCACTTGCAAATACTGAAGATAAATAACTACCTACAGCGCCCCCTTGTTCATATCCATACATTCCTGTTACAGCAGTTGTAAATATAATGAGTGGTGATGCGCCTAAACCGTAACTCACTGCTACCCCTACCCCAGCTCCAGTTAAAGTTTGAGCTAACTTACCTATTTCTATCATCATTGAAGTATCAAAATATGTATTTAATGATTGGCCTAAAGTTTCAATAATCAGTCCAACAATTAATGTGCTAAACAAACCTAAAGCCATATAACTTAATCCATCTATAATTGTTCGATTAAAAAAAGATTTTACGCGTTCCATTTATTCACACTCCTTAAAAGGATTATACAATAAAAAATACACATGTCATTATTTAAATTAAAATAATAACATGTGTATATTGAAACTTTATACTTCTATAACATTTAGAAATTTCTTCAATGCGTCTGTTTTCGGTTGAGTAAACATTTCTTCCGGTTTACCTTCTTCACCGATTAAACCATCATGAATGAATATCATTCTATCAGAAACTTCTCTAGCAAATCTCATTTCATGTGTAACAATAACCATCGTCATACCTTCATTGGCTAAATCTTTAATAACTTTTAATACATCATTCACTAACTCTGGGTCTAATGCTGATGTCGGTTCGTCAAATAACATCACTTTAGGGTTCATTGCCAATGCTCTCGCAATCGCCACACGTTGTTGTTGACCACCAGATAAAGCATGAGGTCTTTGATCTTTAACACTTTCTAATCCTACTTTTTCTAAAAGTTGAAGTGCTTCGTCATATGCTTTTTGTTTATTTACTTTTTTAACAGTAACTAAACCTTCCATAACATTTTCAATTGCTGTTTTATGTGGAAACAAGTTGTAATTTTGAAACACCATACCAGATTGTTTACGTACTTTAATTTGGGACTTCTTATTATCTGCCGTGTACGTTTCGCCATTAACAACTACAGTACCTTCAGTCGGAATTTCTAATGCATTCATCATTCTCAATAAAGTTGTCTTACCAGAACCTGATCTCCCAATTAAAGTAATTACTTCACCTTTATCTACTGAAAGATTAATCCCTTTGATGACTTCTTTATCATTAAATGACTTTTTAATATTTTGAAGTTCAATCATGAACGATACCCTCTTTCAATATAAGATTCATAGTAAGATTGAACGATTGATATGATAAAACATACAATCCAATACAATATCGCTACTAGTAAATAAATCGTTAAGAATTCATATGTTGTAGAAGCGACTTCTTGTGCTTTTCTAAACATTTCTGCTACTAAAATAAAGCCAAGTAAAGACGTATCTTTAATCAAGCTTAAGAATGTATTACCTAATGCAGGTACTGAAACTCTAATTGCTTGAGGTAATATAATTCTTTGTACAGTTTGTTTATAATTCATACCAATCGAGTATGCCGCTTCAGTTTGACCTTTCGGAATAGACATAATTCCACCTCTTAAAATTTCAGATGCGTATGCACCTACATTAAAAGAAAGACCAATTATCGCAGCTATGACAGGTGACAAAGTTAATTGATTGTCTGCATTTCCTGTTGCCAATCTACCAATCTCAGGGATTCCGTAAAAGATAATGAATAATTGAACAATCATAGGTGTACCACGAATGATTGAAACATAAAAACGTGCAATCCCTTTTAGAACTTTACTACTTGATATACGCATTAATGCTGTAACTAATGCCAAGATTAAACCAAGTACAAAAGTAACTAAAGTAATAGGAATAGAATATTTAACTAGACCCTCTAACATCGGTAGAAATGCTTGTTTGGCAGCATTTAATGCATGAAGTTGCTCATCATTTAGGCTCTGAAACATTAGCGCCAAACCATTTCTTACTTATTTTTTCTAATTCGCCATTATCTTTTAAAGTTTTTAGACCTTTATTAAAATCTTTAATCACTTTGTCATCTTCTTTTTTACTAAATGTAAATGCAGATTGACTTTGTTCAGCATCACCTTGAATTGCTTTTATTTTAGCGTTAGGTTTTTGCTTTTTATAATCTAAATATGAAACATTATCATTGAAAGTACCTTCAACACGATTTGATTGTAATAAATCCATCGCTTGGTTGAAGCCATCTACTTTAGTAATATCTGCACCTTTAGATTTTGCAAGTTTACCATAGTTAGATGTTAAAGTTTGTGCTAACTTTTTACCTTTAACGTCGTCGAATGATTTAATGTCTTTATTATTCTCATTTACTACTAATACACCATTTGAATAAGTGTATGGATCTGAGAATTTATATTTTGCTTTTCTTTCATCGTTGATACCAACTTGGTTAGCAATCATGTCAAAACGTCCTGAATCTAACCCAGCAAACATTGAATCCCATTGTGTTTCTTTAAATTCAACTTTGTATCCCATTTCTTTAGCAACTGCTTTTGTTACTTCTACATCATATCCAGTTAACTTATCATTTTTATCATGGAAGCTAAATGGTGAATACGTACCTTCTGTACCTACTACAATTGTTTTATCATCTTTCTTGCTACTTTCTTTCTTGTCGTTGCTGTTTCCACATGCAGCTAACACAACAATTAATGCAATAATTAAAAATATACCCTTTTTCATTTATACATCCCTCTATTCTTAGTATCCAAATCGGAATAAACATATTTTAGACCGAATTACAACTACTGTCAATTACTAAAATCTGGACTATTTAAATTTCAAATATTCAATCTTTTCTGAACTTAAATTTAACACGATTTCATTGAGTAATAATTTTGCACTTTCGTAATCTCTTGCGTCATAAATAGCTTTACTTGTATGGATATATCTAGCACAAACACCGATTACCGCAGTTGGGATACCTGTTAGAGCTTTATGAATTTCTCCACCATCTGTACCACCTGGTGATTGGAAGTATTGATGATTAATTTCTTTTTCTTCAACCATTTCAATTAAATAATCTCTCATTCTTTCAGATAAAATCATCGTACGATCTAAAATTCTAATTAATACACCTTTTCCTAAAGCACCTGATAAGCCAATGTGTCCTTTCATATCATTTGCAGGTGAACAATCCACAACTAATGCTAAATCTGGTTTGATTAAATTCACACTTGCTGAAGCACCTCTTAAACCAACTTCTTCTTGAACATTTGCGCCTACATATAAATCAACATCAAGCTCTTCATCTTTAACTGCTTCGAGTAATTCTAATCCGACTAAACAACCATATCTATTGTCCCATGCTTTAGCGAGTATTCTATTCTCTGTTAGTTGTTCAAAATTCGTACTTGGAACAATTGTATCACCAATTTTAATGCCCATTTCTTTTAATTGATCAATGCTTTCTGCACCAACATCTAAAAGCATATCTTCAATAGCAACACCTGACTCTTTACCAGTTCTAAAATGTTTAGGGATACTGCCAACTACGCCGTTATAGTATTTACCGTCACGCGTTTTTAACTGTAGTGTTTGTGATAGCCATACGTCTGATGACACACCGCCAAGTGGTGTGAACTTTAACATACCCTCTTTTGTCATTTCAGTAACCATAAAGCCAATTTCATCCATATGAGCTGCTACTAATACTTTAGGAGCATTTTCTTTTTTGGATTTTTTCACACCATAAATACTGCCCATATTATCACCAATAATTTCATCAACAAATGGTGCCATTTTTTCTTTTAAATATTCACGTACTTCATTTTCAAATCCAGGTACAGCGTGTAATTCTGTTAATTCTTTCATTCTATTAAGTGTTTCTTGTCTAATTTGTGTCATTGTAAATCTCCTTATTGAAATATTTATCTATCATTCAGTCTTTGTGTTAAACTTAAATTAAATAGAAGGAGGCATGGTCATGCAGAATAATAAGTTCCGCTTTTTCATTATATTATTGTCCATTTTTACTGGTTTAGGAATTATTGCTTCTATCGTATATGCTAAGCAATATAAACCATATAGTTGTGAAGAAATACTTAAACAAGTCAAAGCACAATTTAATAATGTTGAAGCCTCTTATATATTACATATCCCAAAGACCTACCAAAAATTCGGCATTGAAACTAAAGTTGTGCATGGTGGTATTACCGTTAACAATGATGATAAACAAGTACACTATGAATTTATAGCCGATGCCTTTAATGGCCAAGTCATTGATATATTTGAAATTTAATAAGTTTAAAAAGATGAGTCTGAGTGATTAATTTAAACCTCAGACTCTATTTTTTATGACTGAAACATTATTCAACTTCACCGTGATCTAGTGCGTCGAATGACTTTTTAATAGATTCTAAACCGCTTCTTAATTTTTCTTCACTACAAGCTAAATTCATTCTGAAATGATGACTTTCTCCAAGCTCATATGAATGTCCGATGCCTGTTGCAAGTTTACCTACAGATTGCAATGCTTTTTGAACATCACTTTCTACGTAACCACTTTTAGAAAAGTCTATCCAAGCTAAATATGTCGATTCAGGTTTAATGAACGATAACTGATCAGACATTTCATTTTTAATAAATTCATCTAAGATGGTCATATTCTTCTCGATATGCTCATTTAATTGATCTACCCATTCACCTGCTTCATTATAGGCTACTTTAACTGCTTCAACAGCCAATGTATTTGCAGCAGACAATCCATAATATGTTGCCAATTTACGATTGAATTGTAATGTGAAATAGCGATGTTTTGTAATCATATAACTACTTGCTAAACTCGCTAAGTTAAATGTTTTACCTAATCCAGTAACAACAAGAATTGGAGAATCTAATGTCATTTCATTTGTCATAGAATAGAATCCATTTTCACTTCTCACAAAATCCATATGAATTTCATCAGAAACAATAAAGACATCGTGTCTTTCACAAACATCTTTCATAAATGCACATTCTTCTTTCGTCCAAACTTTACCTGTTGGATTATGAGGACTACACAGTACTAACACTTTAACATCATCACGCGCTGCCATTTCTTCAAATTGTTCTTTATCCAACTCATAACCGTTATCTGTCGCTACTAATGGAGATTCGACAGCAACTCTTTTATTACCTTCAATTAAATTTAAAAAAGCATTATATGAAGGTGTATGTATTAAGACACCTTCGCCTTCTTTCGTAAATTCACGTATAACTTCAGTTACCGTAAACAAAATACTTGGCACATAATATATATCATTCTTTTGGATGTTCACAGAAAATCTTGTTTTGTACCAATTTTTAATCGCATTTAAATATGCTTCTTGCTTCCATACTAAATAACCGAAATGTGCTTGATCTAATTTATTTTTCAAATGGTTAATAATAAAATCAGGTGTCTTAATATCCATATCAGCGATCCAAAATGGTTCTAAGTTCTCATAATCATAAACTTTACGTTGTCCATCATATGCTACTGTTGCTGTTCCCCTTCTATCAATCACTTCATCAAAATTATATTTCAATTAAATCATCCCTTCTTATTTCTTCTTTAATTCCCTTCGTTTGTTCATCAAGCTTAAGCGCAAAATAATTGGCATCATGATAGAACACGAACCAATAATCTTCTTTAATATATCTCTGTAAAAGCCTTTCCTTAGCATTAATAGAATCCATTGGATAGTCATCATAAGCTGTAACCCATAAAGGATTCAGATGGGCTAATGTAGGCAAGATATCAGCCATATGCACAGCTTTCACACCATTACTTTCAATTTCAATGACACTATGCCCAGCGCTATGACCACCAGTATGTATCATTTTAATGCCTGGAACGATTTCCATCGAATCCACAAATGTTACAACTTGATGTTCAATACCTTTATAATTTTGTTCCCAATATGTAGCACTACTTCGTATATTTGGGGCTCTCAATTCATTCCATTCAATTTGTGATGTATAAATTGTTGCATTTTTAAATACTGATTGACCATCTGCAGTTGTAAGTCCACAAGCATGATCAAAATGCATATGAGACATCAATACAATATCAATATCATCTATGGTCAAATTAAATTGCTTTAATGAGTTACTAATATCACTTTCATAAGTTGTACCATAGTTTCTTTTTTGTTTATCTGTTAATTTACCATTACCTATCCCAGCATCAATTATAATATTGTGTTCATCTGTTTGAACGAATATAGGATGTGTTACGAGAGGTATTTGATTAAGTTCATTAGGCGGATATTTTTTAGTCCACAATGCTTTTGGAACGACACCAAACATTGCACCACCATCCATTTGAGTAATACCACCTTGTAATGGATATAATTTAAAATCACCTATATTTAACAAGAAATTCCCCTCCAATCATTTATTATTATTTTATCACTAATTAGAGTAATGAACATCTTTCATGATTGCTACAACACATTAGTTAAAAATGGCATAAAAAAAGAAGTTAGAATCATAACGATTCCAACTTCCTTATTTAAAGCTTGCTTCCATACGATAGATTCTAAAACCTCTACTAGAGAATTTATCTTCGTATTCAGTACGGATATTATCTTCAGGCTCATCTTCATGTAAATTCAAATTAATATAATCAAATGACATACCATATTGAGACATACTTTCTAAACTATACTCAAATAATCCTTGATTATCTGTTTTGAAATGTATTTGCCCATCTTTTTTCAAAATATGCTGATAAATTTCTAAAAAGCTAGAAAAAGTTAATCTTCTTTTAGCATGTCTTGTCTTTGGCCATGGATCTGAAAAATTCAAATAAATTCTAGAAACTTCATTTTCAACAAAATACTCTGTTAATAATTTAGCATCTTGATTAATCAATTTAATATTGTTTAATTCCATTTCTTTAACTTTTTCAAGAACACGGACCATAACATTTTTATCTTTTTCAATTGCTACGTAATTGATATTAGGATTTTGTTTAGCCGTCTCAGTAATAAATCTACCCATACCAGTTCCGACTTCAATATGAATGGGTTGATCTTTATCAAACCATTCTGCCATCTTATATTGATGATTAAGATCTACATCTACTATATTGGGATGATCTTTTAAGAAATCGTCAGCCCAAGGTTTATTTCTCATTCTCATTCAAAGTTACTCCTTATATAAATACATTTCTTGTCATCACTTCATTTAAGAAGTGTAACCAATCATTCATATCTTTATAACGTTTTTTCTCTTCATACCACTCTACCATTGCGATAGCTTGAATCAATGTATACCACTTCATACGTTTCTTTAAATCATGCGTATCGTTAATGCCATACATACTTAGCCAATCTGACCAATCTTTCTCATCAACATAAGTATATAAAATCATTCCGATATCAATAGCTGGATCTGCAATCATTGCACCTTCCCAATCTACTAAGAAAAGTTCATCTTGATCAGATAAAAGCCAATTATTGTGATTCACATCTCCGTGTATGACTGTATAGAATCTACTGTCTAATGTTGGCATGTTATCTTCTAAATATAACAATGCTTTTCTCACAGTGCGATTAGACAATACATGTCGTGACAATGAGCTGTTAATTTTATTAAATAAAATCTCTGGATGCATAGGTTTCATTTCCATACGTTTAAGCATATTTAATAATTGTTTAGAAGAATGTATTTTTTTAAGAAGTTTGGCAACACGGTTAGAATTCATTTCATCTTGGACTAACTCTCTACCATTTTTCCAATGTTGTGCAGTTACAACTTCTCCTGTTTCGATTCTTTTTGTCCAAACTAATTTTGGCACGATACCTTCAGCAGATAATGCTGTTAAGAAAGGACTTGAATTACGTTTTAGGAAGAGCTTGCGGCCATCTTGTTCTGCCATATATGCTTCACCAGATGCACCACCTGCTGAGTCTAATGTCCATCCTAATTGATAAAAATGTTCCAACCTATCCACCTCACTTTCAATAAAAGAAAAAGAAAAAGACTCAAGAATATTCTTTTTCAAGAGTCATATTTTAATCTTAAAAATTTTTGTTTAATTTTTGTAATTTTAGTGCGCTTGATTTAAATTTTATTATCTTTCGGTTAAGATTTCAACCTCATAAATGAAAACTTTCGAGTATTTTGAACCTATTCATATACAATAAGTCTTATAAATTCAGTATCCACTTGAATTACTTAAGATATTAAAATTACACTAAAAAATTTTTATGATTTTGACTCTATATAATTATTAAATGCATTTTGTAATTGCTTCGTAATTTGTCCGACTTTTCCGACACCTATTTTTTGATCATTTACTTGCACAACTGGCATGACTTCAATAGATGTACTTGAAATAATCACTTCATCTGCATTATTTAAGAAATCTAATGTAAATGATTCTTCAATAAATGGAATATTTAAATCCTCGGCTAATTCTTTTATAACACGTCTCGTAATCCCATTAAGAATTAAATTATTTGCAGGATGTGTATAAATCTTGCCATCTTTAATCGCATAAACGTTACTTGAACTACCTTCTGTAACTGTTTCGCCTCTATGCATGATTGCTTCAGCAGCATCATTTTGTGTAGCTTTCTCTTTTGCTAGCACGTTACCTAATAAGTTCAAGCTCTTAATATCACATCTTAACCATCTGATATCTTCAACTGTAATAGCTTTAACACCATTTTCTAATTCGTCATATGGTCTGTCATAGCTTTTAGAGAATGCTGAAAATACAGGCTTTGTACTTGCATCAGGAAACGGATGGTTTCGAGGTGCAACACCACGTGTCACTTGAATATACACGCCACCATTTACAACATTATTCTTTGCTGCTAATTCTTTTGTTACTTCTGTTAAACCTTCAACAGAATACGCGTCTAAATTAAGTCCGATTTCTTTCGCACTTCTAAATAATCTTTCATAGTGTTCTTTAGATGTAAATACTTTACCATCATATATACGTATGTATTCGTATATGCCATCACCAAAATTATAACCTCTATCAGAATAGCTAACCTTACCTTCAGATTCATCAACAAACTCATCATTTATATAAATATAACTCATTCATCATCACCCTTTACACAGACATTGTATATAGCTTCTAAATAAATTGCAGTTGCATTAAATAATTGTTTTTTCGTGATATATTCATTTTTTTGGTGCATTAAATCTTCAGAATCTTTAAACATCGCACCGAATGCCACACCTTTATCTAAGTTTCTAGCATATGTACCGCCACCGATTGTATACGGCTCGGACTGATCACCTGTTTGATTGCGATATGCTGATAATAATTTTTCAATGAATGGATCATTTTTATCTACATAATGTGGAACTTGGTGTTTGTCCATTTCAATGTCGAAGCCTTTTTCTTTCACTTCTTCAGAAAAACGAGACATTGACTGATCGAAATTAAAGCCTTCTGGATATCTTAAATTAATACCAAATTGACCACCATCTACATCTGTATAACTCATAATACCTGTATTAGTCGTCACTTCACCCATTTCTTCAGTAGCAAATTTCATACCCATTTTTTCACCTTTTGGAGAATCAACTAAATATTCATTT
Source organism: Mammaliicoccus sp. N-M50 (assembly GCF_022386995.1). NCBI lineage: Bacteria > Bacillati > Bacillota > Bacilli > Caryophanales > Staphylococcaceae > Mammaliicoccus > Mammaliicoccus sp. N-M50. The sequence continues at coordinate 124,490 of NZ_JAJNJA010000002.1, read as the reverse complement.
GCAAATTTCACGTATGAGCTCGCGTATTTATCTAAATTTAATTCATTTAAGAATTGAATAAGGTATAACCCAGCATTCACACCTAATGTAGGATCCATACCATGAGCTGATTTACCATGAACAACGATGTTTAAGAATCCTTCATCAATTGTTGTTTCGCCTTCAATCTCATGTTCATTTAAAAATGATTCAAATTTCTGAACAACATTCGTCATTTGTTCTTTGATAAGTAATTTAGCTTGAGCAGTATCTGGTACCATATTGAATCTTTCACCTGAGAAGAATGCTTTTAATTCTACTTCAGGCTCATCATTATCTTCCACATAACCAGATTGAACGATGTTGAATGTTACAATCCCTTTTTCTCCATGGATTAGAGGGAATTCTGCATCTGGTGCAAAACCTACTGAAGGCATTTCTTCAGTTTCAAAATAACGATCTGTACATTTCCAATCAGATTCTTCGTCAGTACCTACAATAATATGTATTCTTTTTTTCCATTCGACTTTCATATCTTCAAGTATCTTAACGGCATAGTATGCTGCAATTGTTGGTCCTTTGTCATCAAGTGTACCTCTTGCAATAATTGCATCTTCTGTTTCTACAGGTTCAAACGGATTAGAATCCCATCCAGCACCTGCTGGCACAACGTCGACATGGCAAAGTATACCTAATAAATCGTCACCTTTACCCGCTTCAATTCTACCTGCGATATTGTCTATATCAACGTGAGAAAATCCATCTCTTTCCCCTAACTTATACATATAATTTAACGCTTCTTTTGGACCTGGTCCAACTGGCGCATCGTATGTACTTGCTGCATCATCTCTTACACTTTCGATGCTTAATAGCCCCTTTAAATCATTTATAATATCTTCTTCATATTCTTTAACTTTATTTCTCCACATCGAAAATCATCTCTTTCTTAACTTGAATAGTTATCTATATAATACATGATATTTTTGTAAATATGAAATAGAATTACCGATAAATTTTTAATTTTTTATGCGAAAAGTTATTTCCTTTTACGTACGACTAAAGTCTTATATAAAATTATTTTTTTGAATCTTATTATTTCCCGACACGACAAAAGTTGTTAACAAAAAAAACTAGGACAAATAAGTTGCCCTAGTTTTAGCCAATATTGAACATAAGAAGAAAATTATTTCTTCAAGTCTTCTTCTGTAACAACTCTTAAATTGTTGTTTGCAGTTCCGCCTTCATCATCAAATTTAGCTTCTCTTTGTTCAGTTGGATCTTGATCCTCTTTTTTTAGACGAGATTTAGCATTTGATGCATAACCTTTTGGATCTTCTTTTGCTTTTTGGAATTCATTTTTTGCCTTTTCTTTAGCTGACTCTTTATAAGAAGTTGGATCTTCTTTATATTTTGAGTACTCGTCTTGTGCTTTACCTTTTAGTTCATTTGCTTTTTGTTTAGCATTTTCTTTGTAATTCTCTGGATCTTCTTTATATTTCCCGTATTCATTTTTTAATTTATCTCTATTTTCTTTTTTAGATAAGACAACTGCTGCTGCAGTTCCCCCTAATACTACTAACGTTCTAAATAATCCTGCTTTTTTAGCCATTTGTATCCACCTCTATTTAGTTAATATTTATTATATTACCCCGAGGAAATCTTTCTAAACATTTTAAACAGATAAATTTAAAAGTTTAAAATCTTCTTCTAACAAATGTCTATACTCACCAAGTTCTAAACGTTCATCAAGTTCTAAATCAGCAATTTGAACACGTTTTAAATAAGTCACTTCACAACCTATCGCATGAAACATTCGCTTAACTTGGTGGAATTTACCTTCATAAATCGTAACGTAAGCAATAGAGTCTTCCCCATTTTCTACAATTTCTAATTCACTTGGAGAAGATGTAAAGTCTCCTAAATCAATGCCTGCTTTAAAAATATCTATTGCATCTTCTGAAATGTGTCCAGATACTTCAACATAATACTTTTTAGCGACTTTTTGTTTCGGACTCATAAGTTGATGCGAGAATTTACCATCGTTTGTTAAAAGTAATAAACCTTCTGTATCTTTGTCTAAACGCCCTACCGGGAATAAATCTAAATGCATATATTCTGGGACAATATCAATGACAGTTTCATGTTCATCATCTTCTGTTGCTGAAACGAATCCTGATGGCTTATTCATCATTAAATAAACAACTGGTTCATATTCTATCGGAATATCATCAAATGTTATGACATCTTCTTCTGGATTAATATGCATTTCAGGTTTCTTAACGATTTCATCATTAACGGTAACGAGATTTTTCTTTAGAAACTTTTTAACTTCTTTTCTTGTTCCGATACCTGAATTTGCTAAAAATTTATCTAATCTCATCATTTACACCCACTTAATTTTGCGTCTAATTTTTGCAGTTAAATCACCTAAAAATTCATCCGCTAAACGTGAACGCATTGTTAAATATCCATATACGATTACACCTACACATCCACCTACAATAAGTGTGATAAGCGCACCTAATTTTGATGTTGGATCAATGATTAATGACACAATAAAGTAACTTAACTCAACGAATAATACCATGATTATAGTATAGAAAGTAATTCTTAATGTATGGTAAATTGTGATATTAAATTTAAAGTCTGCATATTTATATAGAACTACACAATTTAAGATAACAGCTACTAATAATGCGATTGCCGTACCAATAACAGCACCTAACGTATGGAATACCATAATAAGTGGTAAGTTAATAACTGCTTTAATGACTAATGACGCGATAACGATCCATACTGTTAAGGCTTGTTTATCAATACCTTGCAACATTGAAGCTGTTACAGATAATAATGCGATTAAAATACTAACTGGCGCATACCAGAATAATATTTCTGTACCCATTGGATTGTAACTATAGAACACGTTATATAAAGGCTGTGCTAATACCATAATGCCAAGTGATGCTGGAACTGTTAAATATAATAATACGCCTAATGATTTTCTGATTTGATGATGCATTGCATCAATTCTACCTGAATTGTAAGTATTCGTAATAAATGGTACTAAACTCACTGCAAATCCTGCTGCAAGAGATGTCGGAATCATAACAATTTTATTAGTTGTCATACTTAGCATTGTGAAATAAATATCTTGTAATTCACTGCCTACACCCGCCATCGCTAACCCAGTATTATGTGTAAACTGGTCGATTAAGTTTATAATTGGGAAACATAAACTTACGATTACAAATGGAATACTGTATTTAATGATTTCTTTATATATTTTGATATACGATACATCAATATCACTTGTATCTTGTTCAACTTCTGCTTTTATTAAATGTCTTCTCTTCATCCAAAAATAAAGTAAAGTCAGTAATGCGATAATTGCACCGATACCAGCTGCAAAAGTTGCAACTTGGTTGGCCATTAACACAGAACCATCCATGACATTTAATACGATATAACTTCCGCCAAGTATAAATGCGATACGTGCTACTTGTTCAGTTACTTCAGATACAGCTGTAGGACCCATTGAATTAAATCCTTGGAAGATCCCTCTCCATGTTGCGAGTAATGGAATAAATAATACTACAAAACTTATTGTTCTAATAACAGTTGTAATATCTTCTATACCCCATCCACCTTCTATACCACCTTTATTTGCTAAAGTTAATTGAGCAATAGTTGGTGATAAGAAATAAAGTAATAAAAATCCGATAAATCCTGATACCGTCATAACTAAAAAGCTTGACCGGTACAATTTTCTACTTACTTTATAAGCACCTAATGCGTTATATTTAGATACATATTTCGCAGCTGCTAAAGGAACGCCCGCAGTTGCTATTGTTATCATGATTGTGTATGGTTGATAAGCATATGTAAATGGAGCAAGATTTTTTTCATCGCCTATAATAGCGTAAAAAGGTATTAAATAAAGAATACCAATTACTTTTGTTATTAAAATACTTGCAGTAAGTAGGAAGGTTCCCCTTACTAGCGCTTTACTTTCTGACATAATTTCATCCCTATCTAATTTACTTTTAAATTTAATAATAACAGGTTTATTTCTATTCTACTACTTTTTTAAAGACACATTATTCGTTAAAATATTATTACATCGACTTATGGAGGTAACTTATGTATCACACAATAATTATCGGCGCTGGACCTAGTGGTTTAATGGCCGCATATAGTGCAAGTTCAAATGGTAAAAACGTCTTGCTACTCGAAAAGAAAAAAGGCTTAGGACGAAAGCTCCGCATATCTGGTGGCGGTAGATGTAACGTTACCAACCGCTTACCTTATGAAGAAATTATAAAAAACATTCCTGGTAATGGAAAATTCTTATATAGTCCATTTTCAACATTCGATAATGAATCTATTATACAATTTTTTGAATCTAGATCTGTACAATTAAAAGAAGAAGATCACGGACGAATGTTCCCTGTTTCAAATCGCGCTCAAGATGTTGTTGATGCACTAGTTGATTCCATTAAACAAAATGGTGTAGAAATACGCCAAGAAACTACAGTATCATCTGTTGAAAGTGAAAATCAACAAATAACAGGCGTCACACTACAAGATGGTACATTTATCCCTGCAAAGACTGTCATCATCGCATCAGGCGGTTGCAGTGTACCACATACTGGATCGACAGGAGACGGGTATAAATTCGCTGAGTGTTTAGGTCATTCCATAACAGAACTATTCCCAACAGAAGTACCAATTAAATCTAGTGAACCATTCATTAAAAACAAAACACTTCAAGGATTAAGTTTACAAAATGTCGGACTATCCGTCCTCAAGAAAAATGGTAAACCTAGAATCACACATCAAATGGATATGTTGTTTACACATTTTGGCGTTTCAGGACCAGCAGCATTAAGATGTAGTCAATTTGTTTACAAAGAACAAAAATCTCAAAAGAAAACCGACATACAAATGTCTATAGATGCCTTTCCAGAAATTAAAGCACATGACTTAGAACAACAAATTGTAAAAAAATTAAAAGACGAACCAAATAAAGCAATTAAAAATGCACTAAAAGGACTAGTCCAAGAAAGATATTTACATTTTATCTTACAACAGTCAAGTATTGATTTAGATGTGACATACCATCATCTGTCCCAGCAAGCCATTCGAACATTCGTAGAAAACCTTAAATCATTTACATTCACAGTAAATGGTACACTTCCACTCGATAAAGCTTTCGTAACAGGTGGCGGTGTTAATATTAAAGAAATCGAACCTAATACAATGGCATCCAAAATATGTGCAGGACTATACTTCTCAGGAGAAGTACTAGATATCCACGGTTATACAGGTGGCTATAATATAACAAGTGCACTTGTCACAGGATATGTAGCAGGCTATAACGCAGCACAATTTAATGATTAAAATTCTATAGCATGCTTTTAGTGTGAGCTGTGATTTATGACATCCTTATTTACAAAACTGGCTAGAATTGTTACTAACTCTAAATAATATTATACTCACACATATTTTAAGGCTGAGACATAATGTAATGTCTCAGCCTTATATAGTGTCTTGGCAGTAGATGACTGAATTGAAAATGCGCTTGTACCAAGCTTTCTTCAACTCTAGTCATCCTTGCCGGGGCGGAACTACGAAATCTTTTTATACAAATTAGATTTCTGTTCCGCTCCCTTATTTATTTCTTCATTAAATTCTTTTGTTTTCTAAACCATCGTCGCCCCACTCATTCATGCCGCCTTCTACGTTTACTGCATCAATGTCGTGGTCATTTAAATAATCAACTACTCGAGCACTTCTAACGCCACCTGCACATACAATATAATATGTTTGGTCTTTAGAGAAATGATCTAATTCATTTGGAATTTCTCCCATTGGAATATGTTTAGCACCAGGGATTACACCTAATGCTACTTCATGATCTTCTCTCACATCAACTATATTAATTGGACTATTAGATGTAATTTTTTCTGCTAATTCTGTTACTGTAATTTCTTTCATCACTAGAACACTCCTAATTGATTAATTTGCTACGATATTAACTAACTTTTGTGGAACTGCAATCACTTTACGGACTGTTTTACCTTCAATCGCTTCTTTGATTTTTTCATTATCCATCGCAACTGCTTCCATTTCATCTTTCGATAAATCTTTAGAAATTTTGATTTTGTCTTTTAGTTTACCGTTAACTTGGATAACAATTTCTATTTCGTTATCTACTAGTAATGACTCATCAAATGTAGGCCATTCTTCATAAGATAAAGTATCGTTATGACCAAGTTTTTGCCATAATTCTTCAGAAATATGTGGCGCAATTGGTGATAACATTTTAACAAAACCTTCAGCATATGTTTTGCTGATTTGATCTTGTTTATAACAATCATTGATGAATACCATCATTTGACTGATTGCAGTATTGAAGTTTAGTGTATCGAAGTCTTCAGTTACTTTCTTAACTGTTTGGTTATACACTTTATCTAGGTCTGGTGTTTCGTTTTCAACGACCTTATCCGTAATGTTCCCTTCTTCAGTAACAAATAAACGCCATACTCTATCTAAGAAACGACGTGAACCGTCTAATCCATTTTCACTCCATGCAATTGCTGCATCTAAAGGACCCATGAACATTTCATATAGACGTAATGTGTCTGCACCATGAGAACGTACAATATCATCAGGGTTAACAACATTACCTTTTGATTTACTCATTTTTTCATTACCTTCACCAAGAATCATACCTTGGTTAAATAATTTTTGGAAAGGCTCTTTAGTTGGTACTACACCGATATCGTATAACACTTTATGCCAGAATCTTGAATATAATAGATGAAGCACGGCATGTTCTACACCACCGATATATAAATCAACAGGTAACCAGTGTTTAAGTTTTTCAGGATCAGCTAATTGTTCATTGTTATGAGGATCGATGTATCTTAAGTAATACCAACAGCTTCCTGCCCATTGTGGCATTGTATTCGTTTCACGACGACCTTTCATACCTGTCTTAGGATCTACAACATTAATGAATTCATCGATATTAGCTAAAGGTGATTCTCCTGTACCTGATGGTTTAACTTGATCTGTTTCAGGTAAGATTAATGGAAGTTCTTCTTCAGGAACAGTTGTCATTGTACCATCTTCCCAATGAATAACTGGAATTGGTTCACCCCAATAACGTTGTCTACTAAATAACCAATCTCTTAATTTATAGCTTACTTTTTTATGACCGATACCTTTTTCTTCTAGTAATTCAATTGCTTTAGGTACCGCTTCTTCTTTTGTTAAGCCATTTAATACATCTGAATCAATCATTTTTCCATCTTCATCGTATACTGTGATGATATCTAAATTGAATTTCTCTGCAAACTCAGCATCTCTTTCATCATGTGCTGGAACTGCCATAACTGCACCTGTTCCATAACTAATTAACACATAATCAGCAACCCAAATCGGCATTTTTTTACCAGTGAATGGGTTTGTTGTAAATGCACCAGTGAATACACCACTTTTATCTTTTGCTAAATCTGTTCTTTCTAAATCAGATTTACGTGATGCTGCTAATTTATATGCTTCAACAGCTTCTTTTTCATCTTCAGTCGTAATTAAATCTACTAAAGGATGTTCTGGTGAAAGTACGGCAAAAGTCGCACCGTAAATTGTATCTGGACGAGTTGTAAATACTTCAAATGATAAATCCGTATTATCAATATTGAATTTTAATTCAGCACCTTCAGATCTACCAATCCAGTTTCTTTGCATATCTTTAATAGATTCAGGCCAATCTAATTCATCTAAATCTTCTAATAAGCGATCTGCATATTCAGTGATTTTTAATACCCATTGTCTCATTGGTTTACGAACAACTGGATGTCCTCCACGTTCTGAAACACCATCAACGATTTCTTCATTAGATAATACTGTACCTAAAGCTGGGCACCAGTTTACTGCTACTTCATCAACATAAGCTAATCCTTTATTATATAATTGAATGAAAATCCATTGCGTCCATTTATAGTAGTCTGGGTCAGTTGTATTCACTTCTCTATCCCAGTCATATGAGAAACCTAGCTCTTGAATTTGTCTTTTAAAAGTCGCAATATTTTTAGCTGTAAATTCTTTAGGGTCATTCCCTGTATCGATAGCATATTGCTCAGCTGGTAAACCAAATGCATCCCAACCCATTGGGTGAAGTACATTGTAACCTTGCATTCTTTTATATCTTGAGACGATATCTGTAGCTGTATAACCTTCAGGATGTCCTACATGTAAACCAGCGCCAGATGGATACGGAAACATATCTAAAGCGTAGAATTTCTTTTGTCCAAGATTATCGTTAGCTTTAAATGTTTTGTTAGCTGCCCAAAAATCTTGCCATTTCTTTTCAATTTGTTGATGATTATAATTCATTTGTTCGTTCCTCCTATAAAATAAAAAAAGCCATCCCAACCATCATAACAGTTGGGACGACTTGAATAAATATGCCGCGGTACCACCCAGAATTCACAATTAAGTGCGCTTCATTTATATGGTTTAAGATTGCTTTTAATAAATAATAAATCGTTCGTAAGTTCACTTAATGGATATCATCAGTTCACAGCACCACTGACTCTCTTAAGATTCGCATTAAAGCTACTTTACTTATATACATCCTAATATTATGCAATTTCAATATATTTTGCAAGTCTTATTTATTAATATCATGTATCTTGCTTTGGAATACCTCTATCATAAATGTATAAGAAGTAATAACCTATTAAAATAAGTATTATCATACTGTAAAACATCATTTTCATATCAAACATATCAACTATTACGCCACCTACAACTGGCCCGAATGCTTTCCCTACTGTTGAAGATGCGTTTACAATACCTTGATATGCACCCATTCTGCCTTTAGGTGCTAATTTATTTGCGATTGCAGGCACTGCTGGCCATACAAACATTTCTCCAAATGTTAAAATAACCATCCCTACAACAAACATTGTAAATTGCTCAGCAAAACTTGTAATGACATAACTTAATATAAAAATCGTCAGCCCTATAAACATTTGTAATTTCAATTTCTCTTTAAATCTATTGATAAATGGTGCAATTAAAGGTTGCCCTGCTAATATCAATACACCGTTTATTGTCCAAAGGAAACTATATTGTTTCAAGGAAATACCAACTGATTGTGTATAAGTTGCAATTGTTGTTTGCCACTGAACATATCCGATCCAACATAAACTAAACATAATACATAGAAGTATAAGTGCAGTGAATTTACTTTTATCTTTAACTTGCATAGCACTCGTGATGCCTTCATCATTTTTCAAATGAATATCTAAATCTATGTTGTAATATTTTAACGCTATTATGATAAACACGACATATAGTAGTAAGTTCGCCATAAAAATATAATTAAAGCTAAAATCCGCTACAAATCCACCTGCTGCAGCCCCAATAGAAACACCTAAGTTCTGTGCAAGATAAATTGCATTAAATGTTGTGCGTCCTCCGTTAGGCCAACTCGCAGCAGCCATCGCATAAATAGCTGGCACAATTACGCCTCCACCAAAACCAAGTATCACAAGCCAGAAAGGATACCATGGCCAATCATTTAAAAAGTTTAACCCGATTAAACTTAAAATATTTAAAATAGACGCAAAAATAATAGAACGAAACCCACCAATTTTGTCGAATAAACTTCCGCCTAATAAATTCCCAATTACACTCCCGAATGCATTAATCATTAAAACGATACCAGCTGTACTTAAACTCTTACCTAACTCTTCATTCATATATATTGTATTAAGTGGCCATAAGAAACTTGATCCTGTAATATTGATCGCCATTCCTATGATGAGCATTTTAACAATTTTCGGCATTCTCAAGGATTTCGACCTCCTCTCAAATTTTGTCAATTTTAATAGTCTAAACCTTTTTCTGCAAAAGTTCAATATTATATGTTAAAATGCTTTAGATAAGTTTGTAGAACAGGATGTGAAATATAATGACAGAACAATTCCGTTATGCATTTGATAACAAGAGATATCATACATGGAATTATCATTTAAGAAATAAATTTGGTGAGAAGATTTTTAAAATCGCAATAGATGGTGGATTTGATTGTCCAAACCGTGACGGCACAGTAGCTCATGGGGGTTGTACATTTTGTTCAGCAGCCGGGAGCGGTGACTTTGCAGGTAATCGTGCAGAACCAATCCATGTACAATTTAAAGAAATTAAAGACAAAATGCATGAAAAATGGTCTGAAGGAAAATATATCGCTTATTTTCAAGCTTTTACAAATACGCATGCGCCAGTTGAAGTATTAAGAGAAAAATACGAAGCTGCTTTATCAGAAGAAAATGTAGTTGGACTATCAATTGCGACAAGACCAGACTGCCTACCAGATGATGTTGTAGAATACTTAGCAGAATTAAATGAAAGAACATATTTATGGGTAGAACTTGGTTTACAAACTGTACACCAAGAAACATCTGATTTAATTAACCGTGCTCATGATATGAAATGCTATTACGAAGGTATCGCTAAATTAAGAAAACACAATATCAATATTTGTACACATATCATTAACGGTTTACCTGGTGAAGATTACGATATGATGATGGAAACTGCGAAAGAAGTCGCACAAATGGACGTTCAAGGGATTAAAATCCATTTGTTACACTTACTTAAAGGTACTCCAATGGTTAAACAATACGAAAAAGGTATGCTTGAATTCATGACTCAAGATAATTATACGCAACTCGTATGTGACCAATTAGAAATTTTACCAGAAGAAATGATCATTCATCGTATTACGGGTGATGGTCCTATCGATTTAATGGTTGGACCTATGTGGAGTGTAAATAAGTGGGAAGTCCTTAACGCTATAGACAATGAACTTAAAGAACGTGGCACAATGCAAGGATCTAAATTTAAGAAAGCAGAACAAGTTCAAAAATGATTGTTCAAGGAATCTTACCATTCGCAAGAGATTTAATAGCAACACATATAACGGACAAAAGTATCGTAGTTGATGCAACATGCGGTAACGGCAACGATACACTTTTCCTTGCAAATCAAGTTCCAAACGGAGAAGTATATGCGTTCGATATACAAGAAGAAGCCATTAAAAATACTAAAATCAAAACTGAAGCATTTAGTAATATCCATTATTATCAAACAGGTCATGAAAATGCAGCACCTATAATAAAAGAACGTCATCAGCAAATTGATGCTTCAATATTTAATTTAGGCTATTTACCAAAAGGCGATAAACATATTACAACGAATGCACCGACAACAATTAAAGCAATTGAAAGTCTATTCGAAATGACAAGTAAAAATGGCATCATCGTATTAGTCGTATATCCAGGACACCCAGAAGGCCAGATAGAATCTAACGAAGTCATCAATTACGTAAGTTCAATAGATCAACAATCAGCACACGTACTTCGCTATCAATTTATAAACCAAAAAAACAATCCACCATATATATTAGCAATAGAAAAAAGATAAAAATGAGTAAAATGAGTAAACGCAAACCTTAGGAATAGGTTTGCGTTTTTTTTATGTGTGAGATTTGAGGTTTTTTGGATATATTCGGTGGTTAAGCCAAGACTTGGGTGATCTCTTGGCTTTATTCAGCACTTAAGCTAAGACTTGGTCCATCTCTTGGCTTTATTCAGTACTTAAGCCACGACTTGGTTCATCTCTTGGCTTTATTCAGTACTTAAGCCATGACTTGGTTCATCTCTTGGCTTTACTCGCTACTTAAGCCATGACTTGGGCTATCTCTTGGCTTTATTCAGGACTTTAGCCAAGACTTGGGCTATCTCTTGGCTTTATTCGGTACTTAAGCCAAGACTTGGGCTATCTCTTGGCTTTATTCAGCACTTAAGCCAAGACTTGGGCTATCTCTTGGCTTTATTCAGCACTTAAGCCAAGACTTGGGCTATCTCTTGGCTTTATTCGGTACTTAAGCCATGACTTGGTTCATCTCTTGGCTTTACTCGGTACTTAAGCCATGACTCGTGGGTTTATTCCACCTTTAACTCAAATGTTTCTCAATCTCGTGAGTTTACTGCTTCTTTAACTCACATCTTTTTCACTCTTAAACTGCTCACTCATTTTTTTAACCTTCTTCTTTCTTAATTCTTGAAGCCAAAACCTATATACCTCCCCAAAATTCCTCGAAAATGACAAAACGCAAACCTGATCATCAGGTTTGCGTTCTTATATATTACATGTATTAACGATTGATTCAAATTGTTTTTCAAAATGTTCTTTTCTATTCTTGATTTCTTCACAAGCGAAATCGATTATTGCATCTTTCTTGTCTTCGAAGTCTTTATTCACTTCAACGATTACTGTTCTTTCATCATTCTCTGGGCGTACTTTTTTAATCCACCCTTTTTTCACAAGGTTATTGTATAATCTTGTTCGTTTGTATGGCTTGATATCTATATAACCATCCAATTCTTTCAAACTCATTGATCCATTATTCCATAACATGATTAATGTAAGAAACTCTTCTTTTTCTATATCAAACTTTTCTTCGATTTTATAAAAAATAATATTTATATTTTTTTGAATATCATCTAATAGAATTAAGTCACTTACGTTATTTACTTTCTCTGTCATAAACTCGCCCCCAACGTTCTCTATATGTGTTATATACCCGATATAGTAACGCTTAAGCTTATTTGTATGATATTTTATAAATTATTCTGTTTCATCATCTATTAATAATCCTACATAGTGAATCCGATTATTCATAAATGAAATGATATATTTCATAACATTTTCGCGTTCTGGTTCATTATGTACTTCGTGATTAAGTCCATGCCAAGCTTTGAAATATAATTCGTTTGTATTGATTGTTTTACCGATTTGTCGAATTGATTCTGTATCTACTATTTTATCTTCTGTACCTAGCATCAGCAATGTAGGAATTGGAGATATGTGGTGGATATTTTCCATAGTTGCTTTCATCGTTTCTAAAATGGTCTTATACCAATGGTAACTCACTTTATTTAACATTAAAGCATCTTTATTCGTATCATCTATTACTTCTTTATTTCTTGTTAAACTTTCTACTTTAATACCTGTATCAAATTTAGCATCTTTCGCGACTGTACCGAAACTTGAAGCTAAGAAATTACGTCTTGTTGAAATATTTTGTTGAAAAGCAACTAGCGGTGAAATCAATAGTACGCCTTCTACTTTTAAATCTACTTTTTCTAATAAATTAAGAAGAATAAGTCCACCTAAACCAACACCTAATGTAAATACTGGTAAGTGATATTCTTCTGCAATAGATATCCATTCAAGTACTTGCTCATGGTATTCTTCAAATTTATCAACATGTCCTCTATGTACACGGGAAGTTTGTCCTTGCCCTTTTAAGTCACCCATAATAACGTGGTAACCTTCTCTTCGTAGCTTAGTGATTACGTATGCGTATCTTCCTGTATGTTCTAGCATATTATGTACAATTACTACAATTCCTTTAGCTTCTTTCTCAGTTTCCCATTTCCACATAATATATTACTCCTTTTACCTATATAGCTACTTTTTTGTTAAACTTAGTATAACAAAATTTTTCAAAAGAATGGAGAATCTTGAATGATTAAATCTTTTAAAGGTCAAAAACCACAAATCGATCAAAGCTGTTATATTGCTGAAAATGCAACTTTAATTGGTGATATTACAATCGGTCCTAAAAGCTCAGTATGGTTTAACTCAGTTATTAGAGGAGATGTTGCCCCTACAATTATTGGTGAAGGTGTTAATATCCAAGATTTATGTTGTTTACACCAAAGTCCTAACCAACCACTTATAATAGAAGATTTTGTAACAGTTGGTCATAAAGTGACATTACATTCTAGTATTATTCGCAAGCACGCGTTAATCGGAATGGATTCAACAATTCTTGATGGTGCAGAAATTGGAGAATATGCATTTATCGGTGCTGGGTCACTCGTTCCACCAGGAAAGAAAATACCACCACATACGTTAGCGTTTGGTCGTCCTGCAAAAGTCATTAGAGAACTGACAGAAGATGATTATAATGAATTAAAAAGAATCAATGCATCATATATTGAAAAAGCTGAGATTTATAAAGCAGATCAATAAATAGTAAAAAGGATTGAGACTCGATGTCCCAATCCTTTTTTGTTACGCTATTTTAAATTTGCTATGCATAAACGGTAATTTTACAACGATATAAGCGATAATTATTTCATAAAACATCGAGAAGAACTTCTCAAAGAAGAAGACAACATTCTGAACTAATATTGTGCCTATACCTGCCCCACTAAAGTGGTAGTTAACGAGTAAGAAATTATCAATAATATTTAAAGCAATGATTGTTATAAAAACTGTCCATGACTTTTTAGTAATCATCGCCACTAAAATTGCTATAATACCAATCACAATTGGCTCAAAAATAAACAATTGCACGAAACTATCTAAAGGTTTTCCAAACATATAAAATGCCATATCCCTAAACATCCCGATTTCTCCTTTACAGTCATTTCTAATACATTCATTATATCACGACAAACTAACTATAATTATTAAGATACTTTAAAGATTCATCGCTTTCCTTAACATAAAATTAACATTAATAGCCATTAAATCTTTACATTGAATTAGCAATCAATTCATATTGTCGTGTTACTTTAAAGATGTAACATAAGACGCCTTTAAAGGAGCATGATAAAATGCATTTCTTTAAAAAAATAATTATTTCTTTGTTTATATTCACATTTCTACCACATGCAATTAGCATAGCAGCAGAACCCATTTCACCAAACTATGAGCAAGTAACTTCAACATCAACCACTACCCCATAACAAACAACAAATCGAAATTTAATAACTAGAAAATTAGAAAGAAACTGATTAAGACGATCAGTTTCTCTTTTTATAGTTTAAATTCCTTTTTTATCCATTTATGTATATAATAGTATTAATTACATCTTAGAAAAGTATTATTGGAGGGATTTATTATGGTGCATTACTACAAACTATTTTGGTTAAATGCTTTTAATATTCACGGTCGATCTAGACGTAAAGAATTCTGGTATCCAATACTTGCTACAATCATTATCACTTTGCTGGGAAATCTATTAATTAGATTGATACCTATTCCTGAACTTATTACAGTTGTTATTTCTTTCATATTTAATTTCGCAACTTTTATTGCTTCTATTTCTGTAACTAGTAGAAGATTCCATGATTTAAATATGACAATGACATTTCCAACTATAACTTATGCAATTACTTTCACTTTAGATATTTTGTATAGTTTATTTAATAGTTACGTTACAAGTACAACTGTTAGTGTAATATATGCTGTTTTAATGATTATCTGTTTCTTTTTGAATCTAGCAATACTAATTATGGCGTGTGGTGACGGACATAAAGAACCAAACAAATATGGAGAAAGTCCTAAATACGCTTAAGATTTAATTGTTCAATGGCATTATACAAATCTATTTAAACTACATTAATATACGTGTATATAATATCTAATTTCGGACAAAATATTGTCAATATTATGGAACGCCTTACGGGGGCGTTCTTTTTCGTGTCAGAATTCATAATTAGTATAATTTTACATTATATTAAAAATGTAAACGCTTAACTAAATTTGTATTTCCATGATAAAATAAATTAAATGAACATATATATTTAAGGAGGACTTGCTATGCCTGTCGTAAAAGATTTTTTTATTGCATTATCTAACAACAAATTCATGAATGAATCAGCTAAGAAAATGGGTCCTGCACTAGGTGCAAACAAGGTCGTAGCGGGCGTTGATATTGATTCAACAATCGATACAGTTGAAAGATTAAATATGAAAGGAATTTCATGTACGTTAGATAATCTAGGGGAATTCGTAACATCACGTCAAGAAGCTTTAGAAGCTCAACAAAATATTGTTGAAATTATGCGAAGAAACTACAATGCTAATATTGATGCGCATGTATCTATTAAACTTACACAATTAGGTCTTAATATAGATAGAGAGTTTGCTTATCAAAATACGAGAGAAATTTTATTAAAAGCTCATGAATACGGAAATACATTTGTAAACATCGATGCTGAAAAATATGAAGATTTAGTTGGTACTACTGAAATAGTAGATAAACTTAAAGGTGAATTTAAAAATGTAGGAACAGTTATTCAAGCATACTTATTTGATGCTATGAATATTATGGATAAATACGATGATGTACGTTTACGATTAGTAAAAGGTGCATATAAAGAAGCACCACATATTGCTTTTCAAACTAAAGAAGAAATTGATAAAAATTATATAGCATTAATTGAAAAAAGATTATTAACTGCTAAAGCATTCACTTCAATTGCAACACACGATCATAATGTTATTAATCATGTAAAACAATTTGTTAAAGATCATAATATTTCAAGAGATTCATTTGAATTCCAAATGTTATATGGTTTTAGAACAGATTATGCATATCAAATTGCTAACGAAGGCTATAACTTCTGTATGTACGTACCATTTGGGGAAGATTGGTTCGGTTACTTTATGAGAAGATTAGCAGAAAGACCTCAAAATATTAATTTAATGTTATTAGATATCTTTAGTGAAAAGAATAAAGGAAAAATCGCTATCGGAGCTAGTGTATTAGCTGGCTTAACCCTATTAGGTATTGGCGGCATTGCTAAAGGTAAGAAGAAATAACATATAATAAGCCAGGACGCTTGTCCTGGCTTCATTGGTTTTATATTTGTGTTTCGATATTTTTAAGTAAGTTTGCCATTTCTATTGCAGCTAAGGCAGCATCTCCACCTTTATTACCTGCTTTTGTTCCTGCTCTTTCAATCGCTTGTTCAATTGTTTCTGTCGTTACGATTCCAAATATTACAGGTACTTCAGTTTCATCGTTTACTTTAGAAATACCTTTCGCAACTTCATTACATACATAATCATAATGTGTAGTCGCCCCTCTAATGACACAGCCTAATGTTACGACTGCATCGTATTTACCTGACTTCGCTAACTTTTTAGCTACTAAAGGAATTTCATACGCACCAGGTACATATGCGACATGAACATTTTCTTCTTCCACATTATGTCTGATTAAAGTATCTTTAGCACCATCTAATAAACGACCTGTTATAAAATCGTTAAATCTACTCACGACGATTGCTACTTTTAATTGTGATCCATCCATTTTACCTTCAAATTTCATTTTAAAAACTCCATTCTATTTTATATTAAATGTCCCATTTCATGCTTTTTAGTATTGATATATGATGCGTTTGTTTCGTTCGGTTCAATTACAACTGGAACTCTATTAGAAACATGTATACCTAAATCTTGTAATTGATTAAATTTATCTGGATTATTACTGATGAGTTGAATTTCTTCTATATTAAAGTATTTCAAAATCTGACTCGCTTCAGTATAATCTCTTAAATCCGCTTCAAAGCCTAAAGCTTCATTAGCAGTAATCGTGTCATAACCTTGTTCAATAAGTTCATATGCTTTAAGTTTATTGATCAGACCTATTCCTCTACCTTCTTGAGGTAAGTATAAAATCATGCCACCATGTACTTGAATGTATTTCATTGAATATTCAAGCTGCTCTCCACAATCACATCTTGCACTATGGAAAATATCACCTGTCACACATTCAGAATGAATACGTACATTCATACCATTTTTGATTTCACCTGAACTAATGACAATATATTCTTTATCGTCTAATTGAGATGTAAAGCCGTACATATCGAATTCACCGTATGAAGTTGGTAATTTAACTTTAGATTCAAGATGAATAATTTGATCATGTCGTTTTCTATATTTCACAAGTTCATCAATCGTTATCATTAACAAACCATGTTTACGTTTAAATTGATATAAATCATCTCTACGAGCCATCGTGCCATCATCATTCATAATTTCACAAATAGCACCAGCTGGTTTCGCTCCAGAAAGTTTCGCTAAATCAACACAAGCTTCTGTATGACCTATTCTTTCAAGAACACCATTGTCTTTAGCTATTAATGGAAATACGTGACCTGGTTGAACAAATGCTGTTGGTGACGTTTCATTTATTAAGGCTTTAATCGTATCTGCCCTTTCAAAAGCACTTATACCTGTCGTACTCGATGCATGATCAATACTTACAGTAAATGCAGTCTTATATTTATCACCTGTTTCAGTCATCAATTTCAAACCAAATTGTTGAGCAATTTCACTGCTAATCGGTGCACAGATTAAACCTCTCGCATGTGTAGCCATAAAATTAATCGTTTCAGCTGTTAAATACTCAGATATAGCGACGAGGTCACCTTCATTTTCTCTATCTTCATCATCTACTACAATAATCGGTTTACCACTTTTAAGTTCTTGTATGGCATCTTCTACATTATCAAACATGTTATAGCCTCCTAAAATCCTAGATTTAGTAATTTCTCTTCGGATAAATTTGAATGATTTTGTCCTGTTGCTTTCTGCACATATTTAAATAACAGATCCGTTTCAATATGTACGCTGTCGCCTTGTTTTTTATTAACAAAGATTGTACGATCTCTCGTTTCAGGAATTAAATGAATTTCAAATTTTTGAGGATATAATTTGAAAATTGTCAAACTAACACCATCAACTGTGATAGATCCTTTATCAATCATTTGATTTAATAAATGCGCTTCTGCAGATATTTCAATAATCCATTCATCTTGTCTTTTTGAAATATGTTTAATAATGCCTTGACCATCTACATGTCCACTTACAAAATGACCGCCAAATCTTCCATTCGCTAACATCGCTCTTTCAAGATTGACTTTGTCATTCATTTTCAAATGTTCTAAATAAGTTACTGAGATTGTTCCAGTAATCACTTCCACTTTAAAAGTAGAACTTGCTTTCTCAGTAACGGTCAGACAAACACCATTAACAGCAACGGAATCACCTAGTGATAAATCATCCATTATTTCAGTGGCTTCAATTGTTAATGTTTTAACGCCTTGGTTTGTACTTGTATTCTTGATTACACCAACTGTTTCAATGAGTCCTGTGAACATCTTGTCACTTCTTTCTTAATGTTATTTTAAGATCTCCACCAATGATTTCTGTTGATATAATTTCAAATAATTTACTATTGGATAAAGGAACGACATCTTGCGTTTGATAATATTGATATTTTCCTTGACCACCAATCATCTTCGGGGCTTGATAAATAATTAATTGGTCTACTAAGTCTTGTTCAATAAACTGACTTACAAGTTTAGGACCTGCTTCAACCATCACTTGAGCATATCCTTCTTCATATAAATCTTTCATAATCGTTTTTAAATTTGATAAATCACTGTTCTTAACTTTAATATGTTGATTCTCATACGTGTGAAATGATTCCGAACTCGTTACAACAACGACAGGATTATCTTCATCTTTGAATATCTCATAATCACCTTCAAAGCTTGATTGCTCTGTTAATACAATTCTAGTTGGATTACTTAACTCAGGATTACGAGAAGTTAATAATGGATTATCTTCACGAACTGTCATCCCACCTGTAATAATGGCGTCATGTTGTGAGCGCAATTTTAATACATCTTGTTTAACTTCTTTAGAAGTAATCCATTTACTTTCTTTGTAATCTGTCGCAACTTTACCATCTAGACTCGTAGAAATTTTCAAAGTGATAAATGGTATTTTCGTTCGTTGTTGTTGAAAAAATGCTTCATATAAGTCTTCTGCTCTTTTAGAAGGCTCATGTTTTACATCTATCCCAGCTTCGTACAACATTTCATGACCACTATTTTTAAGAGAACCATCTTTGACTGCATATACAACTGATTGAATACCGTTGTCGATAATCGCTTTCGCACAAGGTGGTGTTAAACCATAATGTGAACAAGGTTCTAAAGAAACATATATTGTTGCACCTTGAGCTTCTTCACCTGCCATTTTTAAAGCTTGTATTTCAGCATGTGCTTCACCCTTTTTTAAATGTGCTCCAAAACCTATGATTTTATGATTTTTAACAATAACTGCACCAACAGAAGGATTCGTACCCGTCTGTCCTTGTACCCGTTCAGCTAAATCAATTGCAAAATCTAAATATTGATTCATTTCTTTACCTCCTAAAAATAAAAACCACCGAAAATCACTTTTCGGTGGTTGGGAGTAAAAATGTATCACGAAATAAGCCTTTTATGAAAAAAGACTTTAACATTTTAAGTATAACGAAATAAGCGTATAACATACGCTGTCGTCTATTCTTTCTCCCATCCAGACTATACTGTCGGCTTCAGAATGTTACTGAATCAGCCATAAATGAAAAATCACTTATGGGTCGCGGGCTATTATACCGCCGGTTGGGAATTTCACCCTGCCCCGAAAGAATATATTATTAAATTATATATCAGTAATCACTGATGACATCATTCTATACCATTTCACTAAGAATTACAAATGAAGAAGTTAAATTTATTTAGCTGGTGTTTGTCTGATGGTTTTAAAAAACTGATAACGGCGGGCGTTGTGAACACTTCTGGCCAAACTTGTTCATAACGAGGTTGTTGTGAACACTTTTGATGAAACTTGTTTATAACGGGGGCATTAGTTACAAAACTCGCCTGAATTGTTACTAACACACTCGTTATTTGCACTTCTTGCCAAACTTGCTAATAACAGTATCAGTATTTGCACTTTGTACCAAAACTGCTAATAACGGCACCAGTATTTACACTTTCAGCCAAAACTGCTTTAAACGCCCCATCACCCGTACACATAAAAATAGAGTCTGGACATAATGTAATGTTTCAGACTCTTTTAGCATCTTGGCAGTAGCTGACTGAATTGAAAATGCGCTTGTATCAAGCTTCTTTCAACTCTAGTCATCCTTGCCGGGGCGGGACTACGAAATCTTTTTATACAAATTAGATTTCTGTCCCGCTCCCTATTCTATTTCTTTTTTGATTTCGCCTTTTTAACTTTTTTTCTTTCTTCTAATTCAACATATAAGTCATTGACTGCTCTTACGGATTGATCGACTAATAATGAAACGCCATTTACGTCAAAATTAACACCACTTGTTAATTGTCCAATGACTTTTAAATTAGGCATTGTACCGAATTTAGGACTAATAACTTCATTTGAATATGGCATGACTAGAATACCTCCAAATGGATGAGCAGCTATAATTTGTTTGTTCTCTAATCCTTTAATAAAATGCTCTTCTTCTGTCAATTCTGATAAATGTTTTTTAGGACCAGTCGCATTAATAACATAATGGTAACTTGATTCTTCTTGTTCACCTTCGTATTTAATTCTAAATTTACCGTAATATTTTCGTACATTTTCTAATCCTTCTTTAACGACAATGTCTCCATTTTCAATCCATTCGATTAATTGCTTAGCAGACGATTGAGGCATTGGATTCGCATTACGTTTAAAGTGATGTCCATACTTTTCTAAAAATGTCGTCTTATCATCAAGTGTCATGGCATTCCAAACAGGAATCATATGATGTTTTACTTCTTCAACAAATGATTGAAAATGCCCTACCTCATCTTCATGTCTTAAATCATATTTCATATTCGCTACATTATCTTTTTTAAATCGATAAAGCATTTTCTTCAAGTTAATATTTTGATATTCACATTCTTTTGCAAAGAGATTTTCTATTTCTTTTAATGGTGCGATACCTTTATGCGTCTTTTTTAATTTTTCTATTGCATCTTTCGTAATATACTTCAAATTGATTTCATGTTTAATACCTCTGACTGTCGGAAATTGAGCATGTCTTGATGCTACAGTTATTGGCAGTTGTTTATGATTTTCCATTACAAATCTAATGACATCTATTGAACTAAGTCCTGTTCCAATTATCGCAATATCGTCATTTTCTTTTACATCACGCAATGCTTTAATTGTTGGATATGGTGATTCAATATACCCTTTTAATCCAGATAAATTGTATGGATCTTTATAAGGTAAAGTTCCAATAGTCAAAAATACATAGTCATATTTTTGACATACCGCTTCATCATCTTCTATATAACAGACATCTATTTTATATTGACCTCTTTCATCTTTAATTTCTTCGACATAGCAACTATCAACTTTATGCTTATGTACGAATATATTATCGTGTTTATTTAACAAGTCATTCAAAATAGATTTCATATAATGACCGAATACTAATCGTGGTAAATATTTAGCTTTTCCATAGTCAAAATCATCATTTTTCTTATACCATTTCTTAAAATCTTTCGTATCATCAGGACTTAAAGACATTTGATTAGCTGGTAAGTTAATGAGTAAGCGATCACTATCATTTTGAAATGGCTTGCCCATACCCATATCTTCGACACTATCAAATATATCGACCGTAATTTTCTTAAACTTTTTATGTTTTGCTAATTGATTTAATGTACTAACACCAGCAGTTCCCATTCCTATTATTGCTACTTTCAAATTGTCCCCCTCCAAATCTTTCAATGCATAATATGCAAAAAATACCGAATTTTATAAATCTATTATACATGTGAAAAACACGACTTGTCTTTATACATACTTCTAGCCTAATTCACACTTTTTGTATTTATTCCTTTTTTTAAATAACAATAAACATAAATTACACGATTTGGGCGATTTTCATAATTATGCAACTAATGTGTTATAATAATAAACGTCATTATTATAAATTTCAAAAAAAGGAGAAGTGTTATGTTATCAATCCAAGACTTAACTAAAGTTTATCGTGGCGGTAAAAAAGCCGTTAATAGCATCAATATGGAAATTGAATCTGGTGAATTCATAGCTTTTATCGGTACGAGTGGTAGCGGGAAGACAACTGCTTTAAGAATGATTAACCGTATGATTGAGCCAACTAGCGGGACAATTACGCTTGACGGGAAAGATTTAAGCAAGATGAATCCAGTTAATTTAAGAAGAAATATAGGTTATGTCATTCAACAAATTGGTTTAATGCCACATATGACAATACGTGAAAATATCGTATTAGTACCTAAATTACTTAAATGGACTAAAGAAGAAAAAGAGAAAAAAGCTAAAGAACTTATTAAATTAGTAGACTTACCAGAATCATATTTAGATTTATATCCATCTCAATTATCTGGTGGACAACAACAACGTATTGGTGTTGTAAGAGCACTTGCAGCAGACCAAGATATCATTTTAATGGACGAACCATTTGGCGCGTTAGACCCTATTACGAGAGATACATTGCAAGACCTTGTAAAAACGCTACAACAAAAACTTGGTAAAACCATTATATTTGTTACGCATGATATGGATGAAGCAATTAAATTGGCAGATAGAATTTGTATTATGTCTCAAGGTGAAATCATTCAATTTGATTCACCAAACAATATTTTAAAAAATCCAGCTAATGATTTCGTACGCGAGTTTATCGGTCAGAACAGACTTATTCAAGATAGACCTAACATACGTGTTGTTGATGATGCAATGAAAGATCCAATTGCCATCACTTCTGAGAAGACTATTGACGAAGCTGTTTCAATTATGAGAGAGCGACGCGTAGATACGCTATTTATTACAAATGTAAAAGGTAAACTTGTCGGATATATTGATATTGAAGATTTAAACGAAGGATATCGTAAAAAATCAGACATTATCGATATTATGCATCGAGATATTTATACAGTTAAGACAGGTACGATGCTTCAAGACTCTGTTCGTACAATTTTAAAACGAAATGTGAGATTAATTCCTGTGGTTGATGAACAATATTACATAAAAGGTGTTATAACAAGAGCAAGCTTAGTAGATATTGTTTACGATTCTATATGGGGACAACCTGAAGAAGCAGAAGCAACTGAAAAAAGTGATATCAAATAAGGAGTGAAAAATAGTGATTGAATTCTTACAAGTTAACGGAAACGAACTACTTCAGAAAACACTGGAACACTTCTATATTTCATTATTAGCTTTACTTTTAGCAATGATCGTAGCGATACCGCTTGGCATTTTATTAACACGAACTAAAAAGTTAGCCAAAGTCGTATTATCTATTGCAAGTGTTCTACAAACCGTTCCGTCATTAGCAGTATTAGCACTTATGATTCCTTTCATAGGTGTTGGTAAATTACCTGCCATTTTAGCATTATTTATTTATATCTTATTACCGATTTTAAACAACACATATATCGGTATTAATAATGTTGATAAAAATGTTAAAGCAGCTGGACTAAGTATGGGTATGACAAAATTCCAAGAAATGTTCATGATTGAATTACCACTTGCTATATCAGTTATTATGAGTGGCGTACGCTTATCAAGTGTTTATGCAATCAGTTGGGCAACATTAGCAAGTTTCATTGGTGCTGGTGGTTTAGGCGACTTTATCTTTAATGGTTTGAACTTATACCAACCTGATTTAATTATTGGCGGTGCCATAAGTGTTACATTAATTGCGCTTATTATGGACTTTGTACTTTCTAAAGTTGAACTATGGGTTACACCTAAAGGGTTAAAAGTTTCAAGATAAGGAGGAAATATAAACATGAATAGATATTTTAAACTGTTATTGCCTATCATGGCTTTATCTGTCATTTTATCTGGATGTTCATTACCTTTTCTTGGCGCTTCAGGTGATGAAAACTCAATAAAAATAGGTATGCAAAACACAAGTGAATCACAAATTATGGGACATATAGATAAATTGATGATAGAACATGAAGCTAAAAAAGATAACGTAAAAGAAAACAACATACAGCTTATCAATAATTTAGGATCATCAACTGTTACATTTAATGCTCAAAATAGTGGTGATGTTAACATTTCAAGTGCAAGATATACGGGAACTGATTTAACAGGTGCATTGGGTAAAGACCCTATCACTGACCCTAAAAAAGCTTTAAAAGTAGTGAGAGATGCATTCGATAAAGATTACGACCAAAAATGGTATGGTTCATATGGTTTTGAAAACACTTATGCCATGATGGTTACGAAAGAAACAGCGAAGAAATACAACCTTAAAAAAGTTTCAGATATGAAAAAAGTAGCAAACAAATTAGAAGCAGGCGTTGACTCATCTTGGATGAAACGTCCTGGCGATGGATACCCAGCATTTAAAGAAAAATATGGTTTCGATTTTAAACGTACTCGTCCAATGCAAATTGGTCTTGTATATGATGCGTTAAACACAGGTAAAATGGACGTTGTTTTAGGTTACACGACAGACGGAAGAATTGCGAGCTATGATTTAGTTGTGCTTGAAGATGACTTGAACTTCTTCCCTCCATATGATGCAAGTCCATTAGTTACAAAATCTTTAATTAAAGAAAAACCTTATGTTGATCGTGCAATGAATAAATTAAGAGGAAAAATTTCAACAGAACAAATGCAAAAATTAAACTACGAAGCAGATAATAACCTTAAAGAACCTGCCGTAGTAGCTGAAGAATTCCTTAAAAAGCACAATTATTTTGACGATGAAAAGGATGGTGAGTAATAGTGGTTGATAATCATGTATGGTCACAATTAGTCGATTATTATGCAACAAATGGTGGATATATATTTCAACTTTTTCTAACTCATTTACTTATTTCTGTTTATGGTGTGTTATTTGCGGTTATAATAGGTATACCAGTAGGAATTTTCATTGCTAGATATTCTAAATTATCCGGCTTTGTTATTTCACTAGCTAATATAATTCAAACGGTTCCAGCACTTGCCCTACTAGCTATACTAATGCTTGTAATGGGTCTTGGTTCTAACACTGTTGTTATGACAGTATTCTTATACGCTTTATTACCGATTATCAAAAATACGTATACTGGTATTAATAACGTAAATTCAAGTATTAAAGATGCTGGTAAAGGTATGGGTATGACTTCACGTCAAATCTTAACGATGGTTGAACTTCCCCTTTCTTTATCTGTTATGATCGGTGGTATAAGAATCGCATTCGTTATTGCAATTGGTGTTACTGCAATCGGATCATTTATTGGATCGTCTACACTTGGTGATATCATTATTAGAGGTACAAACGCTACTGATGGTACATCACTAATCTTAGCCGGTGCAATCCCTACCGCTTTATTAGCAGTATTAAGTGATTTATTTTTAGGATATATTGAAAAGAAATTAGACCCAACAAAGAGAAAGCAAAAAGGTCCACAACCTCAAACACTTTCGGAGTGATATTAAATGAAATTTATATTTAAAGTAATTGTAGCAACTATTGTTATTTTAATACTTTCACCTAAGAAAAAACTCAAATAATTTACATTAATAACTTATGTAATTATATAATTTTTTGCTATTATTAATTGCATAGTGTTAGTATAGTTAAAACAAAGGAGGAAGTAATATGAAATATAGAATACTTGGAAGTTTATTTTTATCATCAACACTTGTTTTAGCAGCATGCGGGAATGGCTCAGATAGTTCAGATTCTGATACAAAATCAGAAAAGAAAGATGACACTAAAAGTTCTAGCCAAGTCGTAAAAGACTTACAAAGTAGTGCGAAAGATGTTAAAAGTTATCATACTGATAACAAAATCGAAGTTTCTGCTGAAGGCGAAGATAGTCAAACTGTAGAAGTTGGCATGGATGTTGATGAAAAAGAAACAGCTAAATTAGATATGGACCAAGCTGGACAAAAAATGTCAATTTATGTACAAGGCGATAAAATGCTCGCTAAAGTAGATGACCAATGGGTAGACTTATCTTCTCAAGTAGAAAATATGAATATCGATAGTTCTCTAGATCAATTAAATTATGAAAAATACGCAAAAACTTTAAGTGCTTTTAAAGATGCGAAAGCTAAAAAAGTTGACGATGGATATGAACTTACATATGACATCAAAAACAAAGAAGATTTTACCAAGTTAGCTAACGCCTCAGGTAACAAAGATCAACTAGAACAATTTGAATCACAAGTTGATAAAGTTAAAGGTAATGCTGTATTGAAAGTAAATAAAGATAATCATATTGATTCATACAAATTAAATGCTAAATTAACTAAAGATGACGAAACCGCTGATATGAAGACAAACGTCACATATAATAAGTTAAACGAAATTGATGAAATTAAGATTCCAGATGAAGCAAAAGACGCTAAGAAAATAGAAGACTTACAAGGCGGATCATCTAGCTCATCAAGCAGTAGTTCATCAAATAGTTCAGATAAAGCATCATAAATAGTAAAGACTCGAGGTTAATGCCTCGAGTCTTTTTTGATTTGGATAGGTGCGGTCCCTTGTGAACACTTCTGGCTAAACTTATTCATAACGGGTGCCTTGTGAACACTTTCGCCCAAACTTGTTCATAACGGGGGCCTTGTGAACACTTCTGGCCAAACTTGTTCATAACGGGATTGTTAATTACAAAACTTGGCCAAAGTGTTACTATGGACTGCCTTAGTTACAAAACTTGGCCAAAGTGTTACTATGGACCTCCTTAGTTACAAAACTCAGTCGAAGCGTTACTATAGACCGCCTTAATTACAAAACTCAGCTGAAGTGTTACTATGGACTGCCTTAGTTACAAAACTCGGCTGAAGTGTTACTATGGACCGCCTTAGTTACAAAACTTGGCCAAAGTGTTACTAACGGCCTCCTTAGTTACAAAACTTGGCCGAAGTGTTACTATGGACTGCCTTAATTACAAAACTCAGCTGACGTGTTACTATGGACCGCCTTAGTTACAAAACTTGGCCAAAGTGTTACTAACGGCCTCCTTAGTTACAAAACTCGGCCAAAGTGTTACTAACGGCCTCCTTAGTTACAAAACTCGGCCAAAGTGTTACTATGGACTGCCTTAGTTACAAAACTCGGCCGAAGTGTTACTATGGGCTGCCTTAATTACAAAACTCCTGAGATTTGTAAACAAGGAACTCGTTATTTGCACTTCTCACCAAACTTGCTATTAACGACACCAGTATTTGCACTTCTTGACAAAACTGCTAATAACGGCATCACTATTTGCACTTCTTATTAAAACTGCTAATAACGGCACCAGTATTTGCACTTCTCACTAAACTTGCTAATAACGACACCAGTATTTGCACTTCTCACCAAACTTGCTAATAACGACACCAGTATTTGCACTTCTCAGCAAACTTGCTAATAACGACACCAGTATTTGCACTTCTCAGCAAACTTGCTAATAACGACACCAGTATTTGCACTTCTTGCCAATACTGCTAATAACAATAGTCCATTACGACTACTTCTATACTCCACTCACACAAAAAAGACTCGAGACGTTTGTCCCGAGTCTTCTTAATTACTATTTTTCTTCTTGTTTATCTAATTTGTCATCTAATGCTTTGATTGAAAGTGACTTATCTGTATCTTCGTATTTATATACGATATAGTACTTTCCTTCTGTTTTAAGTTCGTTATAGAAATCTGCTATTATACGTGCATTACTTTGTGCCCATTTGATATCTGTTGCGTATTGATGTACGCCTGGTTTCTCTGGGTTCCATCTCATACTATATAATGTGTTTTGCTCTGGGTTTGATAAATAATGATCATGTATAAATTTCGCGCCACCTGATATGGCTTTTTGAGGTGTATCCCAGCCTCTTTTTTTAGCGTAATTTGCGCCTGTTCCGATAGGATCACTGTCTAAAGCACCGACACCATAAAAGTTATAATACTTTTTACCATCAGATTCTTCTTTAGATTTCGTTACTTTCCCTTTCTCAGTTAACATGACACCATTTGCTAATTCACTTTTATTATTACCTGTTTCTAATATCGCGTGAGATATTAAATACACTTCATTAACATGCTCTTTCTTAGCAGCATTTAAAAATTCTGTTGTATAATCTTCAAGTACTTCTTGCTTTCTTAACATATGATGAATTCGTTTTTCTTCAATTCCTTGATACTCTGATAAGTTCAGAAATTGATATACTTGTTTTTTATCATTTAAGATTTTTTCTACATCCATCACTTCATATATTTCGCTTCGTGTTGCATTTTTCCAATTGCCTGACTCTGTTGCTACTTGCATTTTCGTATCATTTTTATATTGTTTATTTACTGCTTTACTTAAAGTTAATGGAACTTCTACATTATCTTCTTGTTTATCTACTTCATAAAATTTCAAATGATCTGAAATCAAATAATAAAACAGGCCAACAATAACTAACAAGACTATTGATAATATGACTAAATTTTTAATGGTTTCTAGCCTGGCATTCTTCATCGTTTCACCTCTGTGTTTGTAAACCACCATCAATCATAATTTATTACCTAATTTTTACAATTGCATTAAAGTTTACTCTTTATATTCTATAGGATAAGGGCTTATTATTCAAAAATAAGAATGTTACGTTTTAATTACTATTATATTTCAACAAAAAAAGCAAACATGCTTTGAAAGTATGTTTGCTTATTTATAAGTTGAATAATTCATAAATATAAATGACATTGCCGCTGATCTATTCTTATAGTTATAGTGGCTTAAATTGATTGTACCCTCTTCTTCGCCATTTCTATAATTCATAAATCTGTTTACGTTGTTAATCATTACAAAATCTGCGTTATCTCTTATCGTATTCAAGTCATTATTTCTTGCAAAAAAGTGTTCTAAATTTAGATGTTCGTAATCCATATGATGAGCCTCCTAATCTTTGCCCCAATAAAACATATGTCCATATATATAACCAAATATACACGTTTGAAGCGAAAATGTAAATCATTTCAATCTATGTTTTTATAAGATATTTTCGAGAAAAAGTCTTTATTTTTTCGAAATAATCTCATAAATTATGTTCTATTTTAAAGTTTGTCCGTTTTTTTAATATTTAACTGATTTTTAAAGTGCTTATTTATTATTTACAATGCGTTTATCCGGAAATAACCGTGTGCATGCTCACCAAAGAGGACAACATGAAACAACACAAATTTGAACATTATTATAAGCAATATAAAAATATGATTCATTATTTACTGCATCGATATCATATCCAATACGGTTACGAAGATTATTATCAACTGTTATTAATTAAACTATGGACTGAAATTGAGCGTTATGATTTTTCAAAGACCGCTTCACTAGATAAATATTTATATACGAAATTAAAGTATTACCTCATTGACTGTATCAGAAAGCAAAGTAAAGATTCAAACCGTGTTTCCCCCACTTCAAATCATGAAATGTTAGATCAAAGCTTCATTGAAACTCATCAATTTGAAACGTTTAGTATGTTAGAGATTTTGTCTCAAGATGAACTCATGTGGTTAAAGCTAACATTACAAGGCTTCTCAACTCAAGAAATTGCGATATATTTAAATAAAAGTGAATCGTCTATTAAGTACTATCGTAAAAATGCACGACGTAAATTAAAATCTCATTTTTTATTTTAATTACAAATGAATCTTCAAAAATTACAATCATTTTTTCCAAAATTTAAGTAACATGTTATATAGGGAGGTGTATCAAATGACTTTGATCAACCCTAATATGACATTACTGAAATACGCTGATGATTCAGCTTATAGATTCCAAATCGAATATTTAGATCAATCAACCGTTTATACTAACCACTCTATCCCCTATCTTATTAACGAAGCACTGAAAATTGAAGGTGCAAGTTTAAAATCAAGAGAACGTTACGCCAAATATGTCCTAAAAATTTCTAAACTTCTTCCCATTCTTATCTATGCCACTGAAGATTTCGTATTATTTCCAACAAGTGCTAAATCTAACGACAATTATATGTTGATTAACAGTAAACACATTGTTCATATCGACGCATACAAACATTACACTAAATTGTTATTAATTAATCAGCATACGAAAGTGATATATCATGAATATCCTATAATCAGTAGAAAGCTCGGTGAATCATTAAGACTCATTCAGTTTCAAAAGCATCATCTTAACAGACTAAATCTACCCTCAAATATATAAAAGCCGTTACGCTTTATTTGCGTAACGGCTTTATTTGTCATGCTATATTAACTTGCTACTTACACCTGATAACAATGCTTGGTATGCACTATTAAAGAATGTCAGCAGTACTTCATCTCTTCTAATAATACTTTCTAAATCTTCTTCATAAATTAAAAAGCTTCCATCTTTACCATTATATTCAGCATATGATGGTTCTACTTGTTTCAAGTTGATTTTATCTTGCTTAAACGGATTAATCTTAATAATATAATAAGGAGACTCTCTATATTTATCTCCAAAGTAATAACAAAGTGATACCGTATACTCATCATTACCTTCTACGTAAAAAATAGATGTTACATCAAATTTATCCCAAAACAATCCTGTTTTGACATCTTTAATATTTCTTGAATGCAAAAATTGATAATGATCATATTGAGCTTGCTGCATTAATCTAAGTGCATGATATGCAGTCTTTGGATTAAAGATGCGTTCTTTATCATCTTCATCTAGCGTTTTTTCATATGGAATATTATATGGCTTCGTATTGATTGCAATATCAATGCCGTTATCATGCAATGTATCAAATATAAAGTGATAATATTCTTGAATTGTACGTCCAGATTTGACGATCATTGATTCTTCCTTTTCATCTATTTTAACGATTAATAACTGATCGATTAAATCTAAGTTAATTTCAAATGTATGGTTGTCCTTTTTTAATTCACCTGTAGATAGCCCAACTTGATTGACAGTTAACATAACGTGCTTATATAACGGTTCAGGTGTATTCACAGCTAAACAACATTTCCCCATAATTTGAACAATATATCTTATTGTTGCACGTGTATCACGCCATTCATCAAAATATAACAAGCTCATCTACAACACCCCCTAATCAGTAATCTATGAAAATTCTTTAAATCTTCTAGCGATTAATAAACGCCTTGTAAAGAATGCATTTACCCATTTGATACCTTTATAACCTATAAAAAATAACACAATACCTATAACAAGGTATAAGGCTTGTAATGTTAATGCTTCACCAATTGGTTTTGTGAAATATAATGTAAATGTCCCTAATATCAACAAAGCAGCTGTTATTAAAATGCCCGCCATTAAGACATTTCCAAATAATAGTCCACCTAACGTAATTACTTTATATAAACTACTTGGTGGTGTTGCTTTATCTATAATTTCATTTTCTACAAATTCATTCACAAATTTACTTGGTTTACCATATTCATCGATTAAATTTTTATCTGCATGATGGTTTAATTTTTCATGCGCTATATTTTTTTCTTTTTTATTGATAAACCAAAGCTTTTTATAAACAATGGATTTATATTGTTCGTTATTCATTACACACCTCTAAAATTCATTAATATTTTAATTATAACATTAATCAATCACTACGTTGATTATTTTTCAAAATTGCTATTTTGAAGGAGTGAAAATAATGTTTAATTTTAATATCAACTTTATTTCACATGAAAATAAATGGATTTATCATAATGAATACGCATCGATCATATATGTCACAAATGGTTATATTAATATTTTTTATCATACATCGAATTACATGATGACATTGAATAAAGGATTTTTGTGCATTGTACCATATGATGAATATAGCTTTATATATGCAGTTAATGGTCAAATATGTATACTGAATATTAATAAATTATTAATATATACGTTAGCTTCAAATATCTATGAATACTTCTTACTCAAAAATTTCTATCCTATTATTCAGTCTTTCAAATTTGATAAAGTATATGATCACTTAAATACGCTTAATATTCTTGCACCTTATCATAAAGATCAATTAACGACGACCGTTTCAACGCGTATCATTGCGTTATTAGATGATATTAAACAGCCACCTTATCCTAAAATTTCAACTAACGATTCTTATGTAAGTCTTTACCACCACAATCATTATAGAAACCGTCATTTGTTTGAAGCTACTGTGGCACTTATCTTCAATTCAAACTAATCTATTTCAGAAATAGCTTTAGAATATGGCTTTTATGACCAAGCTCATTTTACAAAAGTCTTTAAAAATCATAGAAACATGACGCCGCTTCTTTTTAGAAAAAGATACAATGTCTATTCACATTACAAATAGCGATTGATAATCTCTTCAGCCTCTATATTCTTTGCTAAAATATTTAATGAATCAAAATTCAAATCTTCTGTAATTTCATGCGTTATAACGATTACGTCCATACCAGCATCTATTGCAGCTTGTGCACCATTCGTCGTGTCCTCAATTGCTAAACACTTTTCTGGTTCTACTTCAAGATCATGTGCTGCTTGAATGTATAATTCTGGATTCGGCTTAACAAACGCAACATCTTCACGCCCTTTTATAACATCGACATATTTATCTAATTCTAATCTTTGTACATTAGGCATAATATGTGCTTTATAACTACTAGTCGCGATACCCATTTTCTTTTGATTTTGAGTACCATATTCTATTAAATCTTTAACCACTGGTTTAATAGGCAGAGATTTCGTACCTTCATAATGATCTTCAAACATCTCTTCTAAAGCCTGTTTTGAACCTAAAGCATTCAATATTTTATCATTTAATGCTTCTGATACTGATCCTATTGAAGCTTTATATTCATCTAAACTTATCTTTTCGTTATTCTTTTGTTCAATGTGTTTATTTAACGTGTTAAATAAATTAATTTCTGTATCTATTATCGTACCGTCAAAATCAAATATGATTGCATCGTACATGTTCATACACTCCATTCTAAAAAAATAAGAGACTAGGACTATTCTTAATCCCGGTCTCTTATTCTGATTATAAATCTTCTGATTTAAGTGTCAATTCTAAACGATCGATAATGTTCTCTAATTGTATTAAACTAAGTGATTTTTCCTGTGCAATGCGTTCTCTATTTGTTGCTAAATATTGCACGATATCATGTAATGGGATAATAGAACCTTTTTCTGTCCCATTCTCTTCAATAATAAATAAGCCATCTGACTCATTTAAGTTTAATTCATCTTGTTTGGCATTTGATAAATCATTCTTAAAATA
The DNA here is from genome assembly GCF_022386995.1 of Mammaliicoccus sp. N-M50. Taxonomy (NCBI): domain Bacteria; kingdom Bacillati; phylum Bacillota; class Bacilli; order Caryophanales; family Staphylococcaceae; genus Mammaliicoccus; species Mammaliicoccus sp. N-M50. The sequence goes on along the minus strand of NZ_JAJNJA010000002.1, from coordinate 90,569 downwards.
TACTGAACCATGAGGAAAATCTTGATGCTTTCTTTCTTCTAAAGAAATGACTGCATCGTGTATATTCTCTTGATTTAATCCATTGTAAAATTGATTAATAATTTGAGTACGATTATCGTGATCGTCGAATAATTTTAGGTTTGTTAACATAGTCATTCACCTCATCCCGTTGCTTATATTTTAACATCTTAAACTGAATATTTAGAGTATTTTATTATTACATTTTCAAGTCATTTATTACATAATTTTTTCGGCATTCACGAAAGCGTCAAAAATTACGTCGTTTCCATATTGTAATTAATTTCAAAAAATAATAATGTTAAATAGAAGTTATACATTATTTGAAATAGAGGTTGAGTACATGAACAAAAGTTTTAATCCATTGAGACGGTTACATTTTTATGCAGCTTTCTTTATCACACCTTTATTATTAACACTCTCACTTACAGGTATTGGTTATTTATTTTATACAAATGTAGAAAATAATATTTACCATGATGAATTTTTTAAAGATAGCACTACGAAAGGTCATCAATCATTAGATGATGCTATTCAAGAAATTAGAGATGTATATAAAGGATACGACATTCAAAAGATTAGTATTATGGATGAGCCATACAATAACAGAGTTACAATCGGGAATGAAGATGGAGATTCACGCTATATTTTCTTGGATGAACATAATCAAAGAGTTGCAAATCAAAATGCTAAATATACATATTCCAACGTATTAAGAGAAACACATAGTTCATTATTCGTTGGTGGAAGTTTTGTAAATTATTTAGTTGAGCTAGCTGCATGTTGGACAATTTTTATGATTATATCAGGTATTTATTTAACTTTTAAATCAAAAGCATTGAATCCAACTAAAAAGAAATCATCATTCTTATTTAATAGACGATTACACGCGATCATAGGACTTATTATTGCAATTCCTATATTCATAATCGTTCTAACAGGCTTACCATGGTCAGCACTTATGGGTAAACAAATTAACCAATTTGCTGAGGATCATCCAAAGCTCGGCTATACAGCATTACAAGCTAACCCACCAGAATCAGAAGATAATGAATTACCATGGGCAACGCGTACTAAGGAGAAACCTTCATCTAAAAAAGATCCACATGCCGCACATCACGGTTCTATGAGTAATGTGATTGGTACAGATGGACAACAAAGTTTAGAAAATATTATCGCAAGTGCTGAAGAAAATGGCATTAAAAAGCCATTCTCTATCGTTTACCCTTCTGATGAAAAAGGTGTATTCACTGTTTCGAAAAGTAGTAATACAGGTGTTACAGGACTAGACGTTGCACCAAAAGAAGAAACAACAGCATATTTCGATCAATATTCAGGTAAACTTTTAGATAAAGTAGACTATGATGATTATGGTATTATCGGTAAATGGTTCAGTTTCGGCATACCTTTACATGAAGGTCATCTATTTGGAACTGCAAATAAAATCATTAACCTATTAGTTTGTTTAGCCTTTATTGGTGGCATTACATTTGGTTTCTTATCATGGATGAAAAGAAAGAAATCCAACTCATTTAGCGCACCAATAAGAACTAGTAATCAAATTCCAATTGGACTCATTGTTTTCCTAGTTATACTAGGAATCGCAATGCCATTATTCGGATTATCACTTATTCCAGTCGCAATTATTGAATTCTTCTTATGGAGACGACATAATAGATTAAATACAGTGTAAATAAAAAGCATATCACGCATCTGAAATTAAATTCAGATTAAGCGTGATATGCTTATTTTTATACAAATATTTAATGCATTCATATATTCATTAAACTTAGCTATTAGCCTCGTCATAATCATTACAAACTGCTTCAAGTAAGTGTCTTAAATCATGATCATCCATATCATCTGGAACTCTAACTTTTATAAGATGATTTTTATCAGTAATAACATGAAAATAATGATGGTCATTCTCATATCCTTTTCCTAGTATTTGCATGAATAACATCCCCTTAGATATATATCAAACACTCATACACTAATAGTATCATACTTATTTAATTTATTTTAATATTTGAATTTCATAATAAATTGTTTACAAGTTAGGCTCAGGATGTACATAAGATGAATAAGCGCCTGCTTCTTTTAATTGATGTTCAACTAAATCACAAATATCATGTGCTTCATCTAATGTTAAATCTTTATCTACAATGATCGTTACATCAAGAAATACACTATTACCATGATAACGCCCTTTTATAGATGGTACGTCTAATACGCCCTCTATATTTTCAATTTCTTCTATATAATTATTTAAATCTTTTTCATGAAAACCATCACTCAACGTGAATATCGATTCTTTAAAAATCGTAAAACCAGTATAAACTATAATAAAGCCAAGAATGACAGCAAGAATAATATCAATTATAGGTAGACCAAACTGTGTAAATATAAGGCCAATACCAGTACCAATGCTGACTAACGCATCAGACAAATTATCTTTTGCTGCTGATTTAAGTGATGTGCTTTTAGTCTTAATCGCTAATTTCCAATTAAACAAATATACTAAAATCATAATAATACCACTTATAAAACTGACCCATATCGTCAGTGTGCTAGGTTCACTATAGTCACCTTGAAGTAATTTAGGAATGTTGCTAGAAATAACTTCTATCCCGACAAACATAATGATAAAAGATACAATTAAAGTTGTAATATTTTCAGTTTTCATGTGTCCATAAGGATGATTCTTATCTGCAGGTTTGACCGAAATCTTCAACCCTACTAGTACTGCCACAGAAACAAATATATCCGTTAAGTTGTTTAAACTATCCGCTTTTAATGCAGCTGAATTATAAGTTGTCCCTACTACATATTTCAAAATAGAAAGAATAATATAAGTAACTAAACTTATATATGCGCCACGTTGTGCAATTCTCAAATTATTTGCCATTTCCAACACTCCAATTTTTTCACTGAAATATGATTATATAACAAAATTTGAGACAAGTTAATGAATTAGTTATCGTAAAATAATATAAATTATTTCGCATATTTATGTTTTAGGCATACCTATATTTCAAGTACATATACTCTTATAATATAGTATTTATATATCTAAAAATTTTTAGTATATGTTCAGATATTATTTGTTACAATGGCCACCCTTGGTTACACTTCCACCGACTTTTGTTACTATGTGCCGCCTTAGTTACAATCCGCCCTACTTTTGTAACGTCTAAAAATCATTTTACTTACAAAACTAAAAAACCCAACAAAGTTAGTTAACTTTGTTGGGTTCGATGACCTTCATACTTATAAAATACTTAATCCGCTAGCTTTAATATCTTTAGCAAATCCTTGAACAGTATCTACAGATAATTCATTGATATCTCTTCCGATGTTTGGTACTTTTGCTACTACATCTTTAGGACATGTAATGATATCTACGCCAATTTCGTCTGCTTGAATAACGTTAAATAATTCACGGCAACTTGCCCATAATAATTTAACGCCTTCTTTACTATGACAAACTTTTTCTGATTCTTTCATTAATGGTAGTGGATCTACACCTGTATCAGCAATTCTACCTGCGAATACTGAAACATATGTTTCAACTCCTGGTTTAATTGCTTCTACTATTTCTTTAACTTGTTCAATTGTATAAACAGCAGTGACATTAACTTTAACATCACTTTCTGATAATTTTTTAATTAAAGGAATCATTGATTCACCTTTTGTATTTACAACAGGAATTTTGACAAATACGTTTTCACCGTATTGTTTTAAAATTTCTGCTTCTTTAGCCATTGTTTCTATATCATCTGCAAATACTTCAAATGAAATTGAAGCATCTGGTATTGCTTTAACGACATCTTCAGCAAATGTTTTATAATCCGTTACACCTGCTTTTTTCATTAAACTTGGATTTGTTGTGAAACCATCAACTTCTTTATTCTGATAGGCTTGTTTCATTTCTTCAATGTCTGCACCATCAGCAAAAACTTGTACTTTAAGATTACTCATGAATTTCATTCCTTTCTACATGTTGTGCATTTATCGTACCATAATTTGCAATCGCTTACTAAATTATTTGTTTAAAACGACAATATCCGAGTTATTTTAAATGTATTTTGAGGTGCTTTATGGCATAATAAGAATAAATATAAATCAAATAATATTTTTTAAGTAATATAAATTGCTTAGGTGGTGTATTTTGATGGCTGATAATATAGAAACAATAAAGCATTTCAAACTATATACGACCGGTTCATTTTTAGGTGACGAAGCAGTCATCAATAATAGTCCTACGAGCCGAGTTGAACGGTACTATATTTTTTCCTACTATTTAGAAATTAATGATTTCAAAATACTCATAAATACAGGCTTTTCCGAACATGTGAAACCAAGTACGGATTTAAAAACTTTAAAATTATTTCGCAGACAAGACTATAAAGTGTACGAAACTTTACCAAGTCAGTTGCTGAAAGATCATGTACATCCAGATGAGATCGATTATTGTATCATTACCAATTTTTCAAGTCATCATCTCGGTTATTTAAACGCGTTTAAAAATGCGACAATCATAACTTCAAGTGAAGCTTATCATGATTTTATTACACAACAAGTTTCCAACAACAATAACCTTCAATTAAGCTTTCATGTTATGCCGGATAACTTTAAAGAACGCATTGAATTTGTAGAAGATTTTGTACAAACTGAACACCCTATTTTGGGTAAAGGATATAAAGTCTTCAATCAAGATGCTTTAGTTAGCTATGATTTGCCAGGAGCCATGCCAGGTCAATTTGGCTTAATGATGACATTCTCTAATTTAATGATTTTTATGTGTAGCGATGCCGCATGGTGCCGTTCAAATATTCAAAAGAATGACCTTCCTACTAAAAGATTGTTGCGCAAAGCATACAACGGCGAACTTTTCATTGAAACCCATTTAAAGCTTATTGATTTAAAAGAAAATGCGAATACCTCTCTTTTTATCATTCCTAGTCATTGTAAAAAAATGGACGACTTTGAAGAAGTAATGGAATTATTAGATGCAATAAAATAATTTATATGATAACATAAACGATTATACGGAATTTTTGGAGGGCATCATGGATAAAGCTAAACGCTATTTTTATATATCAATTATACTTATTATTATTAGTTTATTTTTAAGTGCACAAAATCCACTTTTAGAAACGATGTTTGGATCTTTAGTTTCACTCGTACTAATAAGTAGTATATTAAACGGTATTTTATTATTAATTGCTGTCTTTACAACTGATAAGTCAATTAAATATCAAACTGATAAACACTCAACATTATCAAAATTGAATAAACTATTACCAATTGTTTTATTCATCGTCATTTTATATCATATTGTCGTTATAATAAGATTTTTCGGAATAATTTAAGGGAAACATAATGTTTCCTTTTTTTAATGAGGAGGTTTATTAAATGGTATATTTAGCAATATTTTTAGGCGGTGCTATAGGTGGAGGGCTAAGATATTTAGTTTCGTTAATGATCACTAATGACGCTTTCCCGTTCTCCACCTTAACTGTTAACGTAATCGGAGCACTTTTAATGGGTATTTTCTCTACATATTTCATTAGCTATTTCAAAGCACATCCAAATATTAAAAAATTAATTACAACAGGCTTCTTAGGTGCTTTAACAACATATTCATCTTTAAGTTTAGAAACAGTCGAGCTACTAGAACGTGGACATATATTTCTTGCAGGCACATATTTACTCGTTAGTTTACTTCTCGGTTTCATATTTATTGCAATAGGATATAGGAAAGGAACTGATGAAGCATGACGTTATTATATATTATGATAAGTTCAGGTATAGGTGCTCTTTGCAGAAATTTCGTGAATGAATTCTTCACTAAACTATATACAAATCACTTCCCAGTAGCTACTCTAACTGTTAACGTAATCGGAAGCCTTATAATAGGATTTGCCGCACAATATTTAAATGATAATAGTTATTCATATGCAATTATCGCAATAGGCTTCTGTGGAGGATTTACAACATTCTCTACTCACTTTTTAGAAATTTATGAACGATACTTGTTAAAATCATATAAAATGATGACTATTTATATCGTATCAACAGTCATACTATCAATCGGAGCATGTTATTTAGGATATCACTTATAAAACCTCTTAAGTAAAAGGTTCATTTAAATCAATGACAAAATAAAAAGGACTGATAAGAATAAATTTTTTCTTATCAGTCCTTCTGTTTTTAAAAGTGTTTATTTTTAGTTAAGACTCTAACTATTTTACTTATCGGTCTTAGAATCTTTTTTCTTTCTTCTAAATGTTAAAATTCCACCAAATAACGCAATAACAGATGCAAATAAAGTTAAGTTTTTATCTTGTTCACCTGTATCTGGCAATTCTTTAGAATCATTTCCATCATTTGATGAATTGTCTCCATTATCTCCTGAGTTGTCGTTTCCACCGTTTGATGAATCGTCTCCGTTATCTCCTGAGTTGTCGTTTCCACCGTTTGATGAATCGTCTCCATTATCTCCTGAGTTGTCATTTCCACCGTTTGATGAATCATCTCCGTTATCTCCTGAGTTGTCATTTCCACCGTTTGATGAATCATCTCCGTTATCTCCTGAGTTGTCGTTTCCACCGTTGGATGAGTCGTCTCCATTATCTCCAGAGTTATCGTCACCGTCATCATCGCCGGGATTGTTACCATCATTTGATGAATCATCTTTTACAATTATAACGAAAGTTGTCGTTGTTTCATTGCCTTCACTATCTCTAGTTACAACTGTAACAGTGTATTCACCAGCTTTTGTCGGTGTGCCTGAAATTGTATTTGTTTCTGGATCGAATGTTACACCGTCTGGTAAGCCACTTACTTCATGTGTCACTGGTTTTCCACTATTATCTTTGCCATTCAATGTTACATCTTTTATTGGCGTATTTACTTCTGTTATTTGATCTTCAATTGGATCTACCGTTGGTGCTGTTGTATCTTCTACTGTAATCGTAAATGTTGTTTCTGTTTTGTTGCCTGATTCGTCTGTTGTAACTACTGTTACATCATAGCTACCTACTGTTGTTGGTGTACCTGAAATTGTATTTGTCTCAGGATCATATGTCACACCTTCGGGTAATCCTGACACTTCATGTGTCACTGGTTTTCCACTATTATCTTTACCGTTAAGTGTTACATCTTTGATTGGCGTATTTACTTCTGTTGTTTGATCTTCAATTGGATCTACCGTTGGTGCTGTTGTATCTTCAACTGTTATTGTAAATGACGTTTCTGTTTTGTTGCCTGACTCATCTGTTGAAACTACTATTACTTCATAACTACCTACTGTTGTTGGAGTACCTGAGATAGTATTCGTTTCTGGATCATACGTCACACCTTCTGGTAATCCTGACACTTCATGTGTCACTGGTTTTCCACTATTATCTTTACCGTTAAGTGTTACATCTTTGATTGGCGTATTTACTTCTGTTGTTTGATCTTCAATTGGATCTACCGTTGGTGGCAATGTATCTTCAACTGTTATTGTGAATGTTGTTTCTGTTTTGTTGCCTGATTCGTCTGTTGTAACTACTGTTACATCATAGCTACCTACTGTTGTTGGTGTACCTGAAATGGTATTTGTCTCAGGATCATATGTCACACCTTCTGGTAGTCCTGATACTTCATGTGTCACTGGTTTTCCACTGTTATCTTTACCATTTAACTCGATACTAGTAATTGGTGTGTTTACTTCTGTTGTTTGGTCTTCTACTGGGTCAACATCAGGTGATGTTGTATCTTCAACGGTAATTGTGAATGTTGTTTCTGTTTTGTTTCCTGATTCATCTGTTGTCACAACTGTTACGTCGTAACTGCCTACAGTTGTTGGTGTACCTGAGATTGTATTCGTTTCTGAATCATATGTTACACCTTCAGGTAATCCTGACACTTCATGTGTCACTGGTTGGTCACTGTTATCTTTACCATTCAATGTTACATCTTTGATTGGCGTATTTACTTCTGTTGTTTGATCTTCTACAGGGTCAACAACAGGTGCTGTTGTGTCTTCTACTGTAATCGTGAATGTCGTTTCTGTTGTATTACCAGATTCATCTGTTGTAACTACTGTTACGTCGTAACTGCCTACAGTTGTTGGTGTACCTGAGATTGTATTCGTTTCTGAATCATATGTTACACCTTCAGGTAATCCTGACACTTCATGCGTGACTGGTTTTCCACTGTTATCTTTGCCATTCAATTCAATATTTGTAATTGGTGTATTCACTTCTGTTGTTTGGTCATCCACCGGATCAACCTCAGGTGCTGTTGTGTCTTCTACTGTAATCGTGAATGTCGTTTCTGTTTTGTTTCCTGATTCATCTGTTGTCACAACTGTTACGTCGTAACTGCCTACCGTTGTTGGTGTGCCAGAGATTGTGTTTGTCTCAGAATCATATGTCACGCCTTCTGGTAGACCTGATACTTCATGCGTGACTGGTTGGTCACTGTTATCTTTACCATTCAACGTTACATCTTTGATTGGCGTATTTACTTCTGTTGTTTGATCTTCTACAGGGTCAACAACTGGTGCTGTTGTGTCTTCAACTGTTATTGTGAATGTCGTTTCTGTTGTATTACCAGATTCGTCTGTGGTAACTACTGTTACATCATAGCTACCTACTGTTGTTGGTGTACCTGAAATTGTATTTGTCTCAGGATCATATGTCACACCTTCTGGTAGTCCTGATACTTCATGTGTCACTGGTTTTCCACTATTATCTTGACCGTTTAACTCGATACTAGTAATTGGTGTGTTCACTTCTGTTGTTTGATCTTCAATTGGATCTACCGTTGGTGGTAATGTATCTTCAACTGTTATCGTAAATGTTGTTTCTGTCGTATTACCAGACTCATCTGTTGAAATTACTGTTACGTCGTAACTACCAACTGTTGTTGGTGTGCCTGAGATTGTATTTGTTTCTGAATCATATGTCACACCTTCTGGTAGTCCTGATACTTCATGTTTCACTGGTATTCCACTATTATCTTGACCATTCAATGTTACATCTTTGATTGGTGTATTTACTTCTGTTGTCTGGTCATCTACTGGATCTACCGTTGGTGCTGTTGTATCTTCCACTGTAATCGTGAATGTAGTTTCTGTTGTATTACCTGATTCATCTGTTGAAATTACTGTTACCTCGTAACTGCCTACAGTTGTTGGTGTGCCTGAGATTGTATTTGTTTCAGAATCATATGTCACGCCTTCTGGTAATCCTGATACTTCATATGTCACTGGTTTTCCACTGTTATCTTTACCGTTAAGTGTTATATCCTCTATTGGTGTATTCACTTCTGTTGTTTGGTCATCCACCGGATCAACATCAGGTGCTGTCGTATCTTCTACTGTAATCGTAAATGTCGTTTCTGTCTTGTTGCCTGATTCATCTGTTGAAACAACTGTTATGTCATAACTTCCTACGATCGTTGGTGTACCTGTTATTGTATTTGTTTCTGGATCATATGTCACACCTTCGGGTAGTCCATTTACTTCATGTGTCACTGGTTTTCCACTGTTATCTTGACCATTTAACTCGATACTAGTAATTGGTGTGTTCACTTCTGTTGTTTGGTCTTCTACTGGATCTACCGTTGGTGCTGTTGTATCTTCCACTGTAATCGTGAATGTAGTTTCTGTTGTATTACCTGATTCATCTGTTGAAATTACTGTTACCTCGTAACTGCCTACAGTTGTTGGTGTGCCTGAGATAGTATTTGTTTCTGGATCATACGTTACACCTTCGGGTAATCCTGATACCTCGTGCGTGACTGGTTTTCCACTATTATCTTTACTGTTTAATGTTACATTTTTGATTGGTGTATTTACTTCTGTTGTTTGGTCATCCACCGGATCAACATCAGGCGCTGTTGTATCTTCTACAGTTATCGTAAATGTTGACTTTGTTTCATTACCCGCTTCATCTCTTGTTACAACAGTAATATTATAATCACCAGTTTTGGTTGGTGTGCCTGAAATTGTTTTTGAAACTTCATCATACACGACGCCATCTGGTAGGCCGCTTACAATATGAGATACTGGTTGACCACTGTTATCTTCTCCACTTAATGTAATATCAGTTATCGGTGTGTTTACTTCTGTTGTTTGATCTTCTACAGGATCTACTGTTGGTGGAATAGTATCCTCTACTGTAATCGTGAAAGTCGTTTCTGTCGTATTACCTGACTCATCTGTTGAAACTACTGTTATATCATAATTACCTACAGTTGTTGGTTTACCTGAAATGCTATTCGTTTCTGGATCATATGTCACACCTTCAGGTAGTCCTGATACTTCATGTGTGACTGGTTGGCCACTATTATCTTTACCATTAAGTGTAATGTCCTCGATTGGTGTATTTACTTCCGTTGTTTGATCTTCTACAGGATCCACTGTTGGTGGTAATGTGTCTTCCACTGTAATTGTGAATATTGTTTCTGCAGAATTCCCCGCATCATCTCTTGTTACAATTGTAATTTCATAATTTCTTGGAGTTGTAGGGGTACCTGATATTGTTTGTGTTGCTTCATTATAAGTTACACCATCTGGTAGTCCCGTCACATCATGTCTCACTGGATCTCCACTATTATCTTTACCAGTTAATTTAATATCCGTTATTGGTGTATTTACTTCTGTTGTTTGGTTATCTACTGGATCTATTGTAGGTGCTGTCGTATCTTCTACTGTGATTGTAAATGTTGTTTCTGTTTCGTTGCCTGCTTCATCACTCGTTATAACAGTCACATTATAGTTTCCAGCTTTTGTTGGTGTACCTGAAATTGTATTTGTTTCTTCATTATAAGTCACACCGTCTGGTAAACCAGTTACATTATGAGTCACTGGATCTCCACTGTTGTCTTTGCCATTTAAAGTAACATCAGTAATTGGTGTGTTCACTTCAGTTGTTTGATTTTCAATTGGATCCACAGTTGGTGCTATTGTATCTTCTACTGTAATTGTAAATGTCGTTTCTGTTTCGTTATATACTTTATCTGACGAAATAACAGTTACTTCATATGTTCCTGCTTTTGTAGGTGTACCTGAGATTGTATTCGTTTCTGAATTATATGTAACACCATCTGGTAAACCGAATACGTCATTTCGAACTTTTTCACCACTATTATCATTCGCATTGATAACAATTGGATCTATTGCCGAATTTACTTCTGTTGTTTGATTATCAACTTTATCAACAACGGGTGGTGTCGTATCATCAACAATTACACCTGATGAGTTATTACTTGATGGTTTACTTTTTCCTATTTTAGATTGGCTACTTCCAGAAGCAATATTGCTTGCACTTAATTGTATTGTACTTTCAATAAAAGTTTCAGGAACAAATGGTTTACTTGTTTCAGAATTCACTACGATTATATATGTGCTATTCGTATTTCCTAGATCTATACTTATAGTGCCGTCACTATTAAAGATTATATTATGTGATGATGATACATCAACATAAGTGACATTCTTATCACTTCCACTTTGATTCAATGTATTCCTATCAGTAACTTTCAAAATTTGAACTTTAGTAATATCTTTATTAAATTGGCTAATGACATCTGGATTTTTTTCACTGCCCATAAATGGAGTTATTTTAACCTTGGCATTATTTAAAGTCCTAGCTTTTCCGTTTACTGTATATGTTGTGTTATATGGATTATGATCATCTACTTTTTCTTGAACACTAGAATCTTGATATAAATCTAAATTTCGTGCATCAGTTGAATATTCTATTTTTCTTATAGCATTATATTCTGAATCACCAATTTTTAAATTCAAGTTATAGTTATCTGTTTTGGTTGCTTCTTTAAAATTGATTAACCCTAAGAAATCAACGTGTGCACTAGTGTTTTTATATTTTTCTATATTATCAGTAAACTTGAATGTAAATGAATTATCGGCACGATTATAAGTACCTTTTGCATAAATACTATTTGCATCATTTCCTAATAGTATGCCATTATCTCTATCTGCAGATGTAGGATTTATTTCTTTAGGTATATGTACAGTAAAATAATCATTTCTTTTTACGTCATTCGGAATAGATATATCAAAACCTATTTCAAAAGCAGCACCTTTTTTCCATGTACCCTCTTCAAACTTAACATTACTAGATTTAATCTTGCTGTTTACATCATCTCCACCTAATGGACTACCATCGGCTTTGGTTGCTTCTTTTTCCACTTTTGATGAAGATGCACTTAAAGCTTTTAAATTTTTATCAGTCTTACTTTTATTTTTTGATTTTTGGTCTATATCTTCTTTTTCTTTGTCTGTTAATGGCTTAGTCGTTTTTAAGTCTGTAGCATCAACATTTGGGTCTATATTATTATCATCTTCAGAGTCACCTGTAGATAAATCATTGTTAGCAGTATCTGGTTGTTCACTATTATTATCTAATGGTTCTTCTTTTGTTGGTTCCTCTAAAGTCTCTTCTTCATTTGATTTTGGTTCTTCTGTTGTATCTTTGTTATCTTCTTTAGAATCTTCATTTGTTGAATTTTCATCTGATTTTGTTTTATCTTTTGTTGAATTCTTGTCATCAGTTTTAGATAGATCTGTTTTTGAGTCTTTATCATTTGTTGGTTCTTCCGATGAATCTTCTTCAGTTGATTTTGGTTCCTCTATTGTATCTTTGTTATCTTCTTTAGAATCTTCATTTGTTGAATTTTCTTTTGATTTATGTTCATCTGATGTCGGCTCTTCAGTCGTGTTTTCTTCAGTTGATTTCGAATCTTTATTCGTTTGTGGTTCTTCTGTTGATGGTTCTTCCCCTTCTTCTACATTAATGGTAAAAGTAGTCTCTTTTTGAACGGCTGAATCATTTTTCGAAATTACTGTTATGGTATAGTTGCCTACAGTAGTAGGATTTCCTGTTATTGTATCTGTGCTTGAATCATATGTAAGTCCATCTGGTAATCCTTGTACTTGATTCGTATTGTTCTCAGAACCTTCTACATTTATCTTTATAGGATTAATAGCTTCATTTGATTTCACAGTTTGATTGTTTATTGGATCAATTGTAAAGTCGCTTTGTTCCTCTTTATCTTCTTTAGCATTTTCTTCTGAAGTATTTGATTCTGCTGTATCATTTTCTGTTGTTGGATTTTCAGTTGATGTTTTCTGAGTTAAGTCTTGCGCTGATTCTTCTTTAGTATTTGTTTCGTTAGTTTCATTTGATGTTTCTATATTCTTATTTGACTCTGCATTTGTAGTCGATTCTGTACTCTTACTTTCCTCTTTTAATACATTTGATTCTTCTGCATTAACGATATTTGGTGTGCTCAAATAAAGCATTGCACCGATGATTACTGACCCAGTTCCAACAGAAAATTTACGAATAGAATACCTGTTATTTTTAAACATTAAATACTTCCTCTCATATTTTGGATATAATAATAATTATTATAATAGTAACAAAAAATATAAGATATTAATATACTTATTTTGTAAATTCGAAATTATTACATACTTAACATTCAAAAAATTGGCATTTTCTAAAATGAAAATATTTATTTATCAAACTTTTTATTAAGCAAAATATTTATTCTTAAAATCAAAAAAGCCAACGAACCTCTATGATTCGTTGGCTATTTATGAATTATTGACCAGTAAAGACTTCTGGGTCTGGTCCGATTCTTTCATCTTTATTTAAAGCATTTAATCTTGAAAGTTGATCTTCTGATAACTCAAAATCAAATACGTTTAAGTTTTCTTCAATTCTTGATGGTGTTACTGATTTAGGAATAACAACAATATTTTCATCAATATTCCATCTTATAATAACTTGAGCTGGTGTTTTACCTAATTCATTTGCAATTTCTTTTACAACTTCGTCTTCTAATATTTGTCCATTCATTAAAGGAGACCATGATTGTGCAACAATTTTTTGTGCTTCTAAATACGTTCTTAATTCTTTTTGAGTTAAGTATGGATGACATTCTATTTGATTAATAACTGGTTTAATAGAAGCTTCTTGTAATAATGATTCTAAGTGATGTACGTGGAAGTTACTTACACCTATGTTTTTAATTTTGCCTTCATTGTATAAGTCTTCCATAGCTTTCCATGTTTCTGTGATAAGTTCTTTATCTTGGCCAGGCCAATGAATTAAATATAGATCTACATAATCTAAACCTAATCTTTCTAAAGATGCTTCATATGCTGATTGAACGTTCTCTCTACCATAATCAGTCATCCAAAGTTTAGTTGTAATAAATAGATCTTCTCTGTTTAATCCTGTTGCTTCTAATCCTTCTTTGATACCTTGTCCAACTTTTTCTTCGTTGTGATAAGTTTGAGCTGTATCTATATGTCTATAACCACTTATAATAGCGTGTTTAACCGCTTCTCTACATTCATCATTATTTTCTACTCTGAATGTTCCTAATCCTAAAGCTGGTATAGAATTGCCATTGTAAAACTCAATTATTTTCTGTGTCATTTTACTGCCTCCTAATTTTAGACGATACTTAAATTAAAATTGAAACAACTTTAGTTTCTAAATATGGTTCAATGCCTTCTGAACCACCTTCTCTACCAAATCCACTTTCCTTCATTCCACCGAATGGAATATGAGCTGCACTTGGTCCGCCATCATTCCAACCAATTACTCCATAATCTAAGTTCTCATACAACTTTATACCATTACTATAGTTTTCAGTAAAGAAATATGCTGCCAAACCAAATGGTGTATCGTTTGCTTTTACAATAACTTCATCTAAATCTTTATAAGTTTGAATTGGTGCTACTGGTCCAAATGTTTCTTCAACCATGATTTTCATATCGTCTGAAACGTCAGATAGAACAGTTGGTGTGATAAAATAGCCACCATCTTTATAGCTATCTCCTCCAGTAATCACGCGAGCGCCTTTACTTGTAGCATCTTCAATATGAGATTTAATTTTTTCAAAACCATCTGCATTAATAACAGGACCTATATCTGTTGATTCATCCTGACCATCGCCTACTTTTAATTTACTGACTTCTGCTCTAAGTGCATCTTCAAATGCGTCTTTAATAGATTCATGTACGTAAATTCTATTTGCACATACACATGTTTGACCTGCATTTCTAAATTTAGAAGCAATTGTTCCTTGAACTGCTTTATCTAAATCTGCATCTTCGTGAACAATTAATGGTGCATGACCACCTAATTCAAGTGTTACTTTCTTCAATGTTGAACTTGATTGTTCCATTAACTGCTTACCTACAGGTGTTGAACCTGTATAAGTTATTTTTGAAATTAAAGGATGCTTTGTGAAAATTGCACCTACGTCTTTACCTGAACCATTTACGTATTGGATAACACTACGATCAAATCCTGCTTCATGTGCAAGATCAACTAATTTCATAGTTGTAAGTGGTGTATCTTGTGCTGGCTTACATATAAACGTACACCCTGCTGCTAATGCTGGTGCTGCTTTTCTAGTCATCATTGCTGCTGGGAAGTTCCAAGGTGTTATACTTGCTACAACGCCAACAGGTGCACGTGTAACGATAAGTCGTTTGTTATCAACATGTTCTGGAATGGTTCTTCCATAAGTACGTTTTGCTTCTTCAGCAAACCATAATATATAATCTGTCGCATATTTAACTTCGCCTAAAGCTTCTTTTAATGGTTTACCACTTTCTTTTGTCATAATTAAAGCAATTTCTTCTTTATTTTCAAGAATCAATTCATACCATTTATATAACAATGCACTACGTTCATGAGCCGGTTTCTTTTTGTATGTTTGAAAAGCATCGTGTGCCTGTTCAATCTTGTTGTTAATATCTTCTTCCGTATTGTTCTTAATCGTTTCGATTACTTCACCAGTTGCAGGATTTTTAACTTCAAAATTTTCTTTTACCATACTTATAACCACCTTTTTTAGTATAAAAATAGCGCTACATAAAATGCAGCGCTTAGTTATTACGGGTTAAACTTTTCAATTTCATCCATAATTCTCTCAAGGTCTTCCACACTGTATTGGAATCTACCATGGAAAACAAATTTATTAAAGAAGTGTTGAAGTTGTTTTTCACCAACTAACACTTTAATGTTAGGGTCTTGAGAATAATTACTGATAGTTGCTTCACTTACTTCATTTGGATGGAAGTAAATAATTGGTGTCGGTGTATATTTAAGTTCTAACTGTCTTTGTAATTCTTCAGTTGTATTATCAACTTCTTTAACTTCGTCAGTATATGAATGGAATGCTGCAGTTTTATTATTTGATTGTTTTTCAAGTAATAACGTTTGTTCTTTGTTTGGGTTTAAATCCAATGTTTCAAAGACTAGTCCTAATACTGGAAAATCACTAAACTGCTGTTCTGTAATACCGTGATAGATATGACCACTTACTAAATTAGAGTCAATTACGTATATACCTGTTCTTGTTAAGACTAAATGATCAATTTGTCGAACTTTACCTAATGGATCTTTAGGTAAGAAGATATTTGCCATAATATGCATATCTTCAGGTCTAATTCTACGTTCGTTAACAAGTTGGTCTCTCAACTCTAATAAATGTCTATCAGTTATATATTCCCCTTCATTCTTAGAAAATAACTTTAATGAGTCAATTTCTCTTTCTTTTTGTGAAATTGCTTCTTGATGAGTTTCTTCTTGTTTCGTTAGAACCTTTTTATTTTCAACTCTTTCATGATCTAACTTTTCTTTATGTTCAGATTTAAGCGTCTCATTTTCTTTTTTATGAGCTTCTTGAATCTTATTCAAAGATTTTTGTTTCTGTTTTAATGAAACAAAGAATAATATAATAAATAGTATCGCAATAACGATCGCTGCGATTAATCCATAATGAATCGGTTCTAATTGACTCATAATTGTAGATCGCTCCCTTTCATATGTATTAATTCCATTATAGTAAAAATTACAAATAAATTCAGTATATATCATGAAATATATTGATAATATAACGTAATTTCTTATACTTCATACATTTGAGTAGTTAAACCACACTTTAATAGTAAATATTTTATAAAAATTCAGTTCATTATGAACAACTTGACTTAAACTTGTTCGTAACGGGGGCGTTGTGAACACTTCTCGCCAAACTTGTTTATAACGGGGGCGTTGTGAACACTTTCGCCCAAACTTGTTCATAACGAGGGCGTTGTGAACACTTCTCGCCAAACTTGTTCATAACGGGGGCGTTGTGAACACTTCTCGCCAAACTTGTTTATAACAGGGGCGTTGTGAACACTTCTCGCCAAACTTGTTCATAACGGGGGCGTTGTGAACACTTTCGCCCAAACTTGTTCATAACGAGGGCCTTAATTACAAAACTCACCCGAAGTGTTACTAAGGATAGCCATAGTTACAAAACTAGGTCGAAGTGTTACTATGGACCGCCATAATTACAAAACTCAGCTGAAATGTTACTATGGACTACCTTAATTACAAAACTACTCAGAAGTGTAATTAACGGTACCAGTATTTGCACTTTCACCCAAAACTACTAATAACAACCTCAGTATTTGCACCTCTAACCAAAACTGCTAATAACAACCCCAGTATTTGCACCTCTCGCCTAATCTGCTAATAACGACCCAACTTCCACCAAACCTAAAATAAAAAACTCTGCATAAATCCCGCAAGATTAAATACAGAGCTTCATCATTTATTTTAATAAGTCTTTTAATAAATCTACTTTATCTAATTGTTCCCATGGTAATTGAACATCTGTTCTACCGAAGTGACCGTATGCTGCTGTCTTTTTGTAGATTGGTTGTCTTAAGTTTAACATTTGAATAATGCCTGCTGGTCTTAAATCAAATACTTCTCTTATTTTTTCTACTAATACAGTTTCTTCTACTTTACCTGTACCAAAAGTATCTATTGAAATGGATACTGGTTGTGCTACACCAATTGCATATGCTAATTGGACTTCACATTTATCTGCTAATCCACTTGCTACTATATTCTTAGCTACATATCTTGCAGCGTATGCTCCTGATCTATCTACTTTTGTAGGATCTTTACCACTGAAACATCCTCCGCCATGTCTTGCATAACCACCGTAAGTATCTACGATGATTTTTCTACCTGTTAATCCAGCATCTCCTTGTGGTCCGCCGATTACGAATCTACCTGTTGGATTAATAAAGAATTTAGTTTCTTCATCTAATAATTCTTTAGGTACGATTGGATAGATAACATGATCTTTAATATCTTGTTGAATTTTTTCTAATTCAATTTTTTCATGATGTTGTGAAGAAATAACGATTGTATCTACTCTTACTGGTTTATCATTTTCGTCATATTCAACTGTTACTTGTGTCTTACCATCTGGACGTAAATATTCTAAAGTACCGTCTTTACGTACATCTGTTAATCTCTTCGCAAGTTGATGAGCTAAATAACCTGGTAAAGGCATATATGTTTCAGTTTCATTTGTAGCAAAACCAAACATAAGACCTTGGTCACCTGCACCAATTGATTCTATTTCTCTATCTGATAAATCATCTCTATCTTCTAATGCGCAATCTACACCTTGTGCGATATCTGGTGATTGTTCATCAATAGCTGTTAAAATCGCCATCGTTTGGAAATCATAACCGTACTTCGCTCTTGTGTATCCTATATCTTTTACTGTTTGTCTAACTACTTTAGGAATATCTACATAAGTTGAAGTAGAAATTTCACCTGCAATTAAAGCCATACCAGTTGTTACTGTTGTTTCACAAGCGACTCTTGCTTTAGGATCGCCTTTTAATAATTCATCCAAAATAGCATCGGAAATTTGGTCCGCAATTTTATCTGGATGCCCTTCTGTTACTGATTCTGATGTGAAGAGTCTTCTATTCTTTGACATAAAAAATCTCCTTTAAATAAAGTTGTACGGTCTCTTCCTCAGCGCAAATAAAAAGTGCCTTCTCTCAATAAAGATATAGAGAGAAGGCACACTCGTCCATTCGCTCTTATCGTTCAGACAATATTGGTCTGCAAACGGTTTGGCACCTTTCTTTCATTAGAAAGAGGTTGCTGGGTTTCATTGGGTCCATGTCCCTCCACCACTCAGGATAAGAGAATCCGTCAGAAATGATAATACTAAAGTTTTCATAATATGTCAATGGAACGAAACACATTCAAATTTCTAAAAAAATTTTATAACAAATTTACTCATTAGTATAGACTATATATTTTAATGTGTTATACTAATTCCATGAAAATGCTTACAACATTAATATTAGACATGGGGGTCGTCATTTATGGCAATACAGTCAATTACCGAATCAATCGAACTTTCAAACCTTTTAAAGAAGGACACTACACTACAGCAACTTTCTAGAACTGAATTGTACAATCACATTCTAGAAGCAGGAGAAGGCGTATTAACAGAATCTGGCGCAATCAGAATGGAAACTGGTAAATACACAGGTCGCTCTCCTAAAGACAAATTTATCGTTAAAGAGGAAGATACTGAACAAGATATTGATTGGGGAACAATCAACCAACCTATCTCAGAAAGTAACTTTTTAAATTTATATGATCAAGTTATTGACTACTTAAACCAAAAATCACAACTTTATGTCTTTAATGGATATGCAGGTGCAGATGAATCATCACGTTTAGATTTACGTGTTATTAATGAGTTACCTTGGCATAATTTATTTGCACAGAACATGTTTATCCGCCCAGAAACTAAAGAAGAAGCACTTAATATCAGCCCTAATTTCACTGTTATTAGTGCACCAGGATTTAAAGCTGATCCAGAAAAAGACGGCACTAATTCTGAAACATTCATTATTACTTCGTTCAAACACCGTGTCATATTAATTGGTGGTACTGAATACGCTGGTGAAATGAAAAAAGGTATATTCTCAGTAATGAACTATTTATTACCTAAAAAAGGCATTATGAGTATGCACTGTTCAGCAAACGTAGGTTATAACAAAGATGTTGCTTTATTCTTTGGTCTATCAGGTACAGGTAAAACAACTTTATCTGCAGATCCTAATAGAAAATTAATCGGAGACGATGAACATGGTTGGAATGAAAATGGTGTCTTCAATATCGAAGGTGGTTGCTACGCTAAAACAGTAAGTCTTAGCCGTGAAAAAGAACCACAAATTTATGATGCTATCCGTTATGGAACAGTTTTAGAAAATGTTACTGTAAATCCTGATGGTTCAGTAGATTATGACGACACTACATTAACTGAAAATACAAGAGCTGCATACCCAATAGATTTTATCGATAATATTATTACACCATCAATAGCTGGTCACCCAAATACTATTATCTTCTTAACTGCAGATGCATTTGGCGTATTACCACCTATTTCTAAATTAGATAAATCTCAAGCTATGTACCATTTCTTAAGTGGTTTCACTTCTAAGTTAGCAGGTACAGAAAGAGGCGTAACAAGTCCTCAACCAGTATTCTCAACATGTTTCGGTTCACCTTTCTTACCATTACATGCGACTGAATACGCTGAATTACTTGGTAAACTAATCGATGAACATAATGTAGACGTTTATCTTGTAAACACTGGTTGGACTGGTGGCGAATACGGTGTAGGTTCAAGAATGGACTTGAAACATACACGTTCAATGATTCGTCGTGCAATTAGTGGAGAAATTAAGAATTCAGAATTTGTTAAAGATGAAATCTTTGGTCTTAATATTCCGAAACATGTACCAGGTGTACCTTCAGAAATATTATATCCTCGTAATACTTGGGTATCTTCTGACGCATATGACGAAAAAGCAAAATTACTTGCTAAGAACTTTAAAGAAAACTTCGGTAAATTCGGTGAGTCTTCTGAGCATATTCAAGAAGAAGGCGGATTCACATATAACCGCTTATAAAATACAAAAAGAGCTTGGGCCTTATTGGTCCAAGCTCTTTTCACATTTATACATCCATTCTTTAATTTGTAACAATGTTTGTTTTTCTATTTCTGGTCTTAAAACATGACCTTCTCCACTTAAATAGATTGTTTGATGATCTACCGCTTCTTGCTTTAAATGTTCTTCTAGATGATATGCCATATTAATATTAACTTGCTTATCTTCATCACCATGTACGATTAATATAGGCGGACTATCTTTATGAATAGATTGCAATGCATTTCTACGTGCATAAGCTTCATATTGTTTTTTAGGATGACCGACCATTCTTTTTAACATTCCTCTTAGATCAATTCGTTCTTCATACATCATCAATAAATCTGAAACGCCACCCCATATAATATAACTCGTTGCTTTCACTTTTTGGTACGTAAGCAAGCCTTGAATACCACCTCTAGAAAATCCAATCATATGAACAGGAACATTTGGGTATTGTGATTTGAGTATTTCTATCCCTTCTATAACATCATGTAAGTCATCACCACAAAATTCATCTCTACCTTCACTACCGTTACTACCTCTGTAATAAGGTGCAAAGACAAGTGTATGCTTATCTTTAAATTGCGCCATACGACCTGGCCTCACTCTACCTACTTGTCCTTTACCACCACGTAAATATACAACGATGCGATTAACACGTTCATTTGGTGTCATCAACATGCCTCTGACTTTCAATTCATCCACTTCATATATCACTTCTTCAGTTAGATGATGATTAAAGAAAACTGGCATTTTTTTCTTACTGTAGAAATCCAAGTTTATACACCCTTTCAACGCACTTTAATATTGCTGTATCTTTTAAAAGAAAACTCTTCTCTTCTTCAGGTATATCATTGATTTCTTTAGCAATAACGGGTCCATAAGTTTCGAAATACGCTTTATTGCTATCCATAGATTCGACTTCAATAAAATAGACATCTTTATTAAACGGGATTGTATCATGTACAGTATATGAAGCTATAAACGTTATATTTTTAGCGATCGCACCTGTTTCTTCATATAATTCACGCTGAACAGCCTCTTTATTCGTTTCATTTGGTTCAACTTTCCCACCAGGAAATTCAATACCTCTTATCTTATGATGCGTTAACACATATTCATTATTAAAAATCGGAATACCTAGAACATGTTTCGCATTTTGTTGATCTGTTGGACATTTATATGCTAAATCAACATCCAATCCATTTGGATCTTTGTAGCGCATGATACACGACCTCTTTCTTCAATTATGATAAACTGTATATACATATTATTAGGAAGGTAGAAGATATTGAAAAAGTTAACCTTAACGACCTTAGTATTAACAATTACTCTTATTCTAGCAAGTTGTAGTCCAGAAGGTCAAAATAAATTTGATGATAGTAGCGATGCTATCGAAGCTTTTCAAAAAAACATTAAAAAAGTAGATTCACATTCGATTAAATCTAGTAACGAGACAACAGTTGATTTTCAAGATAAAAAAACAACGCTTAAACAACTGTCACATGGCCGAACAAACCACCATGATAAACTTACATTTAATGTCGAACAAGAAAGTAATACAAAACAATTTCCAGTGCATAATAAAAGTGTTTGGATTGATTCAAACGAAATCAAATCCTCACCTAAATCTAAGTATTTAAATTATCATGCAAAGAATGCCGAAATAGATTATTATCAAAAAATTGGACAAGATTGGTTCGATTTAACGACTTTTAATCAAAGTTTACTAAAACCTATTGAAGACGATGTCACTTTAGAAAACGATACCCTTTCATATGAAGGTACAGGTAAAGTTATGGAATATCTCTATCAACTAGGGTTTAGTCAATCACCATTGGCAGATCAAGCGTCATTAAGTAATATTAACGACTTAAAAATTAAAAGTGGTAAGTTTAAGCTTACATTCCAAAAAGACAAAACATTACCAAAAACGTTAACCTTTAACATTAAAGCAACTGGAAAAATTAAAAATGAAACGATTAACATCCATATGAAACAGACAACAGATTTCTATAAATTCAATTCCACTGATGTTAAACCATACCAGAACTTAACGAAAAACAATTACAAATAGGAGCATTGCTATGAAAAAAGTATTTATTAAATTAATACGCCTTTATCAACGATATATATCCCCATTGACACCACCTACATGCAGGTTCCAACCTACATGTTCTAACTATGCAGTTGAAGCTATTTCAGAATATGGGGTTATTAAAGGGACATGGTTAGGTACGAAACGCATCTTAAAATGCCACCCATTTCATCCAGGCGGCTACGACCCTGTTCCACCTAAAAAAGATTCATAACATTTATTAAAAGGAGGCTGGGACATAATGTAATGTCTTAGCCTCTTATAGTATCTTGGCAGTAGATGACTGAATTGAAAATGCGCTTGTACCAAGCTTTTTTCAACTCTAGTCATCCTTGTCGGGGCGGGACTACGAAATCTTTTTATACAAATTAGATTTCTGTCCCGCTCCCCTTTTATTTTGTTAATTTATCTTTATCAACGATTGGTGGCACATATTTAATGAGATGACCATCAGTCTTTGCGTTATCAACAACGAAATCTTCCGTGAAGTAATAATCACTCGGCGTCACATCACTCGGATATGAACTGTACTGTGCTAAGTATGCAGTAAAGTAACTACTAAGCCCAAATTCATACATTCCACCTATGACATATTTAAGGTGATGTTCGCGACAATATTCAATAATTTTAAGTGCTTTATCTATCCCTCCAACACGTGAAGGTTTAATCACAACGCCATCAATCAGATTATGCTGATTAAATTGAATAATTTGCTCTAAATTTAGAGCACTTTCATCAATAAATACTGGTAACTCGAGCGTACTAACATGCTCTATATAGTGTTCATATTTAGAAAATGGCTGCTCAATATATATAAATTGTTCATCTTTAAATGTATTTAATAAAGACACATGCTCATGATTTAACACACCATTTGCATCAATTGCTCTTTGTATTTGCGGATAATGTTCTGTTAAAAAATCTATATCTCGATTAACTTCTTCATGCCATTTTAATTTAATTCTCGTCGGTAATTCACCATTATATTGCTTGAAATATTGTTCAATATTTTGATTAATAGTTGCACCATATGCTACTTCTATCGGCTTTAACTCATGAAATTTCTGAAAGAATATCATAGACATAACGCTACGTGCATTCGGATATTCAATGAGTTCATCTATTAATTCACAACATAATGGATAACTATTAAAATCAACAAATTCATGTTTTTCGAACCATTTTAATAGAGTTTCTTCAACTTTATTTATTGTCTCGAAATGATACCAGTCACTATTAAACGCATTACATTCACCATAATACGTAGACCCATTCATGTCTTGCCATTCTACAATTAATGCTTCTCGTTCATTTAATTCTACTAAAGGTGTTCGTATCGGTACTCTGAAAGGTGCTTTGAATCTATAGAAATGCAAACTATTTTTTCTCATTCATGACCCACGCCTTTACTTTGTATCTTGAAAGTTTACCTGTCGAAGTTCTTGGTATTTCATTTATTTTATAAAAGTATTTTGGGTGTTTATACTTTGCTAAGTTTGAATTGAGTATATTTTTAAATGTATCATCTTGGATAGTCTGTTCCGCTTCATACACTAATGCAGGTACTTGCCCCCACTTTTCATCATCAACTGGTACAACAACACAATTTTGAACGTCCGGATGATTCAATATCACATGTTCAATTTCAAATGGATAAATATTTTCTCCACCACTAATGATTAAATCTTTTCTTCTATCATAAATATATACATAACCGGCATCATCTATTGATCCAACATCACCTGTTTTAAAATAACCATCTTCAAATGTTTCTGAATTCTGACTACCTGTTAAATAACCATTCATCACATTGCCACCATATACAGCGACTTCCCCATGTCCTTCTTCATTTTGATTTAAAATTTTGAAGCGAACATTTGAAGGTACTTTCCCTACTGTACTTGGTGCTTCACGTAACATCTCTGGACTTGCTGTCACAAACTGAGAACATGTTTCAGTCATACCAAACGAATTATATATCGGTAATTGATAGTCTAACGCTTTATTAATCATCGTTTCAGATAACTTTGCGCCGCCTAATAATATTTTTTCTAATTGATATGGTTGTGTTAACGTATCTTGCATCAACCATTGTAATGTTTGAGGTACTAATGAAATATGTGTGATGTTCTCATTTTTAATTAAATGCATTACGCGATTTACATCAAATTTCGATTCTAAAATAAGTGTAAAACCTTCTATTAAACTACGTATTAACACACTTAAACCTGAAATATGGTAAATCGGTAAGACGGACAACCATCTCGTTGATTCATCATAGCCAAGACTTTCTTTACAACCCATTGCACTAAAATAATGATTTGAAAAAGTTTGTGGAACAGCTTTTGCAGGACCAGTTGTACCAGAAGTAAACATAATCGTCGCGATATCATCCATATTAAACGTAAAATCATGATCCACATGTTTACTGTCGTCTATATAAATATCCTCAATATCAATACAATTTTGCTTGATATTTAGTGGTTTAAACGTAAAGACCGTTTGAACGCCAATACTGTCCAATTGTTGTTCAATTTCGACTGGTGTTAACTTCGTATTAATCATAACCACTTCTACATTTGCTAACCAAGCTGCAATGATAAGTGATGCATGTTTAATATCATTCTTGATATATAATCCAACTCTTTTCAATTGAAGTTGTTTAATGTAATGTGCTTTATTTTTAGAATCATTAAATAGTTGTTCATAAGTTAATTCAACATCACCTTGTTGAATTGCAATTTTATGTGGTGCACGTAACACCTGCTGTTCAATCCAATGTTTCATCGTTTGGACCTCCTTATACCATTATTCATTATAACGATATTTTTGAATTTAAACATAAAAAATGCTTTATAATATCAAAAAACCTAGGCGATCAATTCACCTAGGTTTCCATCATATTAGATTGCTTCTTTTTCTCTTCTTTGCGTAACAAATCGTTCAAGTAATAAGAAGACAAGACCTATAAGTGTTAAAAATGGTGCAACTAACGCTAGATCCTTAACTTCTAATTGACTTACTACGATACCGCCGATGAACGCACCAAGCGCATTACCGATGTTAAATGCTGATTGGTTCATCGTACTAGCAAGCATTGGTGCATCTTGTGAAATGACCATACTTTTAAATTGTAATGATGGACTCATACTAAAGCCAATCAAACCAAATACAAAAATACCGACAACCATTAACAAGCTATAGTTTTGAATAAAGTACATCATAAAGATATATATTGGGAAGACGATAAATATCGTATTCAGTGCTTTATTTAAATTCCAGTCTGCTAATTTCCCACCAATAATATTACCAAATGTTACACCAACACCGAATATAATAAGGACAAATGAAATCCAGCGTTCTTCTATATGCGAAACATTGATTAATATTTGAGAAATATACGTGAAATAAGCAAATACACTACTGAATCCGAACAGTGTTACACCTAGTGTCAACCAAAGTTTAACATCTTTTAATACACTCAATTCATTTTTAATTGAAATCGGCTGTGTATCTTTTTGGTTAGGTACAAATCGAATAATACCTATTAATGTTAATAGTCCTAGAACACTAATAATAATAAATGTCATTTTCCAGCCAAATATTTGCCCTACAAATGTTCCAAAAGGTACACCAATGATGTTGCTCATTGTTAATCCCATAAACATTAATGCCATTGCACTTGCTCTTTTATGAGGCGGTACCATACTTGCTGCTAGTATAGATCCAATACCAAAGAATGAACCGTGTGCTAAAGCGGCAATAATTCTACTTAACATAAGCGAACCATAATTAGGTGCAATACCACCTATCCCGTTACCTATTATAAAAATAGCCATTAATAAGACGAGTAAATTTTTTCGAGGTAATTTATAAGTCGCTAACACTATAATCGGTCCCCCTATTGCAACACTCAATGCATAACCTGTAATTAATTGACCCGCATCAGATACGGTTACATCAAGATCTCTTGCAATATTAGGTAACAAACCCATGATTACAAATTCAGTCATACCTATCGCAAAAGCACCAAGGCTTAGTATCCAAATCGCTAAAGGATATTTTTTCATGTCTCAACGCTCCTTTAATCTTATTATTTTAATCAGATTTAACCATATTAGTACTTTTGCTATGCAATTACAAGAGTTTTTTTGAATTTTGTATATAAAAAAACCTGAGAAATTAAATTCTCAGATTTTTAAACGTTTTCATTATTGAGTTTGTATCCAACCTATTCCAATCGTGCCATATCCCGTATGAACAGATGCTACTGGAACTAAAGGTTCGACATATACATTAACATCTTTATTTAAAGTTAATATGCGCTCTTTCCATACATGTGCTTCTTGCTCATTTCCAGCATGTAACACACCAATGTTTGTAACACCTTTATCAATAATTTCTTTAATATGTGTGATTAAATAAGCTTCTATTTTCTTATTGCCTCTAGACTTAAGTTCTAAGTCGATTGTACTATTCTCTAATTTCAATAATAATTTAATATGAAGTAAGCTACTTAATAAATATTTGCTATTCGAAACCCTTCCACTATTCTTTAATTGTTGTAAGTTTCGTGGCAACAAATATAATTCACTTGTATGTTTAACTTCTTCTAACTTATTAACGATTTCTTCAAATGAATAGTCCTCGTCATAAAGTTTTCTACCATACTCGACTAATTCTTTTTGAGGAAAGCTTCCTGTTCCACTATCAATTACATGAATTTCCATTGGGAAAGATTGTGCAGTTGATAGCGATGATGCATATGTGCCTGATAAACTACTAGAAGGATGAACCGCAATAACATGCGTATAACCTTCTTCTTGAATTTGCTCATACGTCTCTATAAAATCTTGAGGTGTAGGTTGAGCTGTTTTAGCACCATTACCATTTTCTTTTAACATATCAAAAAATAACTTTGAACTTTCAAATTGTGAATCTTTATAAGGTTTGTCATTAATAATTGTAGATAAAGAAACGACAAATAAATCTTTATCATCCATATTTTGATCAATATAAGTTGTTGTATCAATTAACCACGCTAATTTCATTACTTCCTCCATTGTATATACAATAAATGCATTCACTTTATAACTAAGTATTTTTAACCTAACTTAATTAATAACATATAATCAATATTGAAACAATTAAAAAAAGAACTGATAAGTTAAAGCAATCATATAATAAATACCGCAAATATCATTCTAGTATAATAAATAGATAGATATACTGAAATTACAATACTTTCATAACAATGAATCGAATGATATTTCTATAAAAATTATTGAAATTTACTATTAAAATATACCAATCATAAGATTAATAAGTTTATCAAAAAATTCATAATAACCTATACGCATTTAACCTTCATATGCTATCATTCTAATATTCACATCTAATTAGGAGTCATAACAATGAGCTTATTAAAAACTGAACTACAAGAGAAAGATTATCCACTTGCATTAAAAATTTGGGAACGCTCCGTACTCGCAACCCATCACTTTTTAAAAGAAGAAGACAGAATTGCATTAAAAAAAGAAATACCAACCTACTTTAAATACGTAGATGCAAATTTATGGCTTTACGATGGAGAAGCTGTTGGCTTTTCAGGTATCAACGAAGATAACTTAGAAATGTTATTTATAGATCCAGAACATTTCAGAAAAGGATTTGGAACTGAAATACTTCAACACTTGTTAACAGAAGATCATATCCAAAAAGTTGACGTAAACAAAGATAACGAGCAAGCCTTGAACTTTTATATGAAAAATGGATTTAAACCATATAAAGAATCTTCACATGATGGACAAGGAAGAGATTATCCAATCATACATCTAAAATTATAATTTAAATTGAGGTTTTGCTTATGAATAAACAGACAAATATGTTATTACTTATTTCAATCATTGCAATTTCACTAGCTGCCATATTAGTAAAGCTATCAAACGCCCCTTCTAGCGTAATAAGCATGAACAGAATGTTTATAGCAGTCATCTTGCTAGTACCCTTTGCATATCGATATAAAAAAGAAATCTTCAAATTAAATCTTAAAGATTTTCTATATCTTGTATTAGCTGGTCTATTTTTAGCACTTCATTTCGGATTATGGTTTGGTTCATTAAAATTAACAACCGTTGCTAGTTCAACAGTCATATTATCTTTACAACCCATTATTGCGATTATTGCAAGTTTCTTATTTTATAGAGAAAAAATAACACTAAAAGTTTTGAGTACAATTTTAATATCGTTTATCGGTGTTGTAATCGTAAGTTGGGGCGACTTTAATATAACTGACTTAACTGCAATGATTGGTAATATATTATCTTTATTAAGTGTTATATCAATAGTGTGTTACCTAATGATAGGAAAGAATGCAATGCTCAAACTCACACATTGGGTTTATAGCATCATCGTGTTCTTCTTCGCAGGCGTCTTTTTACTCATTTATAACATCATCACGCATGCTACATTAGTAAACTATTCAATGAAAGAATGGCTATTATTTATATCATTGGCCATTTTCCCAACAATAGCGCACGTCATATTCAATTATCTCTTAAATATCATAAATCCAACAACCATATCAATGAGCATGCTACTAGAACCCGTAGGCGCATCAATATTAGCAATATTTATCTTGAAAGAATACTTAGAATACGTACAAATACTAGGTATCATTATCGTACTCGTAGGCGTGTATTTCTTCTTAAAAGCACAGAAAACTGAAGTGACGTGAAAATATGAAGATATATAAAGGCTAGGACTTATGTAAAAAAGTCCTAGCCTTTGTTTTGATTTGATATTAATAAATATATTATTTACTTTTTGTTATAAAATCTAATAATTTAAACATAACATCTTTATTTTCTTTAGGTACTTCATAGTCAATTATTTCTTGAGGTGTTTGATTCAATACAGAATCTACTGCATAAGAAAAGTCATTCGTAACAATTTCTTTAACATCAAAAGGTCCAGGTTCAAAATGAAATTGTAAGCCAATAACATTATCTTTCAATAAGAATCCTTGGTTTGTTAAGTACTCGCTTGAAAATAACAATTCTGCATTTTTAGGAATTTGGAATGTTTCTTCATGCCAATGTAATGCCATTAATTCTTTCGGTAGATCCGGTATAGTATCACTTTCAAGATAAACTTTATCCCAGCCCACTTCTTTTACTGGTGATTTACCCACTGTATAACCTATTGCTTTTGTTATTTGTTGGGCACCATAGCAAGCTCCAAACATTGGTTTGTTAGCTTTCAATAACTCTCTTATTAACTCTCTTTCTTTAAAAATCCAATCATCTGTATCATTCGGACTCATTGGACCACCCAAAATAATTAGTAAATCAGTTTCTTCAGCAGAAGGTATTACACCATTATAAAAATACGGATGATAAATATACAAATCATGTCCTCTTTCTTTAGCCCAATCACCTATTGATCCAACACCTTCATTTGGCGTATGTTGTAAAACATTTATTCTCATAAAATAAGCAACTCCTTATATAATTAACAAATTCTAATAACTATATTATAAGTCATTTAAGCAAAATAATGTGAAAATCTTTTATTTTAGAAAAATCAAAGGCTAGGACTTATGTAAAAAGTCCTAGCCTTTGTTTTGCCCATATTTCGTAACAAGGTTACAATAAAAATAGTAAATAAAACGTTAAACCAAGTAATGCTATACCAGTGATATAGTTCAAAATCGTTCTGATCCTAATTTTTGTAATATTTGACAATGTGATCAACTCCAAATCTTATATTACGTATGATCTTAGCGAATTTATCTGTTATCTATCACATTGAATTATCATACTTTAACAACTTTATTATAATATATTTAAGAAATAAAGGAGTGATAATTTTGACAAATTTCTATAGAGTCATAAATGCTATTTTAATTAAAGAAAATACTATTTTATTAGTTAAAAATGAATATAATAATGAATATTTATGGAGTTTACCTGGAGGCGTAGTTGAGCAAGGTGAGTTTTTATATGAATCTTTAATTAGAGAAGTATTTGAAGAAACAGGATTAACTATAAATCAATATGAACTAGCATATATAGCTGAAAATAACATACCTAATGAGAATGCTCATTGTTTAGTAACTTATTTTAAGTGCTTAAATTTCAACGGTGAAATATCAATTAATGATCCTGACAATGAAATTGTAGAATTAAAATGGGTCAACTTTAACGAAATTCAAAATTATATAATCAGCGAAGACATTTTAATCCCTTTACAAAATTATTTATTTAAAGACAAAAAAGAGTATTATTTTATTGATGATTTGAGGTTTTAAATCATTATTTATTCATATATAAGTCATACATAATCAATTTTACAAAAATTTTATCACGAAAAATAAAAAAGTTTAATTTCAAAGGAATGATACACATGTCCAAATACACATTAGACAGCACATTTTTATACATGGCTCTTATGACTTTGCCACTTATTTTTATAATGCCTGTAATGTTTAGTGTTCCACTTGTTTTATTAATTTTTAGTATTAAAAAGAAAGAAAACTGACATGATTTTATAAATACTCTTGTTTACTAGCGTTATATAATTAGAAAGGGTGAAATGAAATTGAAAGCTAAAAAAATGGATAAAATGTTGTTTCAATCTAAATTCCCTGAAGTTGAGGTCTTACTTGAATCTGAAACTTCAACTAAGATTGATAAAGAGTATGTAATAGGCTCAATTTTTGTGACAATACAAGAAATTATATTAGTGCAGCATAAAGCGAATTTAACTTTTCAAATCCCATGGTCAGAGGTTGTTTCTTTAGATACAATAGAAAACTTTATTTCTAGTAAATTAATTTTAGATTATGGTGAAAATCGAATGTTAACATTTTCTTTTACATCGAGTGATCCAGTTCATGCAATTCAAGTATTTTACAAAACTTTAAAGTTAGAAAGAGAGATTAATCATTTTAACAATGATGATATAAAAGCACTTCAACATAAAAATGAACAATTGATTAAAGAAAATTTTCAATTAAGAAATGAAATTAATAAATTAAATGAAGAGAATCGCGCGCTTCTTGATAATATGGAAAATCAAAAATCTTATACATCACCCTATCGTGCGCCAAGAAGAACTTATAATCGTTCAAATAATTTACTAGATTTAAGTTATACAAAAGTTAGTAAATTAACAGATTCCTTTATCGTTCTAGATTTCGAAACGACAGGTTTAAAATATAACGAAAACGAAATTATTCAGTGTGGGATTATTGAATATGAAGATGGAAAAATCATTAATGAATATAATGAATACTTCAAACCAAGTAAACCAATAAGTAAAAGAATAGAAAAAATCACAGGTATTACAAATGAGTTTTTAGAAGATAAACCTAGTTTAGGAAAGGATAAATTAGAGGAATTATATAATATCATTAGAAGAAGAACGATAGTCGCACATAATGCACCATTTGATATGAAGTTCTTACTCTACCAACTTCAAATTAATAATATAGAATATGAGAAATTGAGAGTTATTGACACACTCACTTTTTCAAGAAAACTAATCAGAGAAACACCTAATCATAAACTTCAAACTTTAAAAGAACATTTCAATTTAGACGATGGCGAATCACATAACGCAATTAATGACTGTAGAGCAACCGGGAACTTACTATTACTATTGATGAGTAGACAGTGATTATAACAGTAGTAGTATATAAAAAGCGTTTTGGAGTTAAAATAAAGTCTTATTGAATTCCGATACTTTAAATTTAATTTCTTCAAGTTTCTCCTGATAAGTTATTGATAAGTCATCAAATTTTTTTGAAGTAACAATATCTTTAGAATAAACAGTGGATTGTTTGTGTGTTCTAACATAGCAAATTTCTTTATAGATGCTATGAAGACTTGGACATTCAAGCAATCCAATATTTACATCATAAATAGGATGTAAATTCACTTTATTAGAAACAGTAGATATTGGTAACATCGTTAAATCACATTCAAAGCAATCTTTTTCGGCACCAATGATTAATACTGGCCATAATTTATAGCCTTTTTTATTTGTTTTTAAATCAAAATATGGAAAACTTGCATATACTATTTTATTAATTAAATCACGAGGAGTATTAACTAAATCCAAGATGAACTTCCTCCTCATTTAAATCTTCAAATTCATCTATGTACATATCATAAACATGATCGTATAGCCTAACGCTTTTAGCATCTTCGATTATATCCTCTGGCGTTATTTCTCTATTCCCTACCTCATTATTGTTCAAGTTAATTCTACTTTTTTTCCAACATTTTTCATGATGGGATAGTTCTCTTAGATACCAACCAGAATACATGCCATATTGAGAGATAACATTATTAATTACATATTTTTCAGTATCATTTAATTTATCAGTATCGCTTGGTTCATACATTTCATCTAAATAATACCTTAATTTAGGTATAACCGGACCAAATTTCCACCCTCCAATTCTATCATTAAATAGAACCTCGCCCGTTAAAGCTAAAGATTCTCTTTGTGCAAAATAAATTAACTTTTGCAGTTTTAATTCGTTATTTTCAAACTTAGTACCAGTTTTAAGTTCATATGAGTATATAAGGTAATTAGCAACATCTTTTACATCTGCCATTAAAATCACTCCTATCTCAGTTATAATATAATATTTTAGCTGCAAGGTAAGTTTAAGTTAAAATAGTAATGCTACTAGTATAGTGATAATCAATGATAAGAGACTTAAAATAGTTGGTATACTAATACCTATCCAGAAACGTTTTGATGTAAATTTATTATCGCTTATTTCATTTTTAAACTCGGAAACAGCATTTTTTATTTCTCCTGATAAAACGTCTTTAGTTAAAGAAATTTTATCATTGATTTCATCGAATCTATTATTCATATTTATTACATGCTGCTGAAATTCTGATCTTGTAATATATTCACTATTAATAAAAGCACCCCCTTATATACTCCCACTCTCTAGTTTAATTAAGTATATATTACAACAAAATCAAATTGGGCACAATATAGAATGTTAAAATTAACAAACTCTTGTTTATAATATAGTAATCCCCTTCTCTCCCTAGTCATGGAATGTAATTTATGTTGACGTTGGCGTTAAAAACACCAAAATAACATGCTCGTTGGCATTAAATCAGATCATTAAAATATAGCAATTACTTTAGGAATTTATTCGCAACTTCTATATGAACATAAAAAAAGCAAGTATCAAAAAGTAAGAGAATTTTTCTCTAGACACTTTTTTGACACTTGCTCATATGGATTAACTTACCAATTGCAAGAAAACCCAGCAATATCAACGTCTTGGATTAGTTGATTATTAAGGTACAAACGGAGAGTGAGGGATTCGAACCCTCGAGACGCTTGTGGCGCCTACACACTTTCCAGGCGTGCTCCTTCGGCCAACTCGGACAACTCTCCACAAACAAAAAAATCAGAAGCGATATTTCACCTCTGATTATATGACCCCTACGGGATTCGAACCCGTGTTACCGCCGTGAAAGGGCGGTGTCTTAACCGCTTGACCAAGGGGCCTTATGGCTCCACAGGTAGGACTCGAACCTACGACCGATCGGTTAACAGCCGATAGCTCTACCACTGAGCTACTGTGGAATAATAATGGAGCGGGTGATCGGAATCGAACCGACAACATCAGCTTGGAAGGCTGAGGTTTTACCACTAAACTACACCCGCTTAAGTAAATAATATATATATGGGGCGACTGATGGGAATCGAACCCACGAATGTCGGAACCACAATCCGATGCGTTAACCACTTCGCCACAATCGCCATACTTGTTTAAAAAAGTATGGCTCAGGACGGAATCGAACCGCCGACACAAGGATTTTCAGTCCTTTGCTCTACCGACTGAGCTACTGAGCCAAAATATAAATGGCGGTCCCGACGGGAATCGAACCCGCGATCTCCTGCGTGACAGGCAGGCATGTTAACCGCTACACCACGGGACCATCATTAAAAAGTATTGCGGGAGGCGGATTTGAACCACCGACCTTCGGGTTATGAGCCCGACGAGCTACCGAACTGCTCCATCCCGCGCTAATAATAAGTAATTTGGCTACCTTATTAATATAACACATTCATTAATATTATGTCAATAAAATTTTAATAAATTTTTATTGAAAATGGTGACCCCTACGGGATTCGAACCCGTGTTACCGCCGTGAAAGGGCGGTGTCTTAACCGCTTGACCAAGGGGCCTCTAATTGAGAACTACTTAAGTATATATAGAAATATAAAGAACGTCAATGCTATTTCTTTACTTTTCTTAATAAAAAATTTGAACTTTTAACATCTATGTGACAATTGTCACTAAAGGGAGAAATAATCATTCAAAACACCCTCTTTTTTAACTTTAGAAGTGTCATTTATTCATGATTTTTATAGAAAAAAATTATCATAAAGTAGTTTTTTCGAAGTCATTGTGAAAAAGATGAATTAAAATTCCACGTTTTTAATAAAGTAAGCATTAAGTTTTATAGACAGCTCTATGTTGCTTGTTTACTCAGTCTTGCAACTTACAGCATCTCTATGTTGCTTGTTTGCTCAGTCTTGCAACATTCAGCCTCTCAACATTGCTTGTCATCCTCCACTTGCAATATTCAGTCCTTCAATATTGCTTGTCACGCTCCACTTGCAATATTCAGTCCTCCAACATTGCTTGTCATCCTCCACTTGCAATATTCACCTTACCCCTCCAACAAAAAAACAGAAATTCTAATGTTAAATTAGAATTTCTGTCCCGCTTCCACACTTTTCCATACGCTTCCTTACACTTCCGCACACTATTTACTTACTACTATCTACAATCTACTTCAAATACTCTATCATCTTGTCACTAGCGTTCTTAGCCATTTGTACACAGTCTGGTAATCCGACTGCATCAAACGACGCGCCTGTTATGATTAGGTTATGATAATTTTGATCGATATGTTCTTGTATATCTCGAATACGATCGATATGACCGACTTCATATTGAGGCATACTGTGTGGTAATTTCGTTACGATAAAGAATTCTGGTTCTCCTTTGATCGTCATGATTTTATTCAGATCATTTAGAGCGACTTGTTTCAATTGTTCTTCGTCTTTATGATGAATAATATTTGAGCCTGGTTTACCTACATACGCTCTTAATAAGACTTTTCCTTCTGGTGTTGTATGTGGCCATTTTTTGTTTGTCCATGTACAAGCTGTGATGGCTGTATCACTTGTTCTTGCAATTACAAATCCAGTTCCATCTTTATCGTTCACGACTTGGTCTTTATCAAATGCCATAACGACTGTTGCAACACTTGTTGAAGGCATATAGTTAAAGTAATCCAATTTAAGATCCTCTTCAAACCATTTAACGAAATGTTGGTGTGGTATTGTAACAATGACACCATCATATTCATGCTCTACATTATTTATCGTCAAAATTGTTTTGTTAGCTTTTTCTACTAAATTTTGAACTGGAGCGTTTAAATGTATTTGAACACCTTTATCTTCAAGACTATCACGTAAAGTTTGAATGAATGATTCAAGGCCATGTCTAAATTGCTTAAATTGACCTTTTGGTTTTACTGTTACTTTTTTATCCGCATTGTTTTTAGCTTTTTGAGCAATCATACCTTTTATTAAGCCGCCCTCTTTTTCTTCTTGTTCTTTAAAATGAGGAAATGTTGTTTTTAAGCTTAATTTATCGATATTAGCACCATAAATACCTGCCATTAAAGGTTCGATTAAGTTTTCTAATACTTCATCACCTAATCTTTGTCTAAAGAAATGACCGATTGATATATCTGTATGCATCGGTTTAACAGGTAAGAAATAATCTAATCCTGCTCTTAATTTAGCTGCTGGTGAAATCAATTGTGTCTTAAGAAATGGTTTGATTTCTGTAGGTATACCCATAATTGAACCACCTGGTATTGGATATAACTTATTATGGCTGTAAATATATGATTGCCCTGTTTTATTTGTTACTAAATCATCAGCAATCCCAATTTCTTCAGCTAATTCTGTCATAATTGTCTTTCTACCTAAGTAAGATTCTGGCCCTAGTTCAATTGTATAACCATCTTTACGATAAGTTTTGATTTTGCCGCCTACTCTGTCTGATTGTTCATATACATCAATTTCTGCATCTGGATAATCTCTTCTTAAATAATGGGCAGCAGATAACCCAGTTATCCCTGCCCCTATTATTGCAATTCGTTTTGACATACTTAACACTTCTTTCTTATTCGAATATCGAATTAGAATTTTTTCTTAATTGCTGATACCATTGCTTCAATAAATTTAGGATCAATATTTGGCATTGGTGGTCTGTGATATTTCACGCCTAATTCATCACATACAACTTTACATTCGTAGTCGTTATCATATAATACTTCTAAATGTTCACATACAAATCCTACTGGTGTATATATAAAGTGTTTATAGCCATGTTCATTATATAAGTCTCTCGTTAAATCTTGAACATCTGGTCCTAACCAAGGTTCTCCAGTTTGTCCTTCTGATTGCCAACCTACTGATACATGTTTAATGTTAGATTCTTCACTTAAAATTTTAGCAGTTTCTTCTAATTGATCAGGATATGGGTCATTTGCTTTTTTAATTTTTTCTGGCAAACTATGCGCTGAAACGATTAATACTGTTTCATCATGACTTTCTTCTGGAATCGTTTGTAATGTTTCATCAATCATGTTTGTCCAGTAAGATATAAATGCTGGTTCATTGTAAAATTGCTCAACGTGATGCATTGAAATACCATATTTATCAGCTTCTTCTTGAGCACGTTTATTATAACTTCCCACTGAGAAATTAGAATAATGAGGTGCTAAAACAATCGTAACCGCTTCTTCAATACCATCATTATGCATTTGTTCTACTGCATCTTCAATAAATGGATGAATATGTTTTAAACCAATGTACAATTTAAATTCAACATCTTCATAAGCTTCATTTAATGCGCCAAGTAAACTTTCTGCTTGTTTCTCTGTTGTACCTGCTAATGGTGAAATACCACCAATCGCTTTATAACGCCCTTTTAAGTCTTCAATTTGTTCATCAGATGGCTTACGACCATGTCTAATGTGTGTATAATAAGGTACAATGTCACTTTCTTTATAAGGTGTACCATATGCCATAACTAAAAGTCCCACTTTTTTATTCATCTTCTATACTCCCTTTAATAAAATTAAGCTGTTTAATAACCTATCTTTGTTGTGATTTATATTTTGCTGAATAATCATGCACAAACTTAGCAACTCTTCTTAATGTATCAGGTTGCACTTCTGGAAAGACACCATGTCCAAGATTAAAGATATAATTATGGTCTACTAAACCTTGATCCAATATTTGAACGAGTCTTTGTTCGATAACTTCCCATGGTGCTAGTAAAATAGCTGGATCTAAGTTTCCTTGTAACGTCTTAGTAATACCTTTTTCCCTTGCTTCTTTGATTTGTAAGCGCCAATCTAGCCCGATTACATCAACCGGTAATTGATTCCATTCTTCTATTAAATGGCTTGCTCCAACACCAAATGTTGTAACAGGTACGTTTTTTTCTTTAATTGCTGCAAAAATTTTATTCATAGATGGTCTAATGAAATAATGATAATCTTCAGCATTTAACGCACCTACCCATGAATCGAATACTTGAATCATCTTACATCCAGCATCAATTTGAGCATGTGTATAGCGAATTGCCATATCAGCTAATGTATCCATTAATTTAAACCAAGCTTCTGGCTGTTTATACATAAACGCTTTAGTCTTATTATAATTTTTAGATGGTCCACCTTCAATCATATAGCTCGCTAGCGTGAACGGTGCGCCAGTAAATCCTATTAATGGTACGTTTAGCTGTTCTTCTGTTAAAAGTTTAATCGTATCTAAGACATATTTCACGTCTTCCTCAGGATTTATTTGACCTAATCGATTAATATCAGAAATGTCTTTAATAGGGTTATGTATAACAGGACCTATTCCAGATTTAATTTCTACATCTACACCAATTCCAGTTAAAGGTGTCATAATATCTTTATATAAAATTGCAGCATCAGTATTATATTGGTCTACTGGTAATTTTGTAACATATGCACAAAGTTCTGGTTGATGTGTAATTTCAAATAATGAATACTTTTCTTTAATTTTTCTATATTCAGGCTGTGATCTACCTGCTTGCCTCATAAACCAAACTGGTGTATGAGTTGTTTTTTCTCCCTTTGCTGCTTTTAAAATTGTATCGTTAAACGGTACACTCATTTATTTCACCTCATTATAATCATTACAATCTATTTTAACATATTCTATTATAAAGACATCTATGTGTACAAAAATTCATAAATTATACAAAAGATTTCATGAATTGGTTGATTTTAGCGCTTACATGTTTATAATCTAATTAAAGAGATATAGGAGGTATATCATTATGAAATGTTATATAACAACAGGTACGTATCATTTTCTGCATAGTATAATGAAGAAACATCCAGATGAAGATATTCATCATTATACGAGACAAGATACGACAGTACTTATTCATGAAACAAATGGTGATACAGTATTTGCACAACCAAGAGAATATCGAATATTAGAATCAAAAGGTGTTTTTATCAATCATGAATTTATAGCAGCAAGCTACATTCCTGTATCTGATGAAATGCAACATCGATTCGAAAATCATTATGTAGATATCGACAGTCAATTTGATAATTTCGAAGGGTTCGAATCATTTAGATTACTTAAACCTCGAAAAGGCGATACTTATATGATATTAGTAGGTTTCGATTCAAATGAATTATATGAAGATTTCACAAAATCATCTTTCTATGCGGAATATTTCTCAAGAGAGGCTACTCGTAAATTCTCTGGTGCTGAACAATATTCAACAGCAAATTATACAAAGTATTGGTATAGACCTGAAGAAGATGAAGAAACAGAAAACGAAGAAGCATAATTATAAAATAAAAAAGAAGAAATGATTCTCACTGAGTCATTTCTTCTTTTTTATTGTTATTAATCTCTAAGTAGCTCTTGATGTTTTTTAATTTTCTTAATGGAAGAATCTATTGTTA
The DNA here is from genome assembly GCF_022386995.1 of Mammaliicoccus sp. N-M50. Classification (NCBI taxonomy): domain Bacteria; kingdom Bacillati; phylum Bacillota; class Bacilli; order Caryophanales; family Staphylococcaceae; genus Mammaliicoccus; species Mammaliicoccus sp. N-M50. The sequence goes on along the minus strand of NZ_JAJNJA010000002.1, from coordinate 50,488 downwards.
ACCAACCAACAATGAAGAATAATATAACGAAATAAATCGCTGTAACAAATTTCAAGATATATATGATTGATAAAATAATACCTAAGACAATCATGATATTAATTAAAAATTGATGATAGCCTTTAACAACTTGTCCTTCACTAACCGGCCATACTTGTGGCCACAATCCGTATGCCTGTTGTTTATAAAATTGAGATAATTGTAATATCAACAAGTACATGATTAAAGCACCTAATATGGCTGATATAACTGGCTGATCAATCCACCAAATTAATACAAGTCCGATAATCAATAATCTTAATACGATAAAGAATGCATCTTTCCCTCTTGCAAAACTTCTTACAAATAAGAATTTATACATATAATTTTGATTAAATTTCTTAGGACTCGGAACTTTTAAGAAGACATCTAAATATCTTCTGCGAACTGTTCGTTCATTTAATACTTTTACATCTGTAAACATATTAACGAATTTATAATAATTCATCTTATGATTATGTTCGATAGCGATTAATGTTTCCCACTGATAAAAAGTACCTCTATTGATATTTTCTAATAAAATAATTAAAGCAATCAATACGACAATAGATAATAGACCTGATAAAGCCCCTACTTTTAAAGTTGTGTAATATCCACTCGCATATACGATAAAGAGTAATACATTAATTCCCCATATTTCTAAACCATATTTTAACCAGAACCATTTCATCATCAGTCCTAGAATTGGAAAGATGAAACTCAAAACCATTACCGTAATATATAAATAAAATTTACCACCCATTAATTGATAGAATAATGGTAAACCGATCACTAATATCACGACTGGTAAATATAGTCGATTAAAATAACTATATGTTAGAGCTTTTCTAATATATAGCGTTAAGTGTTTCTCAAATGGTAATAAATATAATTTATCCGCTTCTCTAAAGAAAGTCCTCATCGGAAATATCGAACAAATAGATAATATAACCGAAAAGATTAAACGATAGTTAATATTTTGTGGAATGTCCTTTAACCAATTACTATATCCTAACGCAAATGCGCCAATCATAATGGTTAAAAATATTAAGAAATGACCATTAAAGATGAATTTATTGTAATTCATTTTCTCTAATACTTCTTCTCTTTGTCTAACCTTATATAAAGTATTTACATCATTCATACGCTTCACCTTGTGTTAAATGTATATAAATATCATCTAGTGTTGCATTAGTAAGTCCAGTTTTTTCTCTCAGTTCTTCTAAATTGCCCATCGCTACTAAACGACCTTGATGTAATATAATAAATCGGTCGCAATACCTTTCAGCAGTTGCAAGTATATGTGTAGACATTAATACTGAAGAGCCTTGATTACGTCTTTCTACTATTAAATCTAACATTGTTTGTATACCTAATGGATCTAACCCTAAGAATGGTTCATCTATGATATATTGCGTCGGTTCAACTAAGAATGCACAAACAATCATAACTTTTTGTTTCATACCTTTTGAAAAATGTATCGGAAAGACTTTTAATTCATTTTCAAGTCTTAGTCTTTTCAATAACGGCATTGCTTTTTCAAGTGCTGTATCTTTATCAATACCATATGCCATTGCAGTCATGTAAATATGTTCTTCTAAAGTTAATTCATCATATAAAACTGGACTTTCTGGTATATATGTAAGATTTCTTCTATAAGATTCTATATCTGCTTTAATATCTATATTATTAATGGACATCTCACCTTGTTGTGGTGTTAATAAGCCAAGTATATGTTTAATTGTTGTACTTTTCCCTGCACCATTTAATCCAATAAGTCCTACGACTTCGCTTGGTTTACATTCAAATGAGATATCATGGATAACAGCTTTTTTACCGTATCCACCTGTTAAATTATTCACTTTAATTGTCACGTGAACACACCTCCAAAATATATTGTAGCATGTTCTCAATGTTACATTCATTAAATATTATCTTAATCAGTGAGATGATATTACGAGCATGATATAATAAAACTAATATTTACATAGGAGATGATAGTATGTCAGAAACAATATTCAGCAAAATTATCGACGGTGAAATCCCATCATTCAAAGTTTACGAAAATGATTATGTATATGCATTCTTAGATATTTCTCAAGTAAGTAAAGGACACACATTACTTATTCCAAAGAAAGCTTCACCCAATATTTATGAAACAGACCCAGAAACAATGAAACATATAGCTGAAGCTTTACCGATCGTTGCGAATGCCATCAAGAAAGCTTTCAATCCTGATGGTTTAAATATTATTCAAAACAATGGTGAGTATGCTTCACAATCTGTATTCCATATCCACTTCCACTTAATCCCTAGATATAAAGAAGATATCGATGGTTTCGGTTATATTTGGAATACGAATGAAGATCAATTAGATGATGAGAAAAAAGCAGAAATCGCACAAACAATTCAACAGCATTTTTAATACACTGCATGTTTACAAAAATTCAGGGTATATATTTAAGTAAGAGAAATCAAGGAGGATAATTATGAAATTTTCAAGACTCGCAATTGGCGTTGGTGTAGGATTTGTTACAGGATTTACAACAGCCATTTTAAATACAGACCGTTCTGGTGATGCTTTAAAGACAGATTTAAAATCAACTGCTGACGGATCTAAAATTCAATTAAGTGAAATTAAAGACAATGCTATTGAAATAAAAGATTATGTATTAAAGACGAAAGACGAAAGCCAAATCGCCATTCAATCATTAAGTGAAGAAATTAAAACGATGATTAATGAATTTAAAGCTGATATTAACCCTAATATTGAACAAATACAGAAAAATATTGAAAATATTAGCAATCGTGGCAATGAAATTCAAAAAGAAATTCAAAATACTAAGCTTCCATTTCTAAAAAATTAGAAAACGTGTTAAAATTATTATATTATTAAAGTGTTATAACTAAGCATGATACATTAGTATCATGCTTTTATTATACAATCAAAGGGGGATTTAACTATGTCGAATGAATTGGACATGATTGAAAAAATGTTATTTACTCATAAGGTTTCACAGTTATCTAAAGCTTTATGGAAGACAATCGAGAAAGATTGGCAGCAGTGGATTAAGCCTTTCGACTTAAATATTAATGAACATCATATTTTAATTATTATTAGAAGCTTAAATGAAGCTACAATTTCTGAAGTGAGTAAATATGGTGTCATGCACGTATCTACTGTTTTCAATTTCGCTAAAAATTTAGAAAAACGCGGTTATTTAACAATGCCTAAAAGTCAGCACGATAAGCGTACGACTTATTTAGAATTAACGGATAAAGGTCTTGCAGTGTTAAGAAAGACATATTTAAACTATTCAAATGATACGAACAGATTATATGAAATTGCTGCAGATTATGAGAAAGTCATGTACAATATGCCAGAATTTACAGATGTGAAATATATCGTTGGTCAAATATATGGTAGCGACTTTATTCATCACATTGAACAAAACCATGAGCAATTAAGAAAATATCTACTTGACGAACAGTCTGAGGATGATGCATAATATCAAGATAAATCATATCTTAGAAGGTGACATTAATCATGTTTTTGTGTTCTAAATCAATTAATATACAGTCTCGTTATGGATTGCAGAGAATTGTATTAATTAGTGCTTTAGTTTCATTCTTAACATTTATCGTCACTTACGAAATATTCAATTATATACAAACAGAACCATTAAAGGACGATAAGTTTATACTATTCTTATTCGTCCTTTGCTTAATTTATCCAATTCATAAATTGTTGCATTTGATTGTATTAATGTATTATCGTAAGTCATTTAAAATGAACAAAACGACTAAAGCTAAACGTGCTTTACCTTTATATAATATTAGAGTAGATCAACCAGTTAATAAGATTGTATTTTGTTTTGCACTTATTTGCCCGCTCGTTACGATAACTACCCTATCCATTGCACTCGTAAATATAATTCCACAATATGGACATTACATTTTATTTATCATGTCTATCAATATTGGCATATCGATTATCGATTTACTTTATTTGAAGATTATTTTATTTACAAAAAAAGGTACTTATATTGAAGAAAGAAAAAATGGTATCGAATTGTTAACAAAACGTTCACTGGATGCCGAACATTTATAGGTTATTTTTTGTAATTAAAATAGCAAATATGCTATATTTATCATTGTATTCTTACAAAAGGAGTTCTATTTATGAAATCAATTAAAAAAATAGTGTTACCTGTAACACTTTCAGCATCAGTATTAACTTTAGGCGCTTGTGGTAATGGTTCAGATAATTCTGGAGAAACTTTAGTAGAAACTAAAGCCGGAAACGTAACTTCACAAGACGTGCTAGACAAAATGGGTAGTAACGAAGTCGCACAAAATGCATTTCAAATTGTACTTAACAAAGTCTTAAAAGATAAATACGAAGACAAAGTTGATACGAAGAAATTAGACGAACAAGTTGATAAACAAATCGAGCAATACGGTGGTAAGAAGAAATTTGAAGAAGCACTACAACAAGAAAAACCAGGTGCAACTATAAAAGACTTTAAAGAATCTCAAAAAACTTCTAAATATCAAGAAGAATTTATCAACGATGCCGTAAAAGTTTCTGACAAAGAGATCGATGAAAATACTAAAAAGGCTTCACATATCTTAATCAAAGTTAAATCAGATGATTCTGATGAAGGTTTAAGTGATAAAGCAGCTAAGAAAAAAGCTGAAAAATTACTAGCTCAAATTAAGAAAAATCCAGACGACTTTGAAAAAATCGCTAAGAAAGAATCACAAGATGAAGGTACTAAATCTAAAGGCGGCGCTCTAGGATTTGTATTGAAAGGTCAAATGGATGAATCATTTGAAAAAGCATTATTCAAACTTAAAAAAGATGACGAAATTTCAGATGTTGTTAAATCTCAATATGGTTACCACATTATAAAAGCAGATAAAGGCGAACCATCTAAGAAAGAAAAAGCTAGCCTTAAAGAACAATATCGTCAACTAAAAATCCAAAAAGAACCTAAGATCATCATCAATGCTTACAAAAAATTATTAGACGAATACAAAGTTGACTACAAAGATAAAGATATTAAAAAAGCAATCGAAGATAATATCTTAAACGAAAAAGCATTACAACAACAACAAATGCAAGCAGCACAACAATCATCAGCAAGCTAAAATTAAAAAGCTATGAAGAAACGTTAAACGTTACTTCATAGCTTTTTTTGATTATTCAATTCAAGTGCTTATCATATAAATATTATTACCTTAATAACCTACTCTAGTTTACCTTCCTTTTTCATCCTATTAAAATATTGTTTATATTTATCCATCATCTCTAATGCCACTTCATGACTTTCTTCAGGTTTGAATGATTTTCTATCAAAACCTATCATATCTTTTAAAATTTCATGTGCATAATCTGCAAAAATTACTGTTCCATCATCTTCAATTCGTTCAATACCATCCATTTTAGAAGATTCTTCATTTATCTTAATAGCTGTCTAGTTCAGTAATTCCCTCTGGTAAGGCAAGTTCAGCTCCTTTGTTACTTAAAAGTATTGGATAACCACCAGGTAATCCTTTTGGTGATGGTGAATGAGTAAAAATAGGTGTTGGACTTAGTAATGCATACATATTCTTGATAGTAGAAATAGCGGATGTAGTTGTAAATTCTGTCCCTGGAGGGTACAGCTTTATTGAATCATATAATAGTTCATCTGTATCAAACTGATCAGTCACCTCCACATCATTCACAAGTATTTTCAAATAATACGGTCCTTTTTCATAACCTGCTTCACGTGGATATACCCACCATAAATGATGAGCAATGAGATAAACTTTAACAATATCCATTGATACTCCAAGCTTTCTAGAAATATTCAAACGTACAGCAGATTCAATTAATTCTACATTACCAATTCCTATAGTTGGAGCCAAACCTACTTTAGCAAGTACAGGGTTTGTTAAACATGATAAAGCTGTATTAATGACATGTGGTTTTTGACCAGATTGTTCGATACCAAGCATTAAATGATAAGCCAAACTAAGTTGGCATGGAAGCCATGCACCTAAAGTAGCTGAACTAATTCTTTGGTATTCCTTTTCAGGAAGTTGTCTAATTACATGCCAAGTTTGAAGTACTGCACAGTTAATAACAACATCTGGTTTATATTCTGATATTAATTTTGCAGTATGATTAATGTCGGTTAAATCTGCTTGTTCAAATGTAATTTTAGGATAATTCCTTGTAATTGCAGCTCCAATTAAAGCGTTGTTAATTATTTTCTCCGATATTTCTTTATTGAAATCACAAAAAACGAGTTCTGGACACTTTGGATCTCTCACAAGAAAATGAAGAATATGTGTACCTACTTCTCCCAGACCGAAAATCATAACTTTACTCATATAAATTCTCCTTTTTTACGGGACAATGTCCCGTTTTTTATTATATTACATAAAAGTAGATTGGATTTCAAGATAATAATCAAATTTTTCAGAAAATATACAATTGAATACTTTTTTATGTATAATTATCATTAATACTTATGACATAATAGAGGTGTATAAATGACTGAGAAAAACACAATTTCTTCAATTGAAAAAGCAGTTGATATTTTAGAAATTTTATCCCGTGAAAATAATAAGTCAATTAGAAGTTTAGGTGAAGATTTGGGAATAACCAAAAGTACATTACATAGAATTTTAAAAACACTAGAGATAAGAGGATTAGTACGGAAAGACTCGTCTACAGAGAAATATACATTAGGATATAAAATCCTAGAGTTAAGTACTCATTTATCTCTACAGAATGATTTAAGAAATATCGCATTAGAACATATGAAAAAGCTTGCTGATGCTACGAAAGAAACAGTACAATTAGCTGTTATTGATCATGAGAATATTTTAGTGATTGAAACAGTTGAAGGTTATGGACAATTACGTGTGTATGCAAAAGCCGGAGAAAAATACCCTATAACATACGGGAATTTTGGTAAAGTTTTTTTGTCAAAAGAAAATGATTTAGATAATATCTCTAAGTGGATAGAAAAATATCCATTACAACAATATGCCTCTAAATCAATAATGGATCAGAAGGAATATATAAAACATATTAAAGAGGTAAAGGAAAATAAAATATCAATTGGAATAGATGATCCTATTGAAGGTGCAATAAGTATAGCGGTTCCAATTGAAAATAAATGGGGAGATATAATAGCTGTTCTTGCAATTGCAGGAGTGAAAACTGAAGATAAGCTTAACAACTTGGATGAGCTAATGACTCAGGTAAAGCAATATGGGGTAAAGATAACACAAGAATTAGGGAAATAATATACTAAAATTAAAAAGCTATGAAGAAACGTTAAACGTTACTTCATAGCTTTTTTTGATTAATCTAAAGTTTCAGGTTTATAAAACTGTCTATTTTCTAAAGCAAATATGCGCTCTGTAAATTGACCTTTATCTACTTTTTTAAGATGTTTTTCAAACATCATCATTCTCGCATCAATATTATCAATAAAATGAAGAATTTCTGCTTCTTTAACCATAGGTAATTTTGGAGATCCATACTCTAATTTACCGTGGTGACTTAAAACTAAATGTCTCAATAAGAGGACTTCTTCCCCTTCTATATTGTGCTCTTTTGCAACTTGTGCAATTTCATCACTAACGATTGAAATATGGCCTAATAAGTTTCCTTCAACTGTGTATGATGTTGCGACAGGTCCTGATAACTCTTTAACTTTACCTAAGTCATGTAAGATAATACCACTATATAATAAACTTCTATTTAATATTGGATAAATATCACACAATGCCTTCGCTTGTCTTAACATTGTTACAACATGATAGCTTAAGCCAGAAACAAAACTATGATGATGTGAACTAGCTGCTGGGAATGTAAAATACTCTTTTTGATATTTTTTAAGTAAAATACGTGTAATTCTTTGTAATTTAGCATTTTCAATATCTAGTACATACGTCATAATTTCTTCTGACATATCGTCGATTGATAATGGTGCCGCTTCTAAAAAGTTTTCTAATTTCACATTATCTTCATCTACAGCCACTCTAAATTGATTAACTTTCATTTGTTTTCTTCCACGATAATCAATTACGTCACCTTTCACACGAATAATCGTTTCAGGTACGAGTAGTTGAATATCTTCATTTGTTACCGTCCATACTTTTGCTTCTATATCACCACTTTTATCTTTAAGATAAAGTGTCATATATGGTTTACCTTGAGCTGTAACACCTTGAGTTGCTCGATGAATCAAAAAGTAATGATCTACTGAGTCTCCTGGTTTCAATGTCTCTATAGTTCTCATTTGCTCTTAGCTCCTTCTATTTTTGTCAGCGTAATTGTTTGTTTCTGAGGTACATTTTGATCTTTATTACAAGTGAAATAAAGTATTTGAATATCATCTTTCATACTCATTAAATATTTAATCATAATTTCTTTACGATGTTTATCAAAATGCACAAATGCATCATCAACGATAATTGGGAATGGATAATATTTTTGTAATGATTTAATTAAACTAAATCTTAACGCGATATATAATAATTCTTTCGTTGATTGACTTAATTCAGTAGGATGGAATATTTGTCCATTTTCATGTCTAACTTGTACATTTTGTTCTTCATAAATAACTTGATTATATCTGCCTTCTGTTAATGCTTTTAATATATCAGTAGCATCTTTTACAACATAAGGTAGTCGCTTATCTTTAATTTGTTTAATATGTGCTTCGACTAAGTTTTGTAAATAACTTAAAGCAGCCCAATCATTTGCAGTTTCATTCACCTTATCTTTAAGTAAATGGTATTCATGTCTTAAAGCTGAAAGTGTTTCATCCGTTTCCATATGATTGATTTGAGCATTCAAATCACTTAATTCTGCTTGTACATTTAAATAACGATCATTATATTCATCAACTTGACCTTCTAACTGAGTACGTTCATTTTCTAGGTCTGTTTTTGTCATATAACTTAGTTGTGTATTTTTATCGTAATCGTAATTTTGATTGTTCAATAAATCTGTTAAATAATTAAATCGTTTTAAATCCTCATGATAAGACACATAAGCTTTATGATGACGATAATACGCTTCTTCATTATCTACACTAATAAAGTCGAATAATGATTGAATCACATTGTTATTTTCTTCTAAACGCGCGTTTAAAGCATTTATTTCATTGGTTAATAATGCTTGTTGGTCGTTATTGCGTGATTGAATATTAAATTCTTTTTGATGTTCATCTAAAGCTTGTTTGACATCATGAAATAGTGAAATCTCTTGATAATGTAGTCCAGCATGACTCACAATGCTATCCGCTTCTCTATAAAATGCTTCTAAAGCTGCTTGTTTCTCATCTCTTATTTTAGTAATGCGAGTAATTTCTAATCTATTTTGTTTAATTTTTCTAATTGTCGACAATGCATCATTTAATAATTGTGATGATATTTGATTAGATACATGTAAACTTACTTTAGTTTCTTTAAGTGCTCTTTCTTTAGTCTCAATAATTTCTTCTACTTGCTCAAGTTCTTTATTCAATTCACTTTGCTTAGTAGATAAGATCTCTTGAGACTGATAATAACTTTCTAATTCTTGTCTAATTTTCGTTTGTTCATCAAGATTAAAGTCTAAATCATAAAATTGCTTTAAGTGTTGAACTTTTTCTTCTAATTCATCTATTTCTTTAGAAAATGCTTGATCATGATTTAACTCTTTAGATTTAATCATAAAGGCTAATCCAACTAATACGACACCTACAACAGCAAATATAGCACTAAATACAATTTGCGATGCAATAAACGCATAAATGGCAATTGCAATTAATAATATGCCACCAATGCCAGAAGCAAGTCTATATTGCTTACTTCTCTTTTCGCTTTCTTCTTTTTGCTTATTAAAGCTTTCTTCCATTTTTTTGTATAGTGATTTCTTTTCGCCGAGCTCTAGCGCTTTTTGATTATATACTTTCTTTTGTTCATAGTTTTCATCGGATACGAGATCATTATGCAATTTATCAACATTATTAGTATAACGCTCTTGTTCAATTGATAATTGGTTGAGCGAACGTTTAATTTGTTCTCGTTCTGCAACGTTTTCTTCTCTTATGCGATTAACTTCAGCTATATGTGTCTTCATCGCGTCAGACGTATCAACATCTAAAAATTCTTCATTCCAGCCGATATCTTGTCTAAGTAATTCATTATCACGTTCAGCATTATCGATTTGCTGGTTTAATTGTTTTAATTCTTGATGTTTCTCTTTAATATCTGATTCTCTTTGTCTAATACTATTGAGCGCTTTTTCATCTCGTTCAGACATAACTTTAACATTTTCTAAAGTATGTACGACTTGTCCAAGCTTTTCATTTCTTAACGTTAAATCACGTTTTATACTTTCATTTGAACGTACAGCTGATTCATAGCGCTCTATCCCTTGTTCAGGGAATTCATATGGTTCTATATTTAAATTACTTTCTAACTTCTTCCATTCAACCACTTCGTTATGTAGTGAAATTTCTTTTTCTTTACTTGTTAACCTATCAGTAAGTTTGCCGAGATTCTCTTTTAATTGATTTAATCTACGAGATGTTTTATCGCGTTCATCTTGAAGTCTTTCATATTCTGAAAGTTTCTTTTCTTCGTTTTTAATCTTAATTTCTAAATCATTCAACTGCTCTAATTGAACATTTAGCACTGGATTTTTACCATTCTTCTTATATAATGCATCTTTCTCAACTTGCATTAAATCGCTCATACCTGTGAACTCAGTTGAACCGAGTGCACCTGCTTGAAGTAAATACATTTGAAGTTGGTCTTCAGTTAAGTTCTTATGGATATCTTGTAATCCTAATACATTAAAAGAGAAAATACCTTGATAAGTTCGTTTATTAATGAAATTTAACTTTTGTTTCAGCCATTCTTCATCTTTAACTTTACCATTAGACAGATATACTTTAACGTCACCTGTTACGCGACCTTTAACTCTTTCTACTTCAACAATTTGACCATCGAAGTCTAACACTAACTTACCGCCGTATTGGTTCCCTAGTCTTGGTTCCAATCTTGGTTCATTTTCTTTTTTAGTTGGAAAGCCAAATAATATAGAATGAATAAACGCTTGTATCGTTGATTTCCCTGCTTCATTCTCACCATATATTTGCATAAAACTTTGATCAAATTTTATTTTTCTAGACATGAGTTGGCCATAGCCATAAATTTCTAAAGATTTAATTTTCATCGCTTTAACCTCTCATTCTTCTTTTTAAAATTGCTTCCCCACGCTCAATAAGTGCTTGTTTATCAACATCACTAAATGGTTCTAAAAATCGATTTGCTTTTGGATTCATATACAAATCACTAAGTGCTTCTTCAAGAATGTTCTCGTCTTGTAAAATATCATCATTGAATTCATTCGCTAAAGCTACTTCTGAATCTTGATCAAAGAATACATTCAACTGTTCAACGAAGATAAAGTTCGTTTGATTCTCTTCATACTCTTGTATCAATTGAATAACTTGGTTAATTTCATCTTGCTTTAAAATTTCATCATGTTTAACATAAACATCTAATTGATAAAAAGCCTTACCTTCAGTTCTCACACTATCTTTGAATTTTTGTATCGCCTCGTATAATGCATGCTTACCTTTAGCTTGAGTTTCAATGACTGCTTTTTCAAACCTTATATATTGAGTTGGTTTGAATGATGCTTGTAATTTAGATTCATCACCTTCAACGAGTAAATAACCCTTTTCACCTTTTTCTTTAAAATGACGGGCTTGTATATTACCAGGATAATGGACTTGAGATAACTCACTAATCATTGCTCTTTCGTGAATATGCCCCAATGCCCAGTAATGATATAATTTGCTATTTAAATCTTCAATATTGAATTCAGTATATCTTTGCTTCACACCTGAAGCTTGTGAGTATGTACCATGTAACACACCAATATGTATCCCTTTGTTACCTGTAGATTCAGGATATTCATCAATTTTATTCTCATAACTTTGATCTTTTTGATAACTAAAACCATGTAAATAAACAACTTGCCCATTTTTCGTAATAAGTTGATAAGTAGAAACTTTATCAGAGAAGACTGTTACATTCTCTGGCCAAACTGTATGGACACCGACTGATAAAGGATCGTGGTTACCATGTATAATATAAACAAAAATTTGTTCATCTTGTAGTCTAAGAAATTGCTCTCTTAAAAACACTTCCGCACGCAAAGTTCTATTATTTTGATCAAATAAATCCCCTGCAATGACGATGAAGTCAACTTGCTCTTTAATTGCGTCATCAACAATTTTTCTAAAACTATTATATGCACTTTGTTTTACATCGCTTAAAATAGAAGGGCTTAAATAATGTCTAGACTTAAATGGACTATCAAGGTGTAAATCCGCACAATGTATAAATTTAATCATATACCTAACCTCTTTCAATATTAGCTCATTTCTTAATTATTATATTCAAGCTCAACCAATAGAATAATCAGATTTATAAAGATTTTTAATGCTTTAATTTTACCATATTCCGCGCGTATACGATACATCGCACATATAAGATTAAACAACAAAAAAGCGACATATGAATTGTTAATTTGGGAGATTGTAATGGATTCGTTATGAACACTTTCGGCTAAACTTGTTCGTAACGGGGCTCTTGTGAACACTTTCGTCCAAACTTGTTCATAACTGGGGCCTTATGAACACTTTCGTCCAAACTTGTTCATAACGGGGGTCTTGTGAACACTTTCGTCCAAACTTGTTCATAACGGGGCTCTTAATTACAAAACTCGGCCGAAGTGTTACTAACGCACTCTTTATTTGCACTTCTTACCAAAACTGCTAATAACGCCCCCACTATTTGCACTTCTCATCAAAACTGCTAATAACGCCCCCACTATTTGCACTTCTCATCAAAACTGCTAATAACACCTCCACTTATAAACATTCCCCACTCTATATAATCCGTCATAAAAATTTCCACAAAAAAAGCCGACAAAATCGAATGACTTTGTCGACTCATAAAAGTTAATTAACCTTGGTTTTCTTCAAGGCTACCGTAGATATCTTCTAATGGTTTCATTATAACACGGTTTAAATCTTGAATTAATTGACTCATTGCTTGTTCAGCTTGCATTAATTCAGCGATTGTTTCGTTTTGTTCAATTTCTTGTGCAGATTTTTGAGCTCTAGCAATATCTACTTCTGAAATTTCTTCGCCTTGCATTTGTTTAGTTTGTAATTCTAATTGAATTTCACGGAATTCATCGAATAATTTTTTTGTTTCTGGGTTTGCATTAACTTTTTCATATTGTTCTTTAATTTTGTTATATTCTTCACTTGCACGTAAAGTTTGTTCTAGTTCATTCGCTTTGTCGTAAATGTTTACTTCTGCCATAATTAATTCGCTCCTATAATAAATAAATGTATTAGAAAATCAATTCCAATAATACTGTATCATAATTCTAAGTCTTATACAAAAATAGCGATTATTCCTTGTAATAATCCAATAATTCCACCTAATACAAAGCCTAATAATGTAATTAATTTTAATTCTTTATTAGAGATTTCTATGACTAATTTTTCTAAATAAGATAATTCAAATCGGTCAATTTGATCTTTAATCAATTCTGCTAATTTCATTCTTTCTAAAATTAAGCTTATATTATCGCCAACTTTACCAATCATATAGTCAATAAATCTTTCTGTTCCTCTTCCTTCCATATATACAAATAAGTTTGGAACGAGTTCATCTAAAGGTGTATTTAAATATTTATTAACATTAATAGATTCTGTAATCTCTGTTGCGAATAACGTTTTGGCTTTTTCTTTTCTTTCGTCTGTTAAAACTTCTTGTAAAGGTTTAGCCATCCATTTGTCGTATTGATTATGCACTTGTAGATCAATCATATTTTTGATTTTTTCTTGTTTAATGACATTTCTAAGTTCTTTTTTAACTCTATATACGATGTCTTCCGTTGTCATAAACATTTGAATCATGCCAACCATTCTACCTTTTTGTTCAAAAAATTCTTCAACCATTGAATGAATATCTTGTTCGCCTTTTTCAGAAACTAAATATTCATCAATTTTTGATAAAATTTCTGGTGTTACACGATTCAGTTGAATGTTTAATTGTTCAAGTATTTCTTCTGGAATGAGTGATTTAATGTCGTCATTCTTATGAGAAGCATAATATTGATCAATCTTTTCTTTAATAGTAGATTTAATCGTTTCACTTAATTTCTCTTCTAGTGGATAATCAATTCGATCCACAAAGTTTTGAATCGTATATTTTTTCTCTTTCAAAGTATTAAATTGAACTTTAATCGTGTCTTCAAGTACTTTCTTCGTACTTGGATTCACAAGTTTTTCTTTAAATACTTCAGGCGTTAAGAGATGTTTAGTAACCATCTCACCTACTTTTTCTGATAATTCATTTCTTCTTTTTGGTATTAAGCCTGGCGTGAACGGTAATTTATATCCGAACCATCTAATTTCATGATATGGATGAAATAACATTTTAATTGCGATAAAGTTTGTAAATCCACCTATTAACGCACCAATTACCATCATACTAAATACGGTTATAATTGTTGTCATGGAAATTCTCCTTCTAAAAAAGCTACTTCTTTAGAATAATCCAAGAAGTAGCTTTTAACAAATATTATACAAATTTTAAACAAATAATGATTGCGTTTTACGTAAGAAATAAGTTTCTGCTTCACGTTTTTTCGCAGTACCGAAGATTGGTTGACGTTCTTCGTTTAATACTCTGTAAAGATCTGATTTTTTATTAGATTGTAAAATATAGCCAGATTTAGCATCAAGTGTTACCCAGTAAATATCGCTAGTATTGTCATGGTTTGGATATGCACAATGATGACGAGATATGATTTGAATAACTTCTAATGGGTCACAACCAAAAGTAGTATTTAAAACATCTGAATCTCTGAATAATGCACAAATTGATACACATGTCGTCCAGTTAGGTAATACTCTCTCTTTTTCAATTTGCACTAAAGTTTTCTTAGATAATCCTACTGTGTTCGCCATAGTATCTTGAGTGTATCCAGCCTCAATACGAACCATTTTGAATTTTGTTTGGATTATTGTTGTAAATGTTTGTTTATCCATCTATATCTACCTTTCTTTTTAATATTTATATTAATTGATTTAATATGTTGCAAAAATACACGATTTTTTCAAGCACAAGTAACATCATAATACATTTTTAACCAAATTAAAAGAGGTAAATTGAATTTAATATCAATTTACCCCTTTAATACACTAAATTGTTTATTCTTTTACAAATTTTGACTTTTCTCTTTCAGATAAAATTAGTGCACATGCAGCATCTCCAGTAATATTTACAGAAGTTCTTGTCATATCTAACAATCTATCTATACCTAAAATAATACCTATTGCTGCGGGGTCTAATCCGACTGAAGTCAGTACCATTGCTAACATTACAAGGCCAACACCAGGAACACCTGCAGTACCGATTGAAGCAATAACGGCAACAACAACAACAGTTACCATTTGCATAATTGTTAAATCGATACCTGATACTTGAGCTATAAATATCGTTGCGACACCTTGCATAATAGCTGTACCATCCATATTTATCGTAGCACCTAAAGGCTGTACGAATGAACTAATTTCTTTTCTCACACCCATTTCTTTAGTACATTCCAAAGAGATAGGTAATGTTGCATTTGAACTTGATGAACTAAAGCCAACTGTCATAGCTGGGAAGAACTTTTTGAAGAACCAGAAAGGATTCTTACCTGCTAATAATTTAACAGCCCCACCATAGATCACAAAGAAGTGCACTGCTAAGGCTAATAATACAACAAAGAAGTACATACCAAGTTGTTTAATTGCGCCAAATCCTGCGTTTGTAAAAGCTGTTGCAACTAGTCCAAATGTACCAATTGGTGCGAAGTAATTCATAATCATCGTAACGATATACATGAGTATATCATTGGTCTGCTCGAAGACTTTTTTCACCGCTTCAACCTTACTACCAAGTGCAATCATTCCTACACCAATAAAGATTGCAAATGTAATAATTGGTAACATATCTTGTTCCACCATAGATTTCATTGGATTTTGTGGGAACAAATTAATCAATGTTTGATCAAATGTTTGATTTTCTGGTGCAGCTTGATCTGATGATTTAGCTTTTTGTTCAGCACCATATTTTTTAACATCATCACTATTTAATAAATCTGATTGACCAACACCTGGTTTAAATACTAAAGCAAGTAACATTGCGATAGTAATCGCAATTGCCGTAGTACATAAGAAGAATGTAACGGTTTTTAATCCTATACCACCTAGTAATTTTGGATCACCTACGCCAATAACCCCTAATACAATTGAAACAAATACGACTGGTACTACAAGCATGAATATGAGGTTAAGGAATATTTGACCAATTACATTAAATACGTATTGATTTGTACCTTGAACGAAACCCGTTCCGGCAAACATATTAAAAATAGAACCAACTGTTATACCTAGTACTAAAGCGATAACAATTTTTAAAGTTAAGTTTTTCCTGACTTTCATATTAAACTACCCCCTATAAAGTAAGTAAAATCATTTCTCCCATGTAACATATTATACTTTAAGGGCTTTCATTTTGTAAATTTATTTTTGTAATTTTACATAAAAACGAGTAAGTATTGAATATGACAATACTTACTCGTAAAAATATTATATCTGTAATTAAATTAATAATTGGTGTTCCATTGCATAAACGGCAGCTTGTGTTCTGTCTGATACTTTTAATTTATTTAGTATATGACTGACATGTGTTTTGATCGTTTTTTCAGATACAAATAGTGTTTCTGCAATTTCTTTATTGGTTTTACCTTTCACCAATTCTGCTAATACTTCAAGTTCTCTTTTGGATAATTTATTTTCTCTATGTGGTTTCCGTTCACTTTCAGAAATAACAGACTGTACTTTTGGATGAATTTTCTTCTCACCATTTAATACAGATCTAATTGTTTGAATAAGCGAATCAGGTTCTACATCTTTAATTTCATAACCATCTGCGCCTTTATCAATCGCTGATATGACATGTTCTTCATCATAAAAGCTTGTTAAGACTAATATCTTAATGTTTGGGTATTTCTTCTTCATGATACTTGTGATTTCAATGCCATTCATATCAGGCATAACTAAATCTAAAAGAACGATATCTGGTGATTCATGTTGTTCTAAGTATTCTAGCAATAACACACCACTTGAGAAATCAGCTTGTATATTGAAATCTGGAACAGTATCTAGTAAGAAACTTAATCCTTGTCGCACAATATGATGGTCATCTACTAAGATTATATTATAACTCATGTGTGATACTCCTAACATTTAAAGTGGAATAGAAATCACAATTTCTGTTCCTTCATTCAATTTTGATTTGATATCTACATGTCCCTTCATACCTTGAACACGTTGTTTAATATTTCTCAAACCGTGAGATAGCTTGTTGTCTAAATCTTGGCTTTCAAATCCTTTACCGTTATCTACAATTTTAAATTTAAACGTCTTTTTATTTTGTTCTAGAAATATTTTCGCACTATTTACACCTGAGTGTTTATGGATATTATTTAATGATTCTTGAATAATGCGATAAACATTCTCTTCAATTGTATTTGGCAAATCAATAAGTCCTTCAACTTCGAATTCAGGTTCAATATGAATTAACTGGCTATATTGTTTAATAGCTGAAATTAAACCTTGTTCCAATCCTATCGGTTTCAGTTGCCATATTAGTGCTCTCATTTCATTGACAGCACTTTGACTCGTTTCTTCAATTGTTTGAAAAGCTTTTTTAGCCGCTTCTTGGTCATCAAGACTTTTCGCTGCGTGTGCAGTGATTTTTAAAGAAAATAACATTTGATTAACAGAATCATGTAAATCTCTCGCTAACCTATTTCTTTCATTTATACGAGCTGCCTCTTTTTCTTGATCCGTTAATAATATACGTTTAATCGCAGAGCCGATTTGAAATGCTACAGACTCTAGCAATTCTAAATCTTCTTCTGAATATCGCTTCGTATTTGGTGTCGCAATATTAAGCAGTCCAAACTGTTCATTACCAGAACGAAGTGGCACAGTTGCATGATGTGTAATGCCATCCGTCTTGTCATGATGTTCTTTAGTTGCTTTTACAATTCTTGAACAAGTAATAATATTTGAAGCTTTCGTCAGTTTTTTATTTTGATATGCTGTTACACACCAACACGTACCTTCTGTCATGTATTGGCAACTATTATGTGTTAAAGCGGGCGGTAACGCTTCTTCTGCAACAAGTTCATGTTTACCTTCTTCATCAATAAAAAATATCCAACCTGTATGAAAGTTACTGCCGCTTACTAATTTTTTAAGTGCGCCATGCATCATACTATACATTTCAGTCTCTTCATTTAAAAATTCTGCAATTTCTTTTAAAAGGCTTGTACGCGTCGGTTTTTCCATATCAATCACCTTTATTATTATTGATTATACGTAATATTATATACGTCATGTCGTCTATCTCTAAGATGTCTAACAGTTCCGTTTTCTCTACCTCTTCTTAATACTTCTAAGTCAACTTCGCCGATAGCAACCATTTCTAAATTCTCACCTGTTTCACTCACAATACCATCACGAGCAAAACCATAGTCTGATGGAGAATATATTGCTGAAGCACTATATTGGATATCCATATTCTCAGTTTGTGGCAAGTTACCGCATGTTCCTGAAGTTACTGTGTAAACTTGGTTTTCTATAGCGCGTGCCATACAACAATATTTTACACGTAAATAACTTTGTCTATCTTCTGTTGAGAATGGTGTAAATATAATTTTGGCACCTTTTTCCATTGCGATTCTAGCCATTTCAGGAAATTCACTATCGTAACAAATTTGAATCGCAATTTTACCACAATCAGTATCGAATACTTCAACGCCATTACCAGGTGATACACCCCACCATTTTCTTTCATTTGGTGTTACATGGATTTTATATTGTTTTTCGATAGAGCCATCTCGTCTAAATAAATATGAAATATTATAAATATCTTCACCTTCTTCAACGAAATGAGAACCACCAATAATGTTGATGTTATATTTCATCGCAAACTGATTGAACATCTCAATATATTGTGATGTGTAAGTAGTTAATTTTCTAATAGATTCTGCTGGATTACTTTGTTCATCAAAGCTCATTAATTGCGTCGTCAACAATTCTGGAAAGACGATAAAATCACTATCCGCATCGTATGCAACGTCAATAAAGTATTCAATTTGGTTTGCAAACTCTTCAAATGAATTAATTTTACGCATCATATAGTTTACTGTACATATTCTTACAGGTTCACTTGTTTTAAAATGAACATTACTTCTTGCTATGTAATCAGGATTATTCCATTCCATCAAAGTAGCAAATTTCATACTTTTAACATCATCATTTAAATAATTTGGATTAATACGCATTAACGTAAAATCATTCATCAATTGAAATGTTAATACTGGATCTTTAATACGATGTTTAATAACACCTTGTACGTATTCACGTGGTGTTAATTCATCACTATATTGATGATAGTTTGGAATTCTACCGCCTATAATGATACTCTTTAAATTTAATTCATAAGCAATTTCTCTACGAGCTTCATACAGTCTTGCGCCAACTTTCATCCCTCTATAATCAGGATGAACCATAACTTCAATACCATATAAATTGTGACCGTGATCATTATGGTTTGTAATATAACCATTATTCGTAATACTATCCCAAGTATGTTTATCATCATATTCATCAAAATTGATGATAAGAGAAGAACATGAACCTATAATTTCACCTTCAAATTCTACAACAATTTGTCCTCTCGGAAACATTCTTAAGTGACTTTCAAGATGACCTCTTTCCCACGGTTCCATCCCTGGAAAACATTTAGACTGTAATTCAATAACTTCATCAATATCATCAAAAGTCATCTGTCTAGTATTAATACTAACGTTAAATTCATTATTATCGATTGATTTTGACATGAAACATACTCCTTATCTCTTTTTCTTGTTATAATAATTATAACTTATTTTTTGTTATAATATAATTTTTCCCGATTTTGAGAGAAATATTCCTGGAGGACGCTATGCAAATTACAATACCATCAAAATTTGAAGGTCAAACAATCGAAGAGATGTTTAAATCTTTACATCTACCAAAGAAAGAACTTCACCTTTTAAGAATGTCAAAAGAACTTACGATAAATGACGAAGCATGTACATTAAGAGATACAGTAAATGCCGGAGATAAACTCAATATCCCATTATTTGACGAAACAAGCCAATATGTTTCTAGTTACCGATTAGCTGAAATTAAATACGAAGATGAATACTTAGCAATTGTCGTTAAACCTAAAGGTGTAAAGACACATCCAAACGATTTAAAAGAAGCAAACACACTTATGAATCACGTAATCTATACGTTAGATTCAGACTATGCTGAACCTGTTCATAGACTTGACCAAGAAACTGTTGGATTATTGTTAGTCGCAAAACACCCTATCGCTAAAAAAATACTAGATCGTATGTTAGAAGATAGAGAAATTACAAGAACATATAAAGCACAAGTTGATAGTTTATTACCACTTAAACCACAAACAATTGATATGCCAATAGGTAAAGACAAGTTCCATCCAAACAAAAGACGTGTATCACCTACAGGTCAACGTGCAATCACACATATACTTGAAAGTCATATGATTGATGAACATACGGCAGAAGTAGAATTAAAATTAGATACGGGTAGAACACACCAAATCCGTGTCCACCTTGCAGAAATTGGACATCCAGTTGTTGGTGACCCACTCTATAACAATAGTAAACTGAGAAAATTAAAATTACACAGCTATAAAATAGAATTCGAACATCCATTTAAAGATGAAATGATTTCAGTTACGTTAGACGATTAAATAACGCGAAAAGCCAACAAAGCTTTAACTTTGTTGGCTTTTTCTATTTATCGCTTTAATCTTTCTTTAAATTTATTAATTAAGTTACTTCTTTTACTCGTTACAGGTCTCCCTATATTTAAGTGAGACTTTCTCATTTCTTTCCCTGCTAACATTGCCTCATCCATTAACATTTCTTGTGAGTTCATATGTTTATTCCCTGCATCATTGTATTGATATACACCTTCATTATTTTGAATACGTCCTTTTAATCCATCATTGAGTTGTAAATCAACTATACCTTTTAAACGTTTAACTAAATTAGGATCTAATACTGGGAATAATATTTCTACACGTTTAATCATATTTCTTGTCATCATATCAGCTGAAGAAAGATACATTTTTTCTTGTCCATTATGGTAGAAATAATAGATTCTTGAGTGTTCTAAAAATCGACCTACAATACTGATGACTTCGATATTCTCACTTACACCTTTAATACCTGGTTTAAGACAACAAATACCACGAATAATCAGTTTGATTTTAACACCACATTGTGATGCTTCAAATAATTTTTTAATTACTTTTTTATCTGTTAACGAATTCATTTTAGCGATAATGAGACCATTACCATGTTCTTTATGAGACTTCATTTCTTGTTCAATATGTTCAACAAAGAAATCTCGTATTTCAAATGGTGCGACGATTAGCTCATTATAATCAGGCTTTAATGAATATCCACTTAAATAATTAAAGAAGTTAATCGCATCTTGCCCTATTTTTGGGTTTGTCGTAATAATACCCATATCTGTATATATTTTAGCCGTCTTATCATTGTAATTTCCTGTTCCTAAATGAACGAAAGGCGTCACTTTTCCTTTAACTTTCTTAATAACTAGCGTAATTTTACTATGTGTTTTAAGAAATGTCATACCATATATAACATTACAGCCTGCATCCTCCAACATTCTCGCCCACTGAACATTGTTTTCTTCATCAAAACGCGCTTTTAATTCAACAAGTACTGTAACTTGTTTACCATTTTCAGCTGCATTTTTTAAAGCTTGAATGATCGGTGAATCACTACTCACACGGTAAAGTGTTTGCTTAATAGCAAGTGTATCTGGATCTTCTGAAGCTTCTTTTATAAATTCAACAATCGGCTCAAAAGATTCATATGGATGATGGAAAAATACATCTCTTTCCAATGCTAATTCAAAAACATTATTTTTACTTAATGAGGAAGGTAATTGTGGTGTATAAGGTTTAAATAATAGTTCTGGGAATAAATCTTCTAATTGTCCTACAAGAGAGAATAACACTGTTAAATCTAGTGGACCATTAACTCTGTATATATCTTCATTTGATAACTCAAGTTCATTCATTAAGAAAATACTCTTCACTTCTGAATCTATATGTCTACTATCAATTTCAAGTCGTACTGCTGCACCACTTTTTCTTTCTTTTAAAAATCGTTCTATTTCTATTAATAAATCTTCTGCACCTTCTTCATGAATTGTTAAATCTGCATTTCTTGTCACCCTGAATGTGTACGTATTAATCACTTCATATCCCTTAAATAATTGTTCTATAAATAATGAAATGACATCTTCAAGAAATACAATATATTTAACGCCTTCATGTTCTAACTTAATAATTCTATCTAATAATGTTGGAACGGGTACGATTGCCGATCTAATTTCACCATCATTTAACCTAATATCTACAAACAAATTCAACATTTTATTATTTAATTTTGGGAATGGCCTGTATGCATCTATCCCTAACGGTGAAAGTGTTGGTAATATATCAGTATTAAATTGATGCTGAAGTTGCTCAATTAAAGGTTCTGGCAATCTTTCTGGTTGTGTAATAAATATTTTATAGCTCTTTAACAAATCTTTTAATTCATTAAATCGCTTATATTGAAGCTCGACGTTCACTCTATTTTTCTTTTCAATGCCGATAAGTTGTTCTTTAGGTGTCAATTGCGCTTTATTCTCTGGTTCATTAAAATTCATCTTAACTTGGTCTTTCAACCCCGCTACTCTAACCATAAAAAATTCATCTAAATTAGAACTATGAATTGCTAAAAATTTCAACTGTTCTAATAAAGGATTGTTAGGATCAATTGCTTCCTCAAGAACACGATAATTAAAGTCTAGCCAACTTAATTCTCGGTTGTTGTAATATTCTGGATTGTCTAAATAAAATTGTTCCGCTTGTGCTTCCATAATTATCTCACCCTTTACAAATTTCCAATCAAGATTATAAAATCACACTACTTCATTTAAACGTAAGTTTATTAATCTTGTGTAAATATAATATTAAGTTTTTTCGGTAGTAACTTTTCTAAATGTTTTTTCTGTCTATCAGATTGATATTCTTCAGCGATTGGGTCTGTAACATATTTGGCTCTTAATTCAAATTCATTTTTCTTTTCTATTAATGCCATTGATTCGATGCAATCGGTATTGGAAACATTTAAAGCATGGGCAAACTTAATGATGCCACCAAGCTTTTGAATAAGTTCGATTTCTTCATCATCAAACCAAGGCGTCCCCTTTATATAAAACTTTAATAACGTCTTGTTTTTAAAACTTGCCAAAAGTGCTAATTTAACCCTTTCTTTATGCGATAAGCCATTAATACTTGAATTGGCTATAATATAATACGTATGTTGTGAACTAGAATCTGCATCAATAAATGAACCTAAATAATATAAATATGCCGCTTCTTTAAATATTTCTCTATCTTCTTTTGAAATTTTGAAGCTAGTGATTTCTTCTAATTTGTTTAACAAATCTTCAGCTAATTTCATGCGCTGTTTACCATTTGAAGCATTGATATTATATTCATTTGCTATATGTTTTAATGCATCACTTGTGACATTATTTTTATTAAATGCCTTTGGAAATTCTTCTTTAATTCTTGTCATCACTAAACCTTCACGTAGACCTTTTCTTGAGAACGTAAAACGTTTTGCATCTGAGATATCGTATAATGTATTAAAAACAATAGAACTAGGTAAAATGATATCTGTACGGTCTCTACTTAAACCATCTAAATCTTTTAATTCATTTTTATCAGATTTTTTCAATACATCAAACACTTCTTCAAGCCCTTTTTTAGTCATGTCATAACCATGTACACCAGCAATTGGATAGTTATTTAATGACTGATGTATACGCGCATTATTTCGGGCAGATCCACCAATTCCAATAATAGGAACGTTTTTATCTTTTATCCATTTTTCAGATTCGAACTGTTCTTTAACATACTTCTCACATTTTTTTATCGCATTTTTATCATTATGATCTTTATCAGCGAAAAACATTTTCTCTAAAGTTACAACACCAAAAGGAAAACTTATTGCCTCTTTTAACTTTTTATCTTCAAAATAAGTTATTTCTGTTGAACCACCACCTATATCAACTGTAATACCATTATTTATATTTAAAGTATGTGTTGCTGCATAAAATCCATAAAACGCCTCATCTTGTTCTGGGATAATTTCAATATCAAGATTCGTTTTGTCTTTTACACTTTTAATAATTTCATTTATATTTTTAGATTGTCTTACTGCTGCTGTAGCTGCAGGGACAAGTTCTTCCACTTGAAATTTTTCGGCAACTTTTTTAAAACTATTTAAAGTTTCTACTAAAATATTGATTCCATCTTTATTCATTGTTTTATCTTCTTCTAAATATTGACTCAAACGTGCTGGTGTTTTAACGTTTTGTAGTTCATTTAAACCTGTATCTTTAGAGTATTCAAAAATAACAAGTCTTATAGTATTGGAACCTATATCTATTAATCCTAATCTCTTCATAAATTGCCTCCAAAGTTATATTTTGATACAGAAAAAGGTGCCTATAGCACCTTTTTTCTGTTCTTTATATTTGTGTCTTAAAGCTGCTATTATTTTTTAGAGCTTATCATATCTTCTGGTTTAATCCACTCATCGAATTGTTCTTCAGTTAGAAGTCCAGATTCAATTGCAGATTCTTTTAATGTTAATCCATTTTTATGAGCATTTTTTGCGATTGCTGCTGCATTTTCATATCCAATATGTGGATTTAACGCAGTAACAAGCATCAATGATTGATTTAAATATTTATCGATATTTTCTTCAATAGGTTCTATTCCAACTGCACAGTTGTTATTAAATGTTTCAATACCATCTGTTAATAAATAAATAGATTGTAATGTATTGTATAAAATAACTGGTTTAAATACATTTAATTCAAAGTTACCTTGTGATGCTGCTATACCTACTGCTGCATCATTTCCTAATACTTGAACTGCAACCATTGTTAACATTTCACATTGAGTTGGGTTTACTTTACCTGGCATGATTGATGAACCTGGTTCGTTCTCTGGAATTGAAATTTCAGCTAATCCAGCTCTTGGGCCAGAAGCTAACCATCTTACGTCATTCGCAATCTTCATTAAGTCACTTGCTAATGCTTTAAGTGCGCCATGAACATAAACAACTTCATCATGAGCAGTTAATGCATGGAATTTATTTTCAGATGATACAAATGGATAGCCTAATTGTTCACTAATTTGTTTAGCCACTTTATCGCCAAATTCTGGATGTGCATTGATACCAGTACCAACTGCTGTACCACCAATTGCTAAGTTTAATAATTGACCTTTAGATTCATTTAATAAAGATTCACATTTATCTAACATATATCTCCAACCACTAACTTCTTGACCTAAAGTTAAAGGTGTTGCATCTTGTAAATGTGTTCTACCGATTTTAATAATATCTTTGA
This sequence comes from Mammaliicoccus sp. N-M50, assembly GCF_022386995.1. Lineage (NCBI taxonomy): Bacteria > Bacillati > Bacillota > Bacilli > Caryophanales > Staphylococcaceae > Mammaliicoccus > Mammaliicoccus sp. N-M50. Next base: position 24,722 of record NZ_JAJNJA010000002.1, on the reverse strand, counting down.
AATCTTCTTCTTTTTTCTTAAATGTATCTCTTAACGTACCAATTGCAGGTAGTAATTTAGATTCAATTTCATGATATAAAGCAACATGCATTGCAGTTGGATATGTATCATTTGAACTTTGAGACATATTAACATGATCATTTGGATGAACGGACTCTTCTGAACCTTTGTCTTTCAAGTATTCATTTGCAACGTAGCTCACAACTTCGTTCACGTTCATATTACTTTGTGTACCACTACCTGTTTGCCAAACTACTAGAGGAAAATGTTCATCTAAATTTCCTTTTAAAATTTCATCAGTAGCATATACAATGGCATCTTTCTTATCATCAGATAATTTACCAAGTTCATGATTTGAAATTGCTGCTGCTCTTTTTAAATGTGCAAATCCATAAATCACTTCAATTGGCATTTGTTCTTTACCTACTGGGAAATTCTGTTTACTTCTTTGTGTTTGTGCTTTCCAATATTTCTCACTTGGAACTTTAATTTCACCAAATGTATCATGTTCAATTCTGTAACTCATTTCAATACTCCCCTTTATTTCTTGAATTCATCATTCTTTATTCATCTCTATTATATCGTATAAAGAAAGCGATTTAAACTCTCAGTTGTCAGATAATTTAAATTAACGAAAAAAAGAGACTGAGACATTACATTATGTCCCAGTCTATATTTTAAGACTCTTGTTCAGATTTCTTTTCTTCAAAAGCTTCGTCATTTTGTTCTGATATTTGTTCCATTTCTTTACCTAGTTCTTTAACATCTTCTAGGTCTTGAACCATTTCATTTTCTTCTTCTAGATTTTTATTCAAATTTCTCACCTTCTTATGAAAATTGAATTGAGAAGTAAGATCTAACGTCTTCAGGTAAGCCTTGTGCCGCTTCATTATCTAATACAACTGTTACCATTCTATGTTGTTTTAATTTAGCGGATTCAACAGAACCATTTGCAGGTTCTTGATATAACTGACTTACTGCTTTAGCTTTTTCTTTACCAGTGACAAGTACGATAACTTCTCTTGCTGGATGAATTGCTTGGTCATAGTCTAATCCAGTTCTGCTATCTTCAGTTAAAGTGACAACATCTAACATCAATTTGTTTTTCTTTTTGTCAGTATTAACTTTTTCTTTAATAAATGCTTCAACATCACTACCGACATCAGTTTTTAATACTTGTTTAGCAGGAACACCTAATTCTGTGTAATAATCTTCTTTACCGTCAAAGTCTAAAATATGAATTTGACTGAAGTTCACAGGATTTTTCTTAACATCATCTAATAGTTCATCGAAAAATGATGTTTGCTCTGCTTCTAAATGTACGCCGACAACTGAAGTGCTGTCTGAATTAAATTGTTTGCGAACTACATCTGCAGCATATCGTGCAGCAATATCTTTTGTTTCAAATACTTTAAAGTTTAAAGCCATTTTGTCCACTCCTCATTTCAACTTGTCTATTTACAAAAATCATAACCTTTAGTCATTATCTATAATATACCCTTTTTTAATAGTAGTTAAAACATTTAATTCTGAATCAGCTATAACAAGATCTGCTTGTTTTCCAACTTTAATTGAGCCAATTCTATCATCAACTTTCAATCGAATAGCTTGGTTTAAACTAGCAGTACGCCATGCTTCTTCAAGCGGTATATTTGCAAAGTCCATTAAATTTTTTAAGCCTTTATTCATAAGTAATATACTTCCTGCAAGTGAACCAGTTTCTAATCTAGCTTCGTTATTTTTAACAAATACATCTTGACCACCAAGATCATATTTACCATCTTTCATACCTTTTGCACGCATTGCATCCGTAATAATACAGAAATTCTCATTGCCTTTAGCAAGGTATGCTAATTTAACTGCAGCAGGATGAGAATGAATGCCATCAACAATAACTTCTGTTGTTAACCTTTCATCAGTCAGAGCAGCACCAAATACGCCTGGTTCTCTATGTGTAAATGTCGTTTGGGCATTATATAAATGTGTAATATGCTTAAGACCATTTTGAACTGCTTTTTCAATACCATCGTAATCAGATACGGTATGTCCTGCTGAAAAAATAACATCTTCATGAAGTGCTTTAATAACTTCCTCTGCACCTTCAACTTCTGGCGCAATTGTCACTATTTTAATCGCGCCATTTGCTTTTTCTTGAAAATCTTTAAATTTTTGTACTGTAGGTCTTGCAACAAATGCAGGATTTTGAGCACCAACTTTATGTTCTGAAATAAAAGGACCTTCTAAATGTACACCAAGTATTTCAGCACGTTTATCATCTATCGGTTTATAGTTTGCAACATTTTCTAATGCAGCATTGATGGCTTCAGTTGATTGCGTCATTGTTGTGGCTAAAAAGCTAGTCGTACCTTCAGATAATAATTTCTCAGATAATAAATTCAATGTTTCTGGTGTTGCATCCATTGCATCTTGGCCATAACCGCCATGAATATGTATATCAATAAATCCCGGAAGTACGTGTTGACCATTCGCATCAATGGTTTGTAGTGTACCTGTATATTCCCCTTCTTGAATATCGTGAATACATCCATTACGCACTTCGATATAGCCATGATCAATTTTATATGTTTCAGTATAAATTTGTGCATTTTTTAAAATATAATTATCCATATCAATGTCTCCTTAAAAATGTATTTAATTATTGCCTTAATTCGTATATAATAAAGATAACATAACATTACGAGGGGGCTAATTAAATGAACACGCTATTAATCTGTATGGTTGGTGTAGCATTTATTACTGCGATGTTAACTGCTGGTCGCGATTCTAAAGACTATGGTCTTAAGGAAGAAGATTTAAACAAAGAACTTGAATCTTTAAAATCAAATAATAATTAATAACTGAGACCATATGGCCTCAGTTTTTTCATTTCTATGATAAATTAGGATAATTTTGTTGTCTTAACGCCTCATAAATTAATATTGCAGCAGTATTAGATAAATTTAAAGATCTTACATTATCATTCATTGGAATTCTTAATGCTGTATCTTTATATTTTTCTTTAACCCAATCTGGAAGTCCTGTTGTTTCTCTACCAAATATAAAGTAATGATTTTCTTCAACATTACTGTAATCAAACTGAGTATGTGGTTGTGTACCAAACTTCGTTAATAAGTAATAGTTTCCACCTTCAGTCTTTTCGAAAAATTCTTCAATACTATCATAATAAACAATATTTACAAATTTCCAGTAATCTAAACCCGCTCTTCTTAACATTTTATCATCCGTACTAAAACCTAAAGGTCTAATTAAATGTAAAGTTGTATCTGTTGCTGCACAACTACGTGCAATATTCCCAGTATTCGCTGGAATTTCTGGTTGATATAAAACTACATGATTTGTCATAATTTATTTTCTCCTAATCTCTAATCCTTTTATCATTTCTTCTTGGACTTCTTCTATTTCACGTTCATAGTGTGACATAATGAATGGTCTTGCCTCTTCACCTTGTATTTGACCGATAGCCCAAAATGCAGTACCTCTTATCATTGGTCGTGGATCTGTTAACGCAACATCTTTTAATTCTGGTATTGCACTTTCTTCATTAAAGTGAGCAAGTGCGACAATCGCATTTCGTTGGATCGGCTTTTTACCTCTCCATGCACCAGCTAAATGTCCATAAGTATTTTTAAATTCTTTATTAGACATTTTAAGTAGTGGTACAAGTCTTGGTTTCAGTACCTCAGGTTCTAATATAATGTCATCATGTTCAGTATTAATTCCTCTATTTCGTGGGCATACTTGTTGGCATGTGTCACATCCATATAAACGATTTCCTATTTTATAGCGGTATTCATCTTTTAAATAACCTTTTGTTTGTGTTAAAAAGCTGATACATTTTTGACTATTTAATTGACCATTACCTACTAAGGCACCTGTCGGACATCTATCAACACAAATGTTACAATCACCACAACTATCAATAACTGGATCATCAGGTTTAAATGGAATGCTGACTAACATTTCACCAAGATAACTCCAAGTACCTAGTTCTTCATTAATAATAAATCCATTTTTACCTGCAAATCCTAACCCAGCTCTTTCAGCTACTGAACGATCAGACAAGACACCAGTATCGACCATTGATTTAATTTCTACATCAGGCACTTTTTCTTTTAGGAATAAACTGAGTTTATCAAGGCGATTTCTCATAATAGTATGATAATCTTGGCCCCATGAAGCACGCGCAAACATACCTCTTCTATCTCCTCTAACACTTTTAGGAGCACCCTTTAATTTATTCGGATACCCTACAGCAATTGCTATAATTGAGCGAGCAGATGGTAATGATAATTTAGGGACTGTTCTTAACTCAATATCACTTTCTTCAAACCCAGAAGCATATCCTTTAGAATGATAATCTTCTAACTTTTTCTTTAATTCATCAAAAGGATCAGCAGTTGTAAATCCAATACTATCAATACCAATAGAATGTGCATAATCTATCACTTCTTGCTTCAATTGATCTAAATTCAAATTTATTCACCTCACTATCAAACATGCTAATACATTTTAACACATTTAATAAATAAATTTACGGTATTCGTATTAATTCAATTAAATAAGTATATAAAAAATTGCTTTCATATACTGTGTGGTAAATGGTATAACAAGACAGTATTTAGCTTGTTTGTGGTGAGGACCGTTATGAACACTTCTGACCAAACTTGTTTATAACAGAGGTCTTGTGAACACTTCTGACCAAACTTGTTCATAACGGGGGCCTTGTGAACACTTCTGACCAAACTTGTTCATAACGGGGGCGTTGTAAACACTTCTTGCCAAACTTGTTTATAACGGGGGTGTTGTGAACACTTCTGACCAAACTTGTTCATAACGAGGGTGTTGTGAACACTTCTTGCCAAACTTGTTCATAACGGGGGCGTTAGTTACAAAACTCGGCCGAAGTGTTACTATGGACCGCCTTAGTTACAAAACTCGGCCGAAGTGTTACTATGGACTGCCTTAGTTACAAAACTCGGCTAAAATGTAAACAAGGAGCTCCTTATTTGCACTTCTTACCAAATCTGCTAATAAGCGAACAAAAAATCCGACAGTGCCAAAGACTCTGTCGGATTTTTTACTTTATAATGTAATTGTTGTACCTATTTTATTAGAATGAGAACTTTTTAATAATGCATGGTCTGATGATCCTGATATAATCTTGACGCTTTTACAGCCTTCTTTTATTGCAGAAATTGCGCCCGTAACTTTAGGAATCATACCGCCATATATTTCAGTTGTTTCTATATATTTATGAATATCATTGATACTTAAATGGCTTTGTACTTCATCTTTAATCAGTACTCCTGGAATATCACTTATTAGGAATAAGTCTCCTTCCATTTCACTCGCTATTTTATATGCAAGGCTATCTGCATTAATATTATATCTTTGACCTGTATTTCTATCGATACCGATTGGTGCGATAACTGGAATACTGTTCGAACATATATTAGCCAGTGTTTCTTTATTAACGGATGTACATTCTGCTACAAATCCATATTTAGAATCTAATGGTTTAATGTCAAATAGATTCATATCAATGCCATTTATACCTAATGCTAATGAGTCATGTTGATTAATTTGATACACAACTTGTGGATTGACCTCACCTATCAATGTACTTGAAGTTTGAAGTAACACTTCTTCATCAGTAACACGTAAGCCATCTACAAATTTACTTTCGATACCAATTTTAGTTAGTTGTCTATTAATAAACGGGCCGCCACCATGGACGATGATTGGCATATAATTTTGACTTTTTAAAGTAAGTATATCTTCTATTATCGTTTGACTTAAGTTGCTTAATACACTTCCACCAATTTTAATGACTGCATACTTCACTTAATGACCTCCTATTAAGTTCTATATAATGCATTAATTTTTACGTAATCATAACTCAAATCGCATCCGAAAGCGGTAGATGAATGCTCAGAATCCCCAACTTTCGCTTCTATTTCAATTGTATCTTGCTCCATTTTAGCTTTTAAATCTAACTCATCAAATGATACATTCATACCTTTACTGACTAATAAATGTCCACAAAGCCAAACGTCTACTTCGTTAGTATCTACAGTATGATCTGCATAACCAATTGAAGTTACGATTCTTCCAAAGTTTGGATCAGCACCGTGTATTGCAGTTTTCACTAAGCTTGAACCTACAATCGTTTTTGCAATTGCACTATTTTGAGCTTTCGTCTTAGCACCTTTGACATTAACTTTGATTAACTTCGTCGCACCTTCACCATCTCTCGCAATACTTTGAGCTAAAAATTGACTCACATATTGGACAGCTTGCACGAATTTCTCCCATTCTGGATGTGATTTAGTTAAAGTTTGGCCACTTTCACCATTAGCTAAAAGTATAACCATATCATTTGTACTCGTATCACCATCGACTGTAATCATATTAAACGTTTCATCAACAGATTCTTTTAGTAAGCCATTCAAATCTTCAGAGTCAACATTTGCATCTGTTGTCATAAAGCCAAGCATTGTAGCCATATTTGGATGGATCATACCTGACCCTTTACATGAACCGCCAATCGTAATAACTTCATCATCAATTTTAATTTGTACTGCTATATGTTTAGTCTCTTTATCAGTTGTTAAAATAGCTTCATTAAAATCAGAAGAATGTGCATTATTGAGAATATCAATATTATTCACGCCATATTCAATTTTTTGCATAGGTAAAAATTCACCAATCAAGCCTGTTGATGCAATTGCGATTTGATGTTCAGGTAGTTGTAGTTTAGATGAAATCCATTTCTGAGTTTGCTTTGCATCATCTAAACCTCTTTGACCTGTACAAGCATTTGCGATGGCAGAATTAATAACAATTGCAGAAAGTTTGTGTTCAACATTAATACTTTCTTCAGTGACTTTTAATGGGGCTGCTTTAAAAGCATTTTGTGTATATACCGCTGCACAATTAGCTGGAACTGATGAATATAACCAACCAAAGTCTTTCTTTTCTCTACGTAAGCCAACATGCATGCCGCCAGCAATGTATCCTTTAGGTGATGCGACATCACCTTCTTCTATAACGATCATTTCAGAGTCAATTAATTCTTTAGTCTTATCTAACATCAAATTCCTCCTATTCTATGGGTATATTGGTAATAAATTTAATCCTTCATCTTCATTAAATCCAAATAATCTATTCATGTTCTGAATTGCTTGACCACTTGCACCTTTAACGAGATTATCTATAACTGCAACGATAATAGCTTTTTGTCTGTCTTCATCAACATAAATACCTATATCGCAGTAATTACTGCCTAGAACTTCTTTTGTTGTAGGGAATTCGCCAAGGTCTCTTACACGAACAAATGGTTTTTCATCATATTTCTGTTTATATAATTGATGTAATGCTTCTTCACTTGTTTGATCTTTTAAATCTACATAAATAGTAGCCAATATACCTCTTGTCATAGGAACGAGATGAGGTGTGAATGTCACTTTTATGTCTGATTTCGAGACTTGTGATAAATATTGCTCAATTTCTGGTGTATGCTTATGGGAACCTAATTTATAAGCTGAAAAGTTTTCATTTGCTTCGCCAAAATGAACATTTTGACTTAATGTTCTACCAGCACCTGAAACACCAGTTTTAGCGTCTATTATAATCGTGTCTTTATTAATTAAGTGACTTTCTAAAAGAGGGTGTAAAGATAAGAGTATTGCCGTTGGGAAACAACCCGGGTTTGCAATAATTTGTGTCGATGATCCATCCACATTTGACCACTCAGGCAAGCTATACACCGCTTCATCCAATACACTCTGAGGAGCTGGCTTTTCTCCGTAATATTTTTCATAAATTGTGGGGTCTTTCAACCTAAAGTCTCCTGATAAATCAATTACTTTAATACCACGTTCTATTAATTTAGGAATAAAATTCTTGCTCACATTTGAGGGGGTCGCAAAAAATATTAAATCACATTGCACTGTTTCTACATCTAAACTTGTGAATTGTTCAATAATATTATTTTGTAAATGTGGATATGTATCCTTTATATCTTGACCAGATTTCGAATGTGAGAATACATATTTGATGTTCACTTCTTTATGCTGATTTAATAATCTCATCAATTCTATTGCACCGTATCCACTACCACCGACTATACCTATATCTAACACGAAAACACCTCTTCTATTTTTAGTATTATAATACTTTAGATAAAAATTGTTTCGTTCTTTCGTTTTGAGGATTATCAAATATTTGTTCAGGTGTACCTTCTTCTTGAACAATACCTTCATCCATAAATATCACATGGTCGCTGACATTTTTAGCAAATCCCATTTCATGTGTTACAACGACCATTGTCATACCTTCTTTGGCTAAATCTTTCATAACACTTAATACTTCACCAACAACTTCGGGGTCTAAAGCTGAAGTTGGTTCATCAAATAAAATAACTGCCGGGTTCATCGCTAACGCACGAGCAATCGCTACACGTTGCTTTTGTCCACCTGATAATTTAGAAGGATAAACATCTGCTTTATCTTCTAGACCAACTTTTTTAAGTAATTGTTTAGCTTGATCTTCTAATTCGGATTTTTGTCCTTTTTTCAAAGTTAAAGGTGTTAGTGTAATATTTTCGATTACTTTTTTATGTGGAAAAAGATTAAAACCTTGGAAAACCATGCCCATTTTTTGTCTTAATTGATCCAACTTTGCACCTTTCGTATTTGTTAAATCATTATTTTCAAATACGATCTGTCCAGAGGAAGGTTCTTCTAATAAATTCAAACATCTAAGAAGCGTACTTTTACCACTACCAGATGGGCCGATAATCGCAACAACTTCCCCTTTTTCAATATTTAAATTAATACCTTTTAATACTTCATTTTTACCAAATGATTTGTGTAAATCGTTAACTTTAATCACTTACACTAAACCTCCTTTCAGCAAAGTACATCACTCTAGATAACGTAAACGTTAAGATAAAGTACAATACTGCTGCTACTAATAATGGTGTAAATGGATCAAATGATGCCCCTTGAACAACTTGAGCATTAAACATCAATTCACTTACGCCGATAACAGAAACTATAGAAGATTCTTTAATAACTGTTACAAATTCATTACCTAATGCAGGTAAAATATTTTTAATGGCTTGTGGCAAGATAACTTTAGTCATAGCTTGTGATTTATTTAATCCTAATGATCTAGCCGCTTCCATTTGGCCATTATCTACTGCGTTAATACCAGCTCTAATAATTTCTGCAATATAAGCACTACAGTTAATGATGAGTGCGATAATACCACAAATTAATGCTGATAAATCTAATCCAAGTACTGCTGTTGTACCGAAATAAACTAAAAATACTTGAACGAGTAATGGTGTGCCTCTTATAAATTCAATGTAAACTGAAGCAATCGATTTAAATATTTTACTATTACTTAATTTCATAAGTGCTAAGAAGCAACCAATTAATGCCCCTGCTACTACACCTAAGAATGATAATAAAATCGTATACCCTACACCGTGTAAGAAATATGAACCATATTTACTGAAGAAAGAACCATCATCGAACATCGCTTCAGTTGCTTTATCTTGATAGTCTTTAATCAAATTATTGTCACGAACTTCTTTAACACTCTTATTAACCCTCTTCATTAATTCAGGTGAGTTTTTCGGTAATGCAATAGCTGTTGTCTTGTCTGCATCTGAAAATGTAACATCTGAATATGTTAAATTAGGATTCTTCTCTAAATATGCATCAGCAACAGGTCCTTCAATAATCATGCCGTCTACTTTTCCAGAATTAAGTGACATAATAACTTCCGGTACTCTCGTTAATGAGCTAACTTGAGATTCTGGCATTTCTGTTTTTGCCAATTCTTCTTGAGTCGTTTGCTTTTGCACACCGACCATTTTCCCTTTAAAATCATCAATCGTTTTTAATTTGTCTTTATCTTTTTTCTGTATAATCATTCTTTGGTTAACTTCCATATAATCATCAGAAAAATCAACTTGTTTCTTTCTCTCAGGAGTTGGAGCCATACCAGAAATAATCATGTCGATTTTTCCAGTTTTTAAAGCACCTAGTAAACTATCAAATTGCATATTCACAATCTTAAGTTTAATATCATTGTCTTTTGCAATTTTTTTAGCAAGTTCTATATCTATCCCAGCATATTCACGTTCACCATCTTTAGTATGCTCAAACTCATAAGGTGCATAATCTGCTGATAAGCCTACTCTTAACTCGCCTCGTTCTTTAGCTTTATCCCATTGATCAGTTTCTACAGCTTGTGACTTTATGGGGGCTAAATAAGGAATTGTAAGTAGTAAACAAATTGTTGCTATAACTACTTTAGTAAATACATTTCTTTTCAAATTCGTTACCTCCTGAATTAATAATATTCATTATTATACGCATTCATGAAATTTTATGCAATAGCTTTTTATAAAAAAAGTATGAACGAACGTTCATTCATACTTTACTTAGTTGAACTTCATTTTCACTATATCCAGTTGTGATAACTTCAAGTGCACTATCTAATGAAATTTCAACCATATTTTGTACGGCTGTATGTGTATAAAATGCAATATGAGGTGAAATTAATACATCGTCACGTGACATCAATTCTTTTAAAGTAGGATCTTCAATTTCTTTGTCTGTATAATCATATGAAAAATATGCAAATTCATTCTCATATACATCTAACGCTACACTATGTAATTTACCGCTATTTAATGCTTGAATGATATCATTAGTCTTCAATGTCGCACCTCTAGCTGTATTCACTAAATATGCACCATTTTTCATATATTTAATCGTCTCTTCATTAATAATGTGTGTCGTTTCTTCATTTGCAGGAACATGTAATGTGATTAAATCAGCTTTAGATAGTCCTTCTTGTAAACTTTGTACATATTCAATATCGCTCAACGATTGATCATAAGGGTCATACCCGATTACTTCCGCACCAAATCCTTTAAATAATTGTGCTGACACTTTACCTATTCTACCAACACCTATAACCAGCACCGTCATACTTCTTAGTTCTTTAGCGATTACTGTTTCATCCCAAGTAAAATCTTGATGTTCTACTTTTTTATTTATTTTATTAATGTTTCTTATTAATTCTAGTGCTCTACAAACTGCAAATTCCGCTATCGCATTTGGACTATATGAAGGAATATTTGTAATTTTTATATCATGTTTAGCAGCTTCATCTAAATTAAACATATCAAACCCAGCTGCACGACCAGCAATTTGTTTAATACCAACATCATTAAGTGCTTCGTATATTCTGTCATCAAACTTAAATAGCTGTTGAGTACTCACACCATCAAAAGACGATAAAGTATGGACATTATCTAAAGTTAAATCCTCTTCCGTACATTCAATTTCATGACCATTAGTTTGACCCCACTGATATGCATAAGGCTTTTCATCTTCTCTTATATTAAATAATTTAAATCGCATAATTCGTACTTCCTTTCAGTAAAAAATAAATAATGATTAATTCTACAACACTTTATGAAAACAAACAATCTATTTTTCATAATATTCTTACAATTAAAATTATGGGTATACAGTATAGCTAATTACACTTCTCGCCAAACTTGTTCATAACGGGGGTGTTGTGAACATTTCTTGCCAAACTTGTATATAACGACTGCCTTATGAACACTTTCGCCGAAACTTGTTCGTAACGATGGCCTTGTGAACACTTCTGCCCAAACTTGTTCATAACGGGGTTGTTAATTACAAAAGTCGGCTGAACTGTCACTATGGACGGCGTTGGTTACAAAACTCGGCTGAATTGTTACTATGGACAGCCTTAATTACAAAACTACTGAGAATTGTAATTACTGGTCTCCTTATTTGCACTTCTCGCCAAACTTGCTAATAACAACCCCAGTATTTGCACTTCTCGCCAAACTTGCTAATAACGACACCAGTATTTGCACTTCTCACCAAACTTGTTCATAACGACGGTCTTGTGAACACTTCTCACCAAACTTGCTAATAACGGCACCAGTATTCAGACATATTTAAAGGCTGAGACATTTTTCTTGTCTCAGCCTTCTCTTCATTCTAATTATTCTCTTTAAATAAAAACATTTCTTGATTATATTTTGGAAGTATTTTTAAACAAACTTTATGTACGATATATGCAAATACAAACGGTATGACGAAATATGCTACGCCTAGTATTAATATATTTAAGAATACTGATCCTTCCATAAATTTTAACGCGTTTGCTGGTCCAACAAATCCGGTATAACCAAACCCAGTAGACATTGGCGTACCTTTTATGCCAACAAAATAAGTGAGTAATCCACTCATTAGTCCATTTATGATTAATGGTACTACGATGATAGGATTTTTGAAATATACAGGAATCATCATTTTAGCAGCTCCGATGATAAGTACGATATTGATACCTTTATCGTTTACTTTCCATGACCCCATTAAGAAAGTCACACATGCTGCAACAATCCCCATATTGCCAGCTCCTGAACTTAAACCATTTAAACCGACCGCAGTAGCAATTGCTACAACTGAAATTGGCGTTACCATTAATAATGCATAAGTAATCGCAATCAATATACACATCATTAAAGGATTCAATGTAGAAAATTGTTCTATTAATTTGCCGATTCCTTTTGTCACATTACTAACATATGGAAGTGTCAACATACCTATAAATCCACTGACAACTGAAATAATAATTGGCATAATCAACATATCTAAAGAACCAAATTTTCCTTTCAATTTAATCATCAAGTAACAACTGATAATTAAAACAACGATTAAATTGACGACATCCCCTATACTTACAAATATAAATTGACCATTTTGTATTTTCACAGCGCCTGAACCTATTAATCCTGCAGCGCCAATCATAACTGTATCAGTAGCTTGGAATTTAAATTGATGTGCAACAACGATGCCTATAATAAAACTCATCGCAAACTGCATAAGTAATAATGCTTGATTAAACATTTCTAATAGCGGATGAAACTGTGATAAATAACTAAATAACACACCAAGTATGGCGTTAGGTATTAATGCTATAACAATGCCTACACCTATACCATTTAAAATATTAAAGAAAAATTCCTTTACTGTGAAATGTTTATCCATAAAATGCCTCCTGAAATAATATGTATTAATGATATATGACTTTATTTTTATAGACAATGCTATTTTTACTATTTTACTTTACTTTGGTATAGTTTAATGTAATAGTTTAAATAACAACGTTGTTATAGGAGGATTTTTACATGTTTAATATGATTTCACAAGATAAAAATACAATTGTAATCAGTGACAGGCAAAACGAGCATTTCTTTACAATCCGCATATTAGAAGATTACTTAATCAATATTAAATCTTCTACAGAGAAAAAGATCACTTTACCGACTTGGACCATTACACCTGGAGATACTGAATTACCTTTCGAAGGTCTCTCTAGATATGATCAATCTAACTTTTCATGTCCACAATATGAAATTTCAGAAGAGCAACACCATATTATAATTAAGACAAAGTTATTAAAACTTATCATTGATAAAGAAGATTTCTATTGTAGTTGGTATGATTTAAGTTCATCTGACAAAGAAATTAAAATTATGCAAGACCGTAAGACAGGCAGTTATCAACATCAAATATCAAGAAATCATCCGACTTGTCATTATTTAAATAGAGATAAAAATGAAATGTATTTTGGTCTCGGTGAAAAGAGCGGAAAAGTAAATAAACATGGCAGACGATTCAGAATGAAAAATATAGATGCTATGGGCTATAATGCTGAAACGACTGATCCTCTTTATAAACATATTCCTTATTATCTCACATACAAAACTGATGAAAATGTAGCATTTGGTATCTTCTATGATGATTATCAAGACTCTATTGTAGATCTTGGGCAAGAGTTAGATAATTATCACGGTCATTATAGATATTATGAAACTAAGTCAGATTTTCTTGATTATTACGTTATTGCCGGTCCGACTATTCAACAAGTAACGACGCGTTTTAGTCATTTAACAGGTAGACCAACACTCATGCCTGAATGGAGTTTGTCTTATTCTGGCTCAACAATGCAATACACAGATTTGCCAAATTCAGATGAAAGACTGATATCTTTTCTAAATCAATGTAACACACATAATATTACGATTAGATCTTTCCACCTTTCATCAGGTTATACATCCATTCATGATAAGAGATACGTTTTTAATTGGAATTATGATAAATTTAAAGACCCAAAATCTTTTGGAAAAGCTTATACAGATCAAAATGTAGAATTAGTTGCGAATATTAAACCTACCCTACTTACAGATCATCCTTTACTAGATGAAGTATTAGCCTTTGATGGATTTATTAAAGATATGAATGGCCAACCGCTTCTTGTACAATTTTGGGATGAAAAAGGATACTACTTAGACTTTACAAATAAAGACACTATTAAATGGTGGCAATCAAAAATAGAACAACAATTATTATCTAATCATGTCAATTGTACATGGAATGATAATAACGAATTCGAAATTTGGGATGATAAAGCTAAAGTAAATGGTTTCGGCAATGAAGCAAATTTCCAAGATTATAAAGCAATTATGCCTATATTAATGATGAAAGCATCAAGAGAAATTCAACAACAATATCATAAAGAAGAATATCCTTATATCATTAGTAGATCTGGTGCAGCTGGTATGAGTAAATACGTTCAAACTTGGACAGGTGATAACTATACGAGTTGGCATACATTAAAATATAATAATGCTATGGCAATTGGGTTAAGTCTATCTGGTGTTTATAATTTCGGACATGATATTGGCGGTTTTTCTGGTGATAAACCAGAAGCAGAATTATTTTTAAGATGGGTACAATGTGGTGCTTATTATCCAAGATTTTCAATCCACTCATGGAATGATGATGGTTCTGTAAATGAACCTTGGATGCATAATGAAGTCTTATCTGAAGTTAAACAAGCCATGCACTTCCACGAAAAGCTTAAACCATATCTTCAGTCATTAGTTGTACAGGCACATGAGGCGTATGAACCAATTATTAGACCTACTTTTTACCAATTTGAAAGTGATATTAATACTTTTGAAGAAAATGAAGAATTTATGTTAGGTGAGCATATGTTAATTGCCCCTATCGTAGAAAAAGCTCAACTAGAAAGAACAGTCTATTTACCTAAAAACAACAAAGGTTGGATTGATTTTCATAGCGGCGAACAGTTTGAAGGCGGTCAAACAATAACTGTAAAAACGACTTTACAACATATTCCAACATTTGTAGTAAAAGGCGCAGAGATACCAGTTTATCAAGATGATTTAAAAACAATTGAAAATCTAAAGTTCTAAATAAATAAGAACCTAAGACAACATCGTCTTAGGTTCTCTAATTTTATATAGCATCTACGCCTTCTATATTATATAATGACACGGCGTTATTAAAGCAAATATCCTTAATAATTTCAGAAAGAATTTCATCATCATCAATGATTTCTCCTCTTTCCACACGTTTACCAATCATTTCACATAAAATCCTTCTAAAATATTCATGTCTTGTATATGATAATAAACTTCTTGAATCAGTTAACATACCAACGAAAGTAGATAACAATCCAACATTTGCGTATTCTACTAAATGTTGTTCCATTCCTTCTTTAGTATCATTGAACCACCATGCAGCACCTAGTTGCACTTTGACTTTATCTGAAGTAAAGTTTCCAGCTGTTGCTTGCACCATTAAGTGATCATTTGCATTATTAGGATAAATAATTGTATCTGATAATGCATCATTTTGATTTAAATGATCTAAAAATCTATTTAAGTCAGAAGAACTGAGCATATCACCTACACTATCAAATCCAGCATCTGGACCAACTTCTTCAAACAATAATGTATTATTGTTTCTCACTGGTCCAAGATGAAACTGTACAACCCAATTATATTTTTTATACGTTTTACTTACTTCGGTTAAAATATATCCAGATAATCTACTTAAATCTTCCTCATCTATGTGTTTACCTTGCTTAATTTGTTCAAAATACTGTTCAGCTTGGTCTTCAGTTACATCCACTTTAAGTACTTTAGCAAAGCTTTGATCAGAACTTCTTGCGCCATTTTTATGGAAGTATTCAATTCGTTCATTGAGCGCATTAATATATTCTTCCAAATGATTTATTTTTCTTTCTGTAGCAATTTCTAATTGATTAATAGATGCTTCTACATTATCTTTCGTTAAGGCGATATAACGATCCGGTCTAAATGTTGGTAATACTTTAACATCAAATGACTTATCCTCACGAAGTAATTGATGATATTTCAAATCATCACATGGATCATCAGTTGTACAAATGATTTGGACGTTGCTTCTTTCTATTAATTTTCTTGGAAGAAATTCTGGTTGTTGTAAACTTTCATTTAACTGATTATATAATTGTTCTTTATCAATTTTATTTAAATTTTCATTGATATTGAAATACCTTGCTAACTCTAAATGACACCAATGGTACATTGGATTCATGATACTTTTAGGCAATAAACTTATAAATGCTTCGAATTTTTCTTTATCAGTTTTGTCTCCAGTAATATACGACTCATCTATTCCATATGCGCGCATTAAACGCCATTTATAATGATCATGTTTTAGCCAAACTTCAGTAATCGTATTAAAAGGTTTATTCTCATAGATTTCTTTTGGATCTAAATGACAATGAAAATCAAAAATTGGAATATCCTTAGCTATATTGTATAAATCCTGTCCTTTTTCAGATTGAACAATAAAATTTTCTTTAATTAAACTCATAAATACTCACCTTTCCTATAGCCCAAGTAATTTTGGTAAAAATAACGATAATTGTGGTACGAACGTAATTAATAACAACAGTATAATTAAAATAATAAAGTATGGTATTAATGTCTTAATGACACTTTCAATACGTACATTTGCAACACTACTACCAACAAATAACGCACTACCTACTGGAGGTGTTATATTACCTATACATAAGTTAAATGCGATTACTATACCGAAATGAACTGGATCTAATCCAATACTTTCTGCAATCGGTAAGAAAATTGGAGTGAATATAAGTACTGCTGGTGTTATGTCCATAAATGTACCGATGATTAATAAAATTAAATTCATTAACAGTAATAATAAAATTGGATTTTCAGTTAATGATAATATACCGCCAGAAATCGCTTCTGGTAATCCTGTGAAACTCATAACGAGTGAGAATAATGCAGATGCTGTAATTAAGAATAAAATCATACCTGTAATTTCTACTGTTTCTATAATAATCGCAGGTATATCTTTAATTTTTAAATTTTTATAAATAAGTGACAGTATAAACGCATATAGAACTGCGACAGCTGCACCCTCTGTTGCTGTGAATATTCCAGCTACAATACCACCGATTACGATAATAATTAATAGTAAACTTGGAATAGCATCTAAAGTTAAAAATAATTTATCTTTCCAACTCACTTTTTCAGAAACTGGATAGCCATGTTTTTTAGCTAAAAAGTAAGCAACAACCATACAACCTAGGCCCCATAGAATTCCAGGAACGTAACCAGCAATGAATAATGCAGCAATTGATGTTCCACCACTTACTAGTGAATAAACAATCAATAATGAACTTGGTGGAATTAATAATCCTGAAGGTGCTGAAGCAATATTGGCAGCTGCAGAATATGATTTTTTATAACCTTGTGTTGTTTCCATCGGTGTCATAATTCTACCCATAGCGGCAGCAGCTGCTACACTTGATCCTGAAATCGAACCAAACAACATATTCCCCACAATATTCGTATGTGCTAAAGAACCAGGTAATCTACCTACTAACACTTTTGCAAAGTTAATTAATCTAAATGCAATACCACCGTTATTCATCAATATTCCAGCTAGTACAAATAGCGGAATGGCAAGCATTGTAAAGTTATCAATACCAGTTACCATTCTTTGGGCAGCAGTAAGTATTGTGACATCAAACGGGAAAATAAGTATTAACGTTAATAATGAACTTAAAATAATTGAAATAGCGATTGGAATACCAAATGCTAAAAATATTGCTAAAGATACAAATAATACGATTCCAGCAATTGTTGTCATTACACTTCACCGCCTTCATCATTTTCAGGTAACTCATTTGTTATAATGCCTCGAATTGAATAAAAAGCAATGAAAAGTCCTGATATAGGTAACGCACCATACATTAGCGCCATTGAAACACCTGTAGCTGGTGCATATTGAGTCCAAGTAAGTGCTACAATTTTAATACCACCGTATATCATCAAAATTAAAGCAACTAATAAAATAATGATATTCGTCAATCTTTCTATAAATAACTGTGCTTTAAGTGGAAACTTTTCTCTTATAAATAAAATGGCAATATGTTTTTTCTTACCAAATACATATGCTGCACTTAACAATGCAAACCAGATTAACAAGAAGCGAATGATTTCTTCACTTGTCGTACTTGGCGTGTTCAATATATATCTTGTTATCACTTGCCAAACTGATAAAATGACCATCACAGTTATCAATACACCAGACACAGAAAGCAAAGTTCTATCAATATAATGTGTTAATTTATTCATTTTGTTCTGCCTCCTTAATCAATTTGTATTGTTTTTCTGTTCCTTTATTATTTTTAAATTCTTCTTGTAGAGGTTTTACAGCTTTTTTGAAAGTAGACTTATCTACATCATGGAATTTCACATTCATATCTTCTTTGGCTGATTTAATTGCCTCTTTAATGGCTTTATCCCAGATGACTTCATGCTTTTCAGTAGATGATCTTGCTGCGCTTTTTATCCATCCTTTTTCTTCTTTCGTTAAATCATTGTATGCTTCCTTATTCATAATTAAAATATCAGGAACGATAGCGTGCTCAGTATTATAATAATTTTTTGCAACTTCTCCATGTTTATTGTCGGTCAATGCTGTTTCATTATTTTCAGCTGCATCAATAACACCAGATTGAAGTGCTGTATAAACTTCACCAAATGCCATTGGAGTTGGTGTACCACCTAATGACTTAACTAGTTGCACACTTGTTTTACTAGGCTGAACACGTGTTTTTAAACCATGTAAGTCTTTATTCGTCTTTATTTCTCTATCTTTTGTATAAATATTTCTTAATCCTGCGTCATAGTAAGTAATACCTACAAACCCATTATCTTTAGTCGTATTAAAGAACGAATTTTGTACTTCAGGTTTTTTCATAATAGATCGGAAACTATCTTGAGATTTAAATAGATATGGCATACTAAATAAAGAATACGACTCAGAAAAACTTTCAAGTGCACTTGCTGACACTTTTGTAAATTGAATGGCATTTGTTTGTGTCATCTCAATTGCTTCCCGTTCACTTCCAAGTTGTCCGTTCGCATATATTTTAATTTTTAATTTGCCATGAGATTTCTTTTCTACTTCTTTTTTAAATTCTTCTAAAGATTTATGTACTGGATGTGTTGTTGATTGATTGTGTGCTAATGTTAAAGTCTTAACATCTTTATCTTGTGCGTCACTTTGTTGGCATCCATACAAAACAGTGAATACGCTTACAATTAACAGTAAAATTTTTTTCATCTCTCATCCCCCATTAATTTTAAAAAAGTAATCAAATTGACTACTTCTTTAATACTTATTGATAAGTATAAATCAAATGAAACAAAATAACAACGTTGTTATTTATAGAAAATGTGTACTTATGGTATAATATAGAAAATAATATTTAAAGGAGACTCACATGGCTGTAACATTAAAAGACATAGCAAATGCCTGTGGTGTTAGTTATTCAACAGTAAGTAAAGCGTTAAAAAATTCTCCTTTAGTTACTGCTGAAACAACAGAGCGCATACAGCAAAAGGCAAAAGAAATGAATTATATTCCTAATAATTCCGCTCGCTCTTTAGTCTCAAACAAGAGTCAAACAATTGGACTCATTTGGCCATCAGTAGACAGAGTTGCAGTTTCAACTCTTGTTTCAGAAATCAATAACTTTTTAAAGAATACTGGATATTTTATGTCAGTATCAATCGATGATGTGGAAACTGCTGCACATAAATTTTTAGAATTACGATTTGATGGCATCATCGTATTTGATGAAGGAGAAGCTTCTACCTTACCAAGTATCATTAGTTCAAATATCCCAGTAGTTGCCTATGGTACAGACCGAGAGCTCGAATATCCTATTGTAAATGTTAATCATAAACAAGCAATGATTCTTTCTTTAGATGATTTAATGCAAAATAATATAACAAATATTTGCTATATTGGGGATCTCAACACTGATGATATTCGACAAATTATAAAGAAAGAAACTTTTGAACGTTATTGTAAAGAACACAATCTTGAATATAATATGATTGATTCAAGAGGACTATCTGCTGAAGATACATTTTTTGCATTAAAATCATATTTGACTAATCATACGTTGCCAGAAGGTATCATTTGCGGAAGTTACGATATTACTTTAGGACTCGTTCACACTTTAAAAGATTCACTTGATCAACATATTGTGTACTCATACGACAACGTACCTCAATTTGACCATATGGATACAGTGATTCATTCAGTCGGTGTCCCTACTAAGAATATTGCTGAAGCGTTAGTTAATATCCTTATCAATGCAATTGAATCTAAGGAAAATCAACCAAATGTCTATCATCTTGAGCCTGAATTAGTAAAGCGGAAATAAAGACAAAAAATGACTACAAAATTGTAGTCATTTTTTTACTGTTGTTCCTTGATGGAATCTCATCTTCCACTCAGATTGTTTTCTAATCCATAATGTACTCCGCTTAGTTGTTATATGATCAGTTTTATTGATTAATTCATAAGTGGTTAGTACAATACCTTTTTGAATTTTTTCAACTATAAAATCCGAAATCTCATAATCAAATGTATGTAAAGTGCCCTCTTCAATATCTCGTTTATATATCATTCTGCCAGACTTACCTATTTCTTTAAAATCATCATCAAGTAAATTTAAGATAAACGACTTATCCTTTCTATTACTCGCATCCAAATGTGCACATTCTAATTCATAAAATTGCTGTTTAATAAATTACACCTACTTTATCTTTGTAAATATAGTTCAACTTATATGCTAAAATAATAACATAGTAATAAGTATAATCGAGGGGGTAAGTAAATGACAAATTTAAAAGAAGTAGCTAAACGAGCTGGCGTTTCACCAAGTACCGTATCACGAGTAATTAATAACCACCCTTATGTTAATGAAGAAAAAAGACAAAAAGTACTTGATACTATAGAAGAATTAAATTATATACCAAATATCAATGCAATTCATTTAAAAAAAGGTAAAACAAATTTAATAGGTGTTGTATTACCGTTCTCTAATCATCCCTACTTTTCGCAATTAATTCAAGGTATTTCTGAAGAAGCGATTAAATCAAACAAAAAAATTGTTTTATTCCAAACTGCCTATGATACTGATCAAGAAATTGACGCTTTGGAAATGTTAAAATTAAAACAAATAGACGCACTTATTATTTGTTCAAGGAATATTTCATTAAATATAGTTGAACAGTACATAGAGTATGGACCAATTTCTATATTCGAAAATATTTCAAACTCCAAATTTAGAACAACATATATTGATCACTACAACGCCTTCAAACAAGCATTAAATCATCTATACAATAACGGACATAGACATATTGCATGTGCCATAAATAGAAGAAATAGCACTAGTTCAATTTTAAGAATAAAAGCATATAAAGACTTTTGCAGTGAGAATGCTTTACCCTTCAATGATCAAGATATATTTGAGAATTTTGTATTATTAGAAGATGGTCAAAGACTTGCTCAAGAAATTGATAATAAAGAAAATCCACCTACAGCAATTGTTGTTTCTGGAGATAACACAGCTGCAGGATTGTTTATTAGTTTAAATGACGAACAAAAGAAAAACATATCTATCATTGGGTTTGAAAATCATAAAATATCTAAATTGTTAGACCTTACTACAATAGAGATTCCCCTCTTCCAAATTGGTAAAAGTTTGTTTAATCAACTATATGAAGATAAACTGAATAACTATTTATTTGAGACAAAACTTATTAAAAGAAACTCAGTATTTAAATTTAACCATTGACATGAAATGCATTTCATAGATTATCCTTTAATCAATCACAAATATTAGGGGGTAATTAAAATGAACAAACAAAAAGTTGGTATTGATGGTTGTAATATTACTTCAGAAATTTATGTAGAAATACTTCAACACACTAGCAATATTGATATTGTCGCTTGTACTGATGAGAGCCTATCAAAAGCAATTAGTATGAAAAACAAATATGATATCCCTCAAGTAATGACAAGAAGTAAAATGTATAAAGATAAGAAAATTGATTATATTATTAAACTTTAAAAGAAACTCTAAATAAATAGCATCTCATTCTACTGATCTACAGTAAAAATGAGATGTTATTTTTTAAATCTACGATTTTGCTCATGCATGCTTGCCTAGGGTATGGTTCGAGCCTGTAGTCTCTCACTCATACTATTCCCTCAGGCGTCAGCACTTCACAAAATCGTTAATATGGTCAGTTCTTAAAGCTCTAACTGTGACCACAAAGTGACCAAAAATTTGAACTTATATGTTTCTAAATGGTTTATTAACAAACAAAAAAGCCGTAAACCCAACGTTTACGACTTAAATGTTTATAAAGATTCGATATAATATACCGGTGGTCGGGTTCGAACCGACACGTCCTCAACGGACACGGGATTTTGAGTCCCGCGTGTCTGCCAATTCCACCACACCGGCTTAATAAAAATCCTACAAAAAAATCTTCCCAATGGAAGAAATAAATGGAGCGGAAGATAGGACTTGCACCTATATCTCATTCCGGGAAGGAATGTATTCTAAAAGTTGAAATACTCCCGCAAAGTTATTAATGGAGGCGGCAACCGGATTTGAACCGGTGAATAGAGGTTTTGCAGACCTCGGCCTTACCACTTGGCTATGCCGCCAGACTACTGGGCTAGCTGGATTCGAACCAGCGAGTGACGGAGTCAAAGTCCGTTGCCTTACCGCTTGGCTATAGCCCATTAATATAAAATAAGGGCGGCTGATGGGAATCGAACCCACGAGTGTCGGAACCACAATCCGATGCGTTAACCACTTCGCCACAGCCGCCATGGCAGGGGCAGTAGGAATCGAACCCACACCAAAGGTTTTGGAGACCTCTATTCTACCGTTGAACTATGCCCCTATTAAATTAAAATAATAATGGTGGAGGGGGGCAGATTCGAACTGCCGAACCCGAAGGAGCGGATTTACAGTCCGCCGCGTTTAGCCACTTCGCTACCCCTCCGTTAGATGGTGCCGGCCAGAGGACTTGAACCCCCAACCTACTGATTACAAGTCAGTTGCTCTACCAGTTGAGCTAGGCCGGCAAAAAGTTAAAAGATGGCTCAGGACGGAATCGAACCGCCGACACAAGGATTTTCAGTCCTTTGCTCTACCGACTGAGCTACTGAGCCATACATTAATTTTTAAAAAATGGCGGTCCCGACGGGAATCGAACCCGCGATCTCCTGCGTGACAGGCAGGCATGTTAACCGCTACACCACGGGACCATCATTAAAGCTATTGCGGGAGGCGGATTTGAACCACCGACCTTCGGGTTATGAGCCCGACGAGCTACCGAACTGCTCCATCCCGCGATAATAATATTAAGTTACAAATATAATGGCGGAGGAAGAGGGATTCGAACCCCCGCGAGCCGTTAAGCCCCTGTCGGTTTTCAAGACCGATCCCTTCAGCCGGACTTGGGTATTCCTCCAATATATAAGTATGGACCTTGCAGGACTCGAACCTGCGACCCAACGGTTATGAGCCGTTTGCTCTGACCAACTGAGCTAAAGGTCCAAAATTTAAAATATGTATCATATTGAAAATTTTAATGGCGGCGGAGGGGATCGAACCCCCGACCTCACGGGTATGAACCGTACGCTCTAGCCAGCTGAGCTACGCCGCCATAATGGTATTATTTTTAAATGGTGGAGACTAGCGGGATCGAACCGCTGACCTCCTGCGTGCAAAGCAGGCGCTCTCCCATCTGAGCTAAGCCCCCATTTAATATGTAAATTTTTAAAGAGTCGGGAAGACAGGATTCGAACCTGCGACCCCTTGGTCCCAAACCAAGTGCTCTACCAAGCTGAGCTACTTCCCGTAACCAAAATGGTCATTACGCGCCCGAGAGGAGTCGAACCCCTAGCCTCTTGATCCGTAGTCAAACGCTCTATCCAATTGAGCTACGGGCGCATATTAATATGGTGCCGAGGACCGGAATCGAACCGGTACGGTAATCACTTACCGCAGGATTTTAAGTCCTGTGCGTCTGCCAGTTCCGCCACCCCGGCAAATAATGGAGCAGAAGACGGGATTCGAACCCGCGACCCCAACCTTGGCAAGGTTGTATTCTACCGCTGAACTACTTCTGCAAAATTAAATGCTTAAATCATATTAATAATAATGCGGGTGAAGGGAGTCGAACCCCCACGCCTTGCGGCGCTAGATCCTAAGTCTAGTGCGTCTGCCAATTCCGCCACACCCGCTTAAATGGTGAGCCATAGAGGATTCGAACCTCTGACCCTCTGATTAAAAGTCAGATGCTCTACCAACTGAGCTAATGGCTCTAAAACATGGTGCCGGCCAGAGGA